>MGXA01000017.1 GCA_001801215.1 Gallionellales bacterium RIFCSPLOWO2_02_FULL_59_110 | reverse complement strand
TTTGCGCTTGCCGACCTGCGCGACGACAACCACACCCATCTTGAGTTGCAGGGCTTTGTCGCTGATTTTTTCGCCGTCCAGCTTGACCCCGCCCTGCTCGATCATGCGCAACGCTTCGGAGGTGCTGGGAACCAGCCCGGCCTGCTTGAGCATCTGGGCGATGCCGATGCGGCCATCCGCGCCGGCGACGGTGACTTCCGGCATGTCGTCCGGCAGCACGCCCTGCTTGAAACGCGCTTCGAATTCCGCCAGCGCATCCACGGCGGCTTGTTGCGAATGGAAACGCGCCACGATTTCCTGCGCCAGCAGCACCTTGATGCCGCGCGGGTTGCGCCCTTGCGCGGTTTCTTCGCGCCACGCGGCGATCTCGCCCAGGCTGCGGAACGACAGCAGTTCCAGATAGCGCCACATCAGATCGTCGGAGACCGACATCAGTTTGCCGAACATTTCCTGCGGCGCGTCGGTGATGCCGATGTAGTTGCCCAGCGACTTGGACATTTTGTTCACACCGTCCAACCCTTCCAGCAGCGGCATGGTAAGCACACACTGCGGCGCCTGCCCATAGTGCTTTTGCAGTTCGCGCCCCATCAGCAGGTTGAATTTCTGGTCGGTGCCGCCCAGCTCGATATCCGCCCGGAGCGCCACGGAATCGTAGCCCTGCACCAGCGGGTAGAGGAATTCGTGGATGGCGATCGGCTGGTTGGCCCGGTAGCGCTTGCCGAAATCGTCGCGCTCCAGCATTTGCGCCACGGTGTGCGTGGCCGCCAGCTTGACCAGATCAACCGCGCTGAATTTATCCATCCAGGCCGAGTTGAACACGATCTCGGTTCTGTCCGGATCGAGTACCTTGAACACCTGGTCGCGGTAGGACTGGGCGTTTTCCAGCACCTGCTCGCGCGACAGCGGCGGGCGGGTGGCATTTTTGCCGGTCGGGTCGCCGATCATGCCGGTGAAATCGCCGATCAGGAACAGCGCGTGGTGTCCCAGGTCCTGCAACTGGCGCATCTTGTTGAGCAATACCGTATGGCCGAGATGCAAATCCGGCGCAGTCGGATCGAAACCCGCCTTGACGCGCAGCGGGCGACCCGTTGCAAGCTTTTGTTTTAATTCATTTTCAAGCAGAATCTCGTGAGCGCCACGCTTGATCTGAGCCAGCGCATTCTGATGTGTTGTTTCATCCATATTCGTCATCAATTCAAGTTCGGAAAAGCCGGCTGCCGCCCGCCCTTTTTTTTCAACCGACCGTCGGCCATGTTTTGCCACTCGATTTTCTCGCCCGCCACCGGTCAACCCGGTTTTGAGAGGATGCCAGTTTCTGGTAAAGTGCGCGCCAATCGAAAATACAGTGTATTGCTGATTTACAGCAAAGCAACTCATCGGGAGGCGCGAATGTTAACCCAAAACCTGCTCAGCCAAGAACGCAAATTGAAATTGCGCTGGTTCGTCGCTCTGTCCACCATGCCGCTGCTGGGCGTTGTTACCGCTTTTGGCCTGATGCCACAAAGCGATCTGGGGTTGGACCCGTCCAGGTTTGTCACTGAAGAGATCGCATTACCTAAAGCGGCTCCGGAGGCAAATACTGTCGCCAGTTTCTGGCGCAACGAGCGTGTGCAACGCGGCGACACCGTAGTCGAATTGCTGCGCCGCCTGAATGTCGATGATGCCGCCGCAAGCGCCTGGCTGCGCACTTCCCCCGAAGCCGAGTCCTTCCGCCAACTGGCCGTCGGCCGCGAAGTGCAGGCCGAAACCGATGTCGGCGGAGGGCTCATCGCACTGCGCTACCTGGACGGCAACAGCGCGCAAGTCATGATCGAAAAACAGGGGGATGGTTACACGGCCAGCACCCTGCCCGCGCAACTGGAAAAACGCCTGTTTGTGCGCACCGGCGAAATCAATAGCAACCTGTATGCCGCCACCGACGCGGCGGAAATGCCGGAGGCTGCCGCTTACCAGTTAAGCGAAATTTTCAGCGGCGATATCGACTTCCACCACGACTTGCGCCAAGGCGACAAATTCACCGTAATGTACGAAACGACTTACAGCAACGGCGCGCTGATAAATACCGGCCATATTCAGGCGGCCGAATTCGTCAACCAGGGCCAGGTCTACCGCGCCGTCCATTTCCGGGGCGATTACTACACGCCGGAAGGCAAGAGCGTACGCAAAGCCTTTCTGCGTTCGCCCATCGAATTTTCGCGCGTGAGTTCGGGCTTTACCAACTCGCGCTTTCACCCGGTGCTGAACAAGTGGCGCGCGCACCGGGGCGTGGACTTTGCCGCCCCGATAGGCACCAAGGTTAAAGCCACTTCGGATGGAACCGTTTCATCCTTCGGCAAGCAAGCCGGCTACGGCAACTTCGTCACCATCAGCCACCAGGGACGCTTCGCTACCGTGTACGGCCATCTGTCGCGCTTCGCCAAGGGTTTGCGCCGCGGCCAGCGCGTGGCGCAAGGCGATGTGATCGGCTATGTGGGCATGACCGGCCTAACCACCGGGCCGCATTTACACTATGAATTCAGGGTCGACGGCCAGCAGCGCGACCCGCTGCGCATCGCATTGCCCGATGCGCAGCCCGTCAGCACGGCGAACATAGCGGCGTTCCAACAGACGGCAGACAATTTCGTGGCGCGCCTGAACCTGCTGCGCAATACCAATCTCGCCAAACTCGATTAAGTACGCTACGCCGTGCCGCATCCGCCGGAACTGTATGTGGGGCTGATGTCCGGCACCAGCCTGGACGGTATCGATGCCGCCCTCGCCGACCTGGGCGGAGCGCAACCCAAGCTGCTTGCCAGGCATTACCAGCCCTTCGACGATGCGCTGAGAAACGAACTGCTGGCGTTGCACCCGCCCGGCCCTGACGAGTTGCACCGCGCGCAACTGGCCGGCAACCGGCTGGCGCAGCTCTATGCCGCGTCGGTCAAGACGCTGCTCGGCGCGGCCAACACATCGAACGCAAAAATCCGCGCCATCGGCTGCCACGGCCAGACCATCCGCCACCGCCCCGAACAAGGTTACACGCTGCAAATCGGCAACGCCGCGCTGCTCGCCGAACTGACCGGCATCGCCGTGGTCGGCGACTTCCGCAGCCGCGACATCGCCGCAGGCGGGCAAGGCGCGCCGCTGGTTCCGGCGTTTCACGACAAGGTGTTGCGCCACGCAACCGTCCATCGCACCATCGTCAACATCGGCGGCATCGCCAACCTGACCGACCTCCCCCCCGGCGGCGACACGACGGGCTTCGACTGCGGCCCCGGCAACCTGCTGATGGACGCCTGGTGCATGCGGCACCTCGGCAAACCCTTCGACGACAACGGCGCGTGGGCAGCATCGGGAATGTTGCTACCCGCCCTGCTGGAAAGGATGCTAGACGAGCCGTTTTTCACCCTGCCGCCGCCCAAAAGCAGCGGGCGCGACCTGTTTGACATGGCATGGCTAAATAGCAAGCTGCAAGGCGGCGAATCTGCTGCGGATGTGCAAGCCACTTTGCTGGAACTGACCTGCCGCAGTATCGCGCAGGCTATCCGGCAGCACAGCGCCGCAGCAACGGAAATTTACCTGTGCGGCGGCGGCGCCCGCAACTCGGCCCTGCGCGCCCGCCTCGCCGCCTTGCTGCCGGACAGCTGCGTACAGACCACAGATATTCTCGGCGTGGACGGCGATTACCTGGAAGCCATCGCCTTCGCCTGGCTGGCGCAACAGACCTTGCATGGCAAGCCGGCCAACCTGCCCGCCGTCACCGGGGCGCGCCATCCCTGTGTGCTCGGCGCAATCTACCCCGCATAAAAATGCAAACGGGGCGCAAAGCGCCCCGTAGCTTCCCAACCGAACAACAGGCTAAACCGAGAACGATGAACCGCAGCCGCAGGTGGATGCTGCGCTCGGGTTCCGGATAACGAACTGCGAACCTTCCAGCCCTTCCGTATAGTCGATTTCCGCGCCGGCCAGATACTGGATGCTCATCGGGTCGATCAGCAACTGCACGCCGTTCTTGGTCATCACGGTGTCGTCTTCGTTGGCCTCTTCGTCGAAAGTAAAACCGTACTGGAACCCGGAACAGCCGCCGCCGCTGACGAACACGCGCAGCTTGAGGTCGGTGTTGCCTTCCTCCTCGATCAATTGTTTTACCTTGTTCGCCGCGTTGTCGGTAAAGACCAGCGGGTCCTGCGTTTCGGTTGCTGCATTCATGTCTATCTCCTAAATAAATTATTCACCGCTATTCAATTTGAATGCCACGACTTTTTCCTGCGCCGCGACATTGTTGTGTATCAGGCGTCCTTCGACGATTGCGCCCAACTGTATTTCCAGCGTTTTATAGTGTACGTCCCCGTTGACCCTGGCCTTGCCCTGAAGTTCCAGATACTCGCTGGCGGATACCGGGCCCGTGGTCGAGCCATTGATAACCAGATGCGTGACATTGATCTCGCCTACCACCCGCGCATGTTCGCTCAGCACCAACGTGCTCGGCTTGTCCTGGGCCGCGACCACATTGCCGTTCACCTGCCCGTCGATGCGCATCCCGCCGCTGAAAGTCAGGTTGCCCTCGATGGTCGTTCCCGCGCCGATCAGCGAATCGATGCGGCTTTGCGGCTTGCTGTGCTTTTTACCGAACATAAATCCTCCCTTTGCCAAGTTTCTGCTAAGACACGCCAACGCTCTGCTTCACTTTCGGCTCGCTCGCGCCTTGCTCGAATATCCGCACTTGTATATTTTCCAGCTGTGCATCCTGCGGCAATTGGATGCTTTGTTCAACGCGCCGATAATACTTGAAACTGAGCTGAAATTGGGCATTGTCCGATGCATCCTGCGGAAATAAATGCGTGGTTCGCAGCCCGCCCTTCAACACTGTGGCGACCAGCTGATAGCTGCCGTTGAATTCCTTGGCACGCTGCCCGCTCTGCACCAGCAACATGCGCAGATGGTATTCGCCGGGCATTTTATCCCGTTCCAGCCTCAGCCGGTGCACCCCCAGATCGCCTTCCTTGCCGTGCATTGCGGTAAGGTTTTGAAAAAACGCGAGATCCTCCTGTAGACGGTCATTTTCATCCGACAGGTTTTTCAGTTGCTTGGACGTTTCCTGGCTGCTGGCCTGCTCGATCTGGATTTGTCGTTCATATTGCGCAACCTGGGTGCTCAATTGCGTATTTTCTATTTCCAGTTTAGCAACCTGCTCGCGCAAACCGGCCAATTCCCTTTGCGTCTCCCCGCGATAAAACCCGGCCAGTTCCAGCCCGCTGCCGTATGCCCACCAGGCCAGCCCCAGCGATGCCAGCACGAACGGCACCGTCAAGCTCCAGCGCAAATACCACGGGATATGCGGACGCACCGCCAGTTTCGGGGCGGAAATGCTAAAGCTGCGTTTAACGCGCCGCCACATCTCAGGGGAGCAACGGAAGATTGTCCAGGGCTGAGCCTTCCGGCAGCCCGAACATGATGTTCATGTTCTGCACCGCCTGCCCCGCTGCGCCCTTGACCAGATTGTCGATCACCGACAGCACCACCACGGTGTCGCCGCCCTGCGGCCTGTGCACCGCGATGCGGCAAGCGTTCGCGCCGCGCACCGAACGGGTTTCCGGATGGCTGCCGGCGGGCATCACGTCCACGAACGGCTCGCCGGCGTAGCGCTGCTCGAACAGCGCCTGCAAATCCGCCTCGCCGGTCAGCCTGCCATACAGCGTGGCATGGATGCCGCGGATCATCGGGGTCAGGTGCGGCACGAAGGTCAGGCCGACCGGATTGCCGGTCACGCGCGCCAGACCCTGCCTGATTTCCGGCAGATGGCGATGCCCCGCCACGCCGTAAGCCTTGAAGTTATCGGATGCCTCGGCGAACAGCGTGGGAATTTCGGCCTTGCGCCCCGCACCGGACACCCCGGATTTGGCGTCGGTGATCAAACTGCCCGCGTCGATCACGCCCGCTTCCAGCAGCGGGATGAAACCCAATTGCACCGCAGTCGGATAACAGCCGGGGTTGGCGACCAGCCGGGCCGACTTGATCTGCGCGCGATTCACCTCCGGCAGTCCATACACCGCTTCGGCAACCAGATCCGGGCAGGCATGGCTCATGCCGTACCATTTCTCCCATGTCGCGATGTCCCGCAAACGGAAATCGGCAGCCAGATCAATCACTTTCACTCCCGCATCCAACAAGGCGCGCGTCTGCTGCATCGCGATGCCGTTCGGGGTGGCGAAAAACACCAGGTCGCATTGCTCCAGACGCGCCTCGTCCGGATGGGTGAACGGCAAATCCACATGACCGCGCAGGCTGGGGAACATCTGGCTGACCGGCATACCGGCGTCGGCGCGCGAAGTGATCGCTTGCAAAGCGGCCTGCGGATGGGCCGCCAGCAGACGCAGCAACTCCACGCCGGTGTAGCCTGTGCCACCAACAATGCCAACTTTAATCATCGTAAATATTCCTTAACCCGCATTTTCATCATTCTAAAGCAAAAGCCGCCAGAAGGCGGCTTTTGCTGTGCATCCAACCAAGCCTTTCGACAGGCTCGACAGATATTAACGCTTGGAGAACTGCTTCCTGCGGCGCGCCTTGCGCAGACCGACCTTCTTGCGCTCCACTTCGCGCGCATCGCGGGTCACCAGACCGGCGTGCTTCAATACTGGCTTGAGCGACTCGTCGTAGTCGATCAGCGCGCGCGTGATGCCGTGGCGCACCGCGCCCGCCTGTCCGGCTTCGCCGCCGCCGATGACGTTTACCATGATATCGAACTTGCCCAGCGTTTCGGTCAGGGTCAGCGGCTGGCGCACGATCATGCGGCCGGTTTCGCGGGAGAAAAACTCGTCCACCGGCTTGTCGTTCACCACGATGTCGCCCTTGCCCGGCTTGATAAATACACGCGCCACCGCACTCTTGCGGCGGCCGGTTCCGTAATTGTAATTCACGCTCATAGTCAGGCTTTCAACAGGTTGACTGGTTTCGGTTGCTGCGCTTCATGCGGGTGCTCAGTACCGGCGTACACCTTCATCTTGCGCAGCATTGCATAGCCCAGAGGGCCTTTCGGCAACATGCCCTTGACCGCCTTCTCCAGCGCACGGCCCGGATGACGCGCCTGCATCTTGGAGAAATTGGTCGTGTACAGGCCGCCCGGATAAGTCGTGTGGCGGTGGTACAGCTTGGCTTCCGTCTTGTTGCCGGTCACGCGCAGCTTGCCCGCGTTGACCACCACGACGAAATCGCCGGTATCCACGTGCGGGGTGTAAATCGCCTTGTGCTTGCCGCGCAAACGCGAAGCGATCTGTGCGGCCAGACGGCCCAGCACCTGATCGGCTGCGTCAACCAGAAGCCAGTCGTGCTGGACTTCATGGGATTTGGCAGAAAATGTTTTCATAGCCACTATTCCTAAAAATCAATAAGTAAACCTCGAAGGGCGCGCATTCTATGCCAGCCATCCGGCACCTGTCAAACTAAAATTACCCTTGCTGCCCGGCATTCTGCCGAACTAAAAACAGGGTCATGGCGCCACCCCGATAACGCTTGACTCACGCACGCAACCGGCCATCCAGCCAGACCTTCCAGCGCGCGTACTTTTCGGGCAGCTGCGGCGCAGGCCGACCGGTATCGACCTTTTCGGCGCTCCTGCTGCCGCCGCCGAGAGGCATTCCCGCCGCCAGCCTTGCCGCGCCAGTCAGGCTGGCATCGGGCTGGGTCAGGCGATAGGTCGCCGCGAACGGCGCGCACCGTGCTATCCCCTGTTGCAGGCAAGGCAGGGCTGACAGCCCGCCGGAAAGGTAGACGCGCTCGATGCCAAATTCGCGGTGCAGGTCTTCGAGGATGCGCGCCACGCGGAAGATAATCCCCTCGAGCAGCAGCGCCGCGACGCGTTGCGGAGGCAAATGCTCGACCGGCGCGGAAAACGACAACCCCAAATCACCACGGAAATAGGGCGCTCCCAGCCCGCTCGGTTCGGCGAGACAGAAGATATCGTCGCACGCCAGATCCTCCGCGCGGCAGGTATCGACCGCATAGGGGGCCAGCGCCGCCGCGATGGAATTGAGCGTGCCCTCGGCGGCGAAATGCGCCTGCCCCGCCTTATCCTGCCAGACCAGCGTTTGCAGATAGCCATCGGGGGCGCTGCGCCCGTGGGGCAGATAGCGAATGACAAAGCCCCCCGTGCCCAGATTGACCAACGCCTCCGGCTGATCCGTGGCGATGCTCGCGATGAGAGCCGCCGATTGATCGCTGACGCTGGCTTGCAGGGTCAATCCGTTCATCAATTGCAGCGCCCATCCGGCAGAAGGGCGAATTTCCGGCAATATCTGGCGCGGAACATCGAACAGTTCGCACAGCAGCGGCGACCATTGCTGGCTGCGAATATCCATCAACAGCGTGCGCGCCGCCATCGAAGCGTCGGTCAGGTGGCGCCTGCCGCCCGTCCAGCGCCATATCAGGAAAGTATCCAGCGTGCCCAATAGCCATGCGCCGCCGGCCAGCCGCTCGCGCCATGACGGATTCTCATTCAGCAGCACGCGCAGCTTGGGAGCGAGGTAATAGGCCGCCAGCGGCAGCCCGGTGAGCTCGCGTATGACAGCCTCCTCGTCACACAACATCGCACAACTTTCAGCGCCACGATCATCCTGCCACGAGATCAGCGGCGTGACCGGTTGACCGGTGGCACGTTCCCAGATCAGGAACGAAGAGCGCTGGCTGCACAGGCCGAGCGGCGGGCGGGCCACCGTCTGCGCCATGCATTCGGCCAGCACCGCGTCCGCAGCTTCGGCATACGCCAGCGCATCGCTTTCGTAGCGCCCGCCATCCGCCGTCACGTCGGGCGCTGCACGCACAACGACCCCGCCGAGCGTGCCTCCATCGGACAGCAGACCGGCCTTGATTGATGTGGTGCCCAAGTCGAGGGCGATGGCGGAGATCATTCCGAATTATGTCTCCGAACAATTTTCAGTCGCGGCAAAATCCCCTCCCCTTCAAGGGGAGGGTTAGGGTGGGGATGGGGTTGGAATGCCGATAGAGTTGCTTTCTCATGCAACCCATCCCCCTCCCAGCCTCCCCCTTGAATGGGGAGGAGCGCCCACGCCACTTTGCCTGAGGATAATTCAGAGGCATATTTTAAACTCACCATTTAGAAGGCCCGCTCCTACAGATTTAGATTTCCCGGTTAAGCGCGGCCTCATCCCACCCCATTGCGTCGGCAACCAGTTTGGCGAGGCGGCGCAAGTCGCCTTCATCCAGCTTCGCCAGAATCAGCAACGGCATGCGGCGGCGCAACAGGTCGCCCAGATGAACGGCCATTTCGTCGCGCGCACAGAACAGCAGATCGGCATGAATGAACGGCAGGGCGGGCAATATCCTTTCGGCCAGACGGGGATCGTCTTCAACGATGCGGAACACCTCGTTCACCCGCTTGCCATGTCTGCGCATCAACCACTTCGCGCTTTCCTGATCGATGCCATGCCGCGCTGCCTGAGTGCTTGCGGCGACGAACCAGCTGGCATAGTCCTCCTCCGGCGCCCAGGGAAATGCGCGGCTTCGGGTGGCACAGGGTTTATCGATGCCCAGTTGCGCGCACACCGTGTCGACGATGCAGGCCGCATCTTCGCGCGCCGAGGTGAGCTTGCCGCCGATGGAATAATGCGCCCCGTTGCCCGCCGTCTTCAGTTCCCAGTCTCGGCTGGCGGCTGCGGGCGATGCTGCGCCGCCGCACTTCATCACGCGCAAACCGGCATAGCTGCCGACCACGTCCTTTTCCGCCCACGCGGTCTTGAGGTAGCGGTTGGCTTCGGCCAGCAGATAGGCAACCTCTTCCGGCTCGACGGCGACACGGTCGAGATCGCCGCCGTAATCCGCGTCGGTGGTGCCGAGCAGCGTCATGCCATACCACGGGATCATGAAAAACACCCGGCCATCCGACTTGGCGGTCAGCAGCAAGGCTTCGTCAGTCGGCAGCGCGGGCATGACCAGATGCGTGCCCTTGTCCAACCGGCACCAGCCGCGCCCCTGTTCCGATGCCGCCGTCCACTGGCCGGTGGCGTTGACAATTTGTTTCGCGCGCACTTCCGAAGTACCGTTCGCCCTGAGCTCGTCGAAGGGTGAATAGGGCATATCCTGAACCGTGGCACCGCTCACCCGCCCGTCCGTTTCCGTCATCCCGGTCAGCCGGCAATAATTCACGCACACCGCCCCGGCAGCCATCGCGCCGGAGACCAGTTCCAGCACCAGCCGAGCATCGTCGGTCTGCGCATCGCCATAGGTAAAGCCGCCCTTGAGCCCGTCTTCAGCGAGAAACGGAAAACGCCCGGCAAAGGCCTGCTTATCAAAGCGGCGATGAACCATGCTCGAACTTAAATTTTCCGCAAGAAAATCGTACATGGATAAGCCTGTCCGCAGCTGGAACGTGCCGACGCGGCTGTCCGCATACACCGGCAAGCCAAAGCGCAGCGGCCAGACGCGATGCGGTGCAACCGACAACAGCATCTGCCGTTCCGCCAGCGCCTTCTTGACCAGTTTGAAATCGAGCGACTCCAAATAGCGCAGCCCGCCGTGGATCAGCTTGCTGGAGGCGGACGAGGTTGCGCCGGCCCAGTCGCCCTGCTCCACGAGAGCGACGCTCAGGCCGCGCAAGGCAGCATCGTAAGCCGTCCAAGCGCCATAGATGCCGCCGCCGCAGACCAGCAGGTCGAACTGTTTGTTGGTGAGGGAAGAGAAGTTACGGTTCATTTATGCTTAGGCCATAGAAGGACACTGCAAATAATAGAGGCAAGCCCGGATGAAACGTAGTGGAATCCGGGATGTTCGGAGCGCTGAATTCCCGGATTACGCGTTGCTCCATCCGTGCTTGCTCATGAATCATCCCTTGAGTTGTCTGATCGCCGGTGCTGCGGTAAACACTTGCATCTGGCGGATGGCTATCGCGTTGAGGCGCTTGAGGCGATCGCCTTGCGACAGCTTCATGTGGATGAATTCGGCGTTCATGTTTTCAATGCCATTGTGGTCGGGTTCGCATTTATTCTCCGCAACCAAAACACCCCTTGCTGCCACGCTTCAAAAGAAATCTTCTTCGCGCTGATGGCGTATCGCCAGCACGGTTACGGTCCGGCTGTCTTCGATTTCAAACAGCGCAACATAACCGTTTGCGCCAAAACTGATGATCAATTCGCGCAACAAGGGATGTTCCGGAGATGCCTTGCGGCAACTGAAGGGAAAGGCGCGCAGAAATTCGATGCCTTTGGCAATCGCGGTGCGGGCGCGTTTGGCGGCTGGCATATCCCTTTCCGCGAGAAAGTCGAACAGGCGTTGCAAGTCTTTTGCGGCGGCTGGTGTGAACCGGACCGTGTAGCTCACTTGCGGGCAGCCGCCTTGCGTGCCAGTGTTTTGTCCAGCCCGGCCAGCACCGCTTCCGCCGAGACATATTTGCCGGTGCGACGGGCGTCATCCCGCGCTGCCAGTCCACGGGCGACAAATTCCTGCTGCATTGCCCGGCGCTGTATGTTGTATTGAATCGCCTCCAGCATGAATCCGGAAATAGTCTCGCCTTCCGCCAGTGCCGCCTCGGCCGCGGATCGCAACTCTTCGTTCACCCGCAGCGGCGGGAAGGTAGAGGTTTTGGCTGCTGTTTTGACAGATGCCTTGGCCGTTATACTCATGGCGTTACCCTTTTGCATTACAGATGCGATGCAGTATCGCCCCGGGCAAATTAAAATGCAAGTGCGAATTGAAACGTTCATGGTTCAACAGGCACATCACAAACGAAGGATTTATTTGGCGCATCCGCAGGGCAACGCCTGCCTCACCTGCAAGGCCTTTTGCGGTACGTCGCTGATCAGGATGTCCACGCCCAAAGCGAGCGCACGGTTTATTTCTTCGTCGCTATTGCAGGTGTAAACCGCGATGCTTTTGCCGCATTCGCGCAGCACGGCGGTCATGGCCTCATCCAGCGTGTCGATGTGAACGCACAACCCATGTAGAAAAGGCTGGTCGGCCAGCACGCTGCGCGCGTAATCCGCGCCGTGCTCCGGCTCCAGGTTGAGCACCAGCGGAAACTGCGGCGCGCAGCGATGCGCGTAAATCAGGCTGGCGAGGTTGAACGAGGAAACCATGACCGCATCGCCCTGCGCCGCGCCGACCGCCTCGAGCGTTTGGCGCACTTTTATTTCATGGCGCGAGGATGGCTCCCATGCGCGGTTTTTTATTTCGAGCAGCAAACGGCAGCGCCCGCGATAGGCATCCAGAAATTCCTGCAGGCTCATGATGCCTTGCGGCGCGACTTTCGGGGAGAAATGCGCGGCGAAATCCATCGCCCGCAACTCGGCGTAATCGAAGTCGCCGATGCGCTTAAAGGGCATGCCGAGCTTGCCGAGAAAGCGGTCGTGCCACAGCACGGCCACCTCGTCGCGGCTGAGCTGGATGTCGGTCTCGATGCCGTCGATGGGATAGGCGAGCGCCCGGTCGAACGCGCTGCGCGTGTTCTCCGCCGCCTCCCGGTTCGCGCCGCGATGGGCGAACACCATGGATTGTTTGGGATGAATCATGTCTCAGGCTTACCTATCGGGCATGGCGAGTTTCACGTAGATGCCAGGAGCGAGCACCCTGTTAAAGAGAGACGCCCGGCAACCCGGGCGAAATTCAAGTGTCATTTGGCGGTCGCGCCAAGCCTCTTCACCGGCACTTCAAATGTGCCTCGCGCGACCGCGTACAAGAGCCATATCAGCAGGACTGGAATGATCAAGGTTTGCAGCAGGAAAATCACGATGAGATTGATGATGTGCACAGCCCATTGCTCTGCCATTTGCTTCAGTTTCATATAATGCGCTTTCACATCGACTGCAGCCTTGGTTTGCGCCCACAAACCGCTTACCCTTTCCTTGATTTTATCGACAAGCCCTTGATCTGCCGTTGAAATGGGGTCCTGCTGGCTGATTTCAGTTACCTGACCAGATGCCAGATCGATTACTTGCTGGCTTGCCTTATAGTCAGTGTCCATAAATTTCTGGAACAGCAGATCAGTTCCAAGGGTCACCATCGGTATGGCGAAGCGAATCATCAATAGGATGACCAGTATTCTGGTAAGTAACACCGGAGGTTTTTGATCTCGAAAATAGAACCATGCCCAGCCAAGCGCTGCGGCGGTCAGCACCAGCGATACCAGCCAGTATCCGCCAATGGATATCAATATTTTCTGAACACCAAAAGCAACGCACGCAACCAGCATTAAAGAAGAAAACTGTTCTACCAAATCATTGATAGGATCAAGCGCTTGCCCGGGAGCGAAATTTACGCCCACACCACCAGGCTCGACAGCCACCTCCGTTCCTTGCGCAACAGAAATAGCCGCATTCAAGGCTCTCGCAGTAGCGTAGCTGATCAGCGCCCTGTTCAGCCCGGTGTCGATCTGCTTGATGGCTGTCGAGTCCATAAGCGAAAGCCATGAACTGGCAACCATAATCGCCAGGGATAGGGCCAATATTAAGCGATATACAATTTGCATTTTGTTCCCATTGATGCCGGATGCGTCCTCGATTGAACCAACCGTTAATACTGCCCATGGAACTGCTTGAAACGATGCATTGGATTGCGGGTTCCCACATCTTACATAATGCGACTCAACCCCGGATGCAATTCAACATCTTTAACGTGAAACTCGCGCAGCGATCCGTTCGCCTCCTCGCCCGCTTGCGGGAGAGGGTTGAGGTGAGGGGAACGGTCATGGCGAGTTTCATTATCAGGGGTGGCTACTCGCCATGACCGTTGGCCGACGAAGGGCTTAGCCCGGATATTTCACCGGACCGGCTCTGAAATCAAGGAAAGCGGCATGAATACAAGGTTACAGGCACACAAGAGCGAAATCCAGTTTGTACCGCAGGCCTTCGCGGGTGCTGGCGGTCGCTTTGCGGCATCTTCGCGCCCCCGCTTCGCGCCAATAGGCGCGGCTATTGGCTTGGCGCGGGATGCGCAAATCTGCTCGCAAATCACCTCGCCATCATCCCGCGATCCGGCGAAACATCCGGGCTAGCGCTTTACACAGGCGAATTTCCACAGAATCTCCACGCCGCTGTCGGGAGGGACGGGCTTCCACCTCGTGGCATAGGTATCGCTGTAAACCACTTTGCCATCACCCATATTTTTGGAGTGCTGGGAAGAAGCGCGCCTTCTCGATTTCGCTTCCTTGCAATCGTATTCGTTCTGATCTTTCGCGGACAAATACTTTTCGCCCATATCTTGCCGGGCCGTCCTGTAGTCGGTCAGATGCCACATGGTCGCCATATCGCCCGCCCGCTTGACGCTCGCGGGATCGACGTAAATCGCCGTGCCTTCATTGTTGCCGACCTCCTTCCATTCCGCCATCGCGCTATTGCTCGCTGCGGCCAGCAACAGCACCAAAATAACTTTACGCATTGCCGTTTCCCATAAATCGAAATCCAACCGTATTTGCAACCGGAAGCCTGCTTCATGCTACCACTTTTCCTTTCTGCCGGGCGATGAGCCTGCCTTGTCCAATGACAAGCCTGAACGAGGGTGCGTATTTCCAGCGTGAGACGGTCCTGAAGGGGCGGAAGTTGGGGTCATGGAGGCGTGATCGTGGCTTTATCCGTGGTCTGTCTATCAGGTTTGCCCCTGAGGTTTCTGCAAATTTAATCCGAGCCCCCTCAATTCGTTGCCAACCGGATTGCGGCAAATATCCATAGCACTTGCCGCCATTCGCAATGCGGCGTAGGATGTGACTACTTTTCTGGTCACAAGGAGCATATCTATGCGCGCAATAAGCCTGGCTCACGCCAAAGCGCACCTGAGCGAATTACTGAACACGGTTGAATCCGGCGAGGAGGTCGTTATTACCCGTCACGGTCGCCCGGTCGTGCGCGTACTCCCCGCCAGCCCGCTCAAGCAGGCATTGCCGTTGCAACGGCTGGCAGAGTTGCGCCAGCAGGTTCCCGCGTGGCAAGGCAGCAGCGCCGCATCGCTTCGTGAGTTGCGCGACACTGAATGATTTATCTGGATACCAGCTTCCTGACCCCATTGTTCCGGGAAGAGGCCACTTCCGCAAAGGTTGCGGCTTTTCTTTTCAGGCAAACGGCGGGTACGCTGGCGGTCAGCAAATGGACGGCGGTCGAATTTGCCAGCCTGATTTCCCGCGACGTGCGCATGGGCGCGCTAACGTCAGGCCAAGGACGGCGTTTGATTGCCGAGTTTGATTCGATGGTGGACGCATCCTTGGTTGTGCTGATCCCGAGCGGCAATGACTTCGATCTGGCGCAGGAGTATGTCGCCAACTTTGCCACCCAATTGCGTGGCCCGGACGCCCTGCATCTGGCGGTCGCACATAACAATGGAGTTGAATTCATCGCCACCCTGGACGATGGAATGCTTTCCGCCGCGAAGAAACTGAAAGTTTCGGCGCGCCGGGTGATTCGCTAGGGACGCGCTGATTTATTCGGTTTCGTCGTTCCCGCGAAGGCGGGAACCCAGTTAAGTAAAGGCACTGGATCCCCGCCTTCGCGGGGATGACGAATAAATCAGCGCCTCCCTAGATTCTCTCGCCTTTTCTGTCCGTGCAGACCGGGA
This sequence comes from Gallionellales bacterium RIFCSPLOWO2_02_FULL_59_110, assembly GCA_001801215.1. GTDB lineage: Bacteria > Pseudomonadota > Gammaproteobacteria > Burkholderiales > Gallionellaceae > Gallionella. The sequence continues at coordinate 8,814 of MGXA01000017.1, read as the reverse complement.
TGATAACCCCGACAACGTAGCATTATGAAATCACAAGTAATCGCATAATTATTCAAGGAAGTTCGGGTTATGAAACTGCTGCGTGTTGCGGGTTGGGTTTCGGTTGGGCTGGCGCTGGCTGCGGGAGGGGCACATGCGCGGGAGCCGGTCAATAGCGGCAAGGCTGCGTCCCAAAAATCCGGGGTGCCGGCCGGGCTGGAGACCGCTCAACGTGCCGGGGCAGAATCCGGAAAACTGTCCGAAATCGAGGCGCGCGAGCAGCTCTTGCGCGATGCCGATGCGTTGTTGAAGGCCGGCAAACCAGCCGAGGCTTACACCTTGCTGGAGCCGTTCGAATTCGACCGCTCCGGTGAGGTGCGCTTCGACTATCTGCTGGGCATTGCCGCGCTGGATAGCGGCAAGCCGGACAAGGCGACACTCGCCTTCGAGCGGGTGCTGGCGGTGAACCCGAACTTTGCCGGCGCGCGTCTCGACTTGGCGCGCGCCTACTATCAGCTCGGCGACTTGCCGCGAGCCAGAATCGAATTCGAATATGTGATGAAGCAGAATCCGCCCGAGGCTGCGCGCGTGACGATACAGAAGTATCTGGATGCGATTGCCGCCTATGAACAGTCCCAACTGACGCGCATCAGCGGCTACGTCGAAGGCGTGTTGGGGCACGATGGCAATCTCAACTCGGGAACGAATTCCCCGGTAGCGATAGCCTCGGTATCTCCGGTTTTTGCCGCGATGGTTACGGCCTTTACCGGGGATGCGAACCCGCAATTTCACCCTTCGCAGCTTGCCGACAATTATTACGGGATAAATGCCGGTGGAGAGATCAGCCGTAATCTGAATGACAGCTGGAGTGTCTTCGCCGGGGCAAATTTGCGCCAGCGCGGCAATATGTCCGAGACCATCTACGATGCATCCAGCGTGGATGGCCGTGCCGGTTTTGCCTACGGGAATGAGCAGAGCGTTTACAGGCTGTCGTTGAACGGAGGACAGTTTTACACCGGCAATTCGATGCGCCGCGACGCTCTCGGGATGAGCGGGGAGTGGCAGCATGTGTTCAGCCCCGCCCATCAAATTAACGCGTTTGTGCAATACGGGCAGAATCGCGCGGCGGGTTCTCCGCCGGGCGCTCCGGCCACCGATGCGCGTATCGAGGGAAATACCGATCAAACGGTTATCGGCGCGGGCTGGGTGCATGTCATGGGGGATGGCAAGCAGGCGCTGTTTGGCAGCATTTTCGCGGGCAAGGAATCCGCTGTCGCGGGACGACCGGACGGGAAGAAAAAATTTGAGGGCGTGCGTGTTGGCGGACAGGCGGCATTTGCCGATGAGGTGGACGGTTTCGCCAGTCTGGGATGGCTGCATGGCGCATATTCCGATCAGAATTTTCTTTTTATCGCCAAGCGCAACGAACACCAGTACGACCTGACGGTTGGTGCAAACTGGCGTCTGGACACGCTCTGGTCCGTCAAGCCGCAACTGGCTTTCAGCAAAAAAAGCTCCAACATCGCCCTGTACAGCTTCGAGCGCAGCGATGTTTCCCTGACGCTGCGTCGGGATTTCAGGTAAGCGCAATATTTGTGTGAGGTGTCACCGTGAAAAACCTGAATAAATTACTTTCCTGCCTGGGTTTGACGATAGCTTGTTTTGCGGCGGTCATCCCGCTTGCTTATGCGAACGTGGCCGGCCATGTGCAGTTCGTCAACGGCAATGTGCAGATCGTCGACCCGGCAGGACAGACGCGCCCCGCAAAAAAGGGCGATGCGATCAATGAGGGCGACACGCTCTCTTCCGCGCCCGGGTCTTCCGCACAGATCAAGATGCAGGATGGGGGCTTTGTGGCTGTGCGCCCCGATACGCGGCTGAAATTCGACCAATTTGTCTTTGCCGGCAAGGAAGATGGCAGCGAAAAGAGTTTCTTCTCGCTGTTCAAGGGTGGCTTCCGTGCCGTCACCGGCTTGATCGGTCGCATCAACAAGCAGAATTACCGGATTACCACACCTGCGGCGACCATAGGCATCCGCGGCACCGACCATGAAACGGTCGTGGTGGTGCCCAACGGCAGCAGCGTTCCGGGCGGAACCTACAACATGGTCAATACGGGCGAGACGTCCATGACCACCGATCTGGGAACCGTCAACATCAAGCCCGGCGATGGCATGGCTTTTTCTCCCGGCATGAATCAGACGCCGGTGGTGATGCCCGTCAACCCCGCGCTGTTCACCGCCAGCCAGCCTCCCGCCGATCAGGGAACACAGGGCGAAGGCCAGGACGGCCCTGCCGGAGAAAGCACGGCTGCTGCCGGATCGGAGCAGGGTGCAGAGACTGCGGCAACGACGGACACCATGCCGCAAGTGACCTCGCAGCCCATTACCCCAACCGTTACTACGACGGGCGGATTCCAGCTTGATGCCGCCACCGGCATTGCAACGGATCCTACGGGGCAGCAGAGCACAGTCACCGCACCCCTCCCCACGGTTGCCCCGCCGTTTACCACGCAGCCTTTTGTGCAGACCGATGCTTCGTTTGAGCTGTCGGCCAGTCATCGGTATGACTCTGCCCCGATATATTTCGGTGGCGGCATGACCTCCGCCGCAAATGTTGCGCCAACGGCAGTTACGCCTTCATTCAGTTGGCACAACGATTGTGTCGAATGTGGCAGCCATACCTTGGCTTTGCCGGGAGCGACCGGCGCGGTGAACGGTACCGCCACTTCGTTTGCGACGACAGGCATCAAGTTCGGTCGCTGGACCAATGTGCCGACTATTTCCCAGTCATCAACCGGCATTGCTTTCGGCCCCGGACAGAAGAGCGGCGGGTCTGGCGCGGGAAGCTGGGCATTCGCACCCCAAGGCTATCTGGATACGCCGACCGCGCTCTCCGCCGCGACGGGCGGAACGACGGCGGGGGTGTTTACCTACGCATTGATCGGTGCGCCGGCTCCAAAAAGTAGCACGGGTGCGACGGGAACCCTGAATTCGCTGTCCCTGACGGCGGATTTCACCGCGCAAACCGTTTCGGCGGCTTTGTCGGTGTCGCTGGGTGCGACCACCTGGAATGCGAGTTCGGCAACCCCGATGAGCCTCGGCGGATTCGGCGGTACTCATGCCGGGTTCGGCGGCAATTTGAGCGTAACCAGCAGCAATACGGCGGCGGTCAATACGTCCGGCTATTTGAACGGTGCATTCACCGCCCAGAACTATGCCGGTGCGATTGTGGCTTACAACATTCAGGAATGGCAGCAGTCGGGCGGACTGATGAGCGCCAGCATCGGCGGCGTGGCCGCGCTGTCGCGGAATGGCGTTGCGGGCAACGCGACGGTGGCGAATGGCGGGACGCCTGCGACCGGAAAATTCGTGGTGGCGGAAGGCGGCGGATATGTGTCAAATATACAAACCGCCGATGTCGCAACCACTACCGGCGGGGTGCTGACCGCTTACGGTTACAACGCCGGAACGGGCAATACCAGCACGACCTCGATCACCTGCGTCACCTGCACCGGACAGGCCGCAGCCGATGCGGCAACCGGCATCCGCTTCGGCACCTGGGATGAGGGCACGCGAACTTACAGTAACATCATGCCGTTCGGCGCGGCGTTTCACTGGATCAGCGGGCCGGGGCTGGACCCGCTCTATCTGCCCGAGGTGTTGCTCGGCAGCATGAGCTATAGCCTCGATGGCGGCACGGTGCCGACCAACCAGAATGGCTTGACCGGCACCTTGTCCAGCGCCGGTCTGACGGTGAATTTCACCAATCAGACGGTGGGCATCGCGTTGGGGCTGACGGGCGTCAATGGACATAACTGGTCGGCGAGTGCCACCGGCGTGCCGCTGGACTGGAGCAGTTATGCCAAGAACGGTTTCCGAGCCAGCAATGGAATGCCAACGGGTGCATTGAATGTCACGATGGATGGTGTGGCCGACGGCGCCAGCGGCTATCTCAGCGGCCAACTCACCGGCAACGGACTGAATGGCGCATTGTTCCAGTATCAGTTGAGCGCGCCGACAGCGATGCCGGTTATCCCCAACACCTACACCTCGACCGATATGGTGGCGGTGCGGGCGCCGTCGGTGACGGTGACCGGCCCGGTGGCGACGGGCGGCAACATCAGCGTCGCTTTCCCCGCAGGCGATACCAATGCCACCTTGGCCGTTCAGCCGGCGACTGCATTAAGCGTGACGCTGGCTAATGGCGTACCCGTCACCGCTGCCTTGTCCGGCGGGATTGTCGCGTCGGTAGCCAATTTGACGGCTGTTCAGACAGGCGAGTATTCCGGGCTGGCAGGGTCGGGCGAAACGTTCTCGATGAATACTTATGGCGGGCAGTATGGCGCGAGATATTCCGATTTCGGCGAATGGCGCTTGTTGCCGACGCCTGCCGGGCTGGCGCCGACAACCGCAACCGGCGCGTTCAGCAGCGGTGAATTTGCCGGCGGCATGTTGATGACGCCTACGGTAGCCATGCCGGTCAGCAACTTTGCGTTGAGCGGTGATTATTTCGGTTCCATGGTCGGCGGCGCGCAGGACAGTTTGACCAATACGCCGTACAGCCTGTTCGGCGGAGTTAATCTGAGCGCCAATTTTACCGCCGGCACCTTGAGCGGGACGGCAAGTAATATTCAGGTGCTGGATAAAGCTACCGGCGGGTTCGTCGGCTATTTCAACGACCTGTCGCTGAACGCCACGATTACCGCCAATGCCTTCGGCGGCAACGTGACGGCGAATGCATCGCCCTCGGGGCCCACCGCCAGCCCGGTCAATGTGGCGACAAATGCGGTGGGCATGACCGGCGGCCATTTCTACGGCCCGAACGCCAACGAACTGGCCGGTATCTGGCAACTGGCCAGCGGCACGATCAATGCATCGGGCGCATTTGGTGCGGGCAACGGCACGTCGGACAATTCGCCGTTCGAAACGGTGAGCGGCACGGTGGCGCTGGCAACGGCAACCCCGGCAGATATTGCCACGCCTTACCGGTTGGTAGCGGTGTCCGGCTTCGATTCTGCCAGCACCATGAACAATGGAATGGTTGTGGACGGTGCTTACAATAACGCCACGCGGGTGACTGCGGTCCCCGGCGGAGTGACGGGCTTCGATTCCAACTATAACTCCAACGACATCTATTCGAACATGGGTTCTTCGCGCATTGAAATTGGCACTGCGACGTTGACCGGACTGGGCACCGATCCGACCACCGGCATCAGTTGGGGGCGTTGGGTGGGTGGCTCGATTAATGTCACTGATCGCGCCACCGGCGCAGTTACGCCCCGCGCGCTCGGAGCCGCTTCTTTGCACTGGATTGCCACGCCCAGCATGACCGGGCCGGTCGCCCTGCCGGTCAGCGGCATCTATAACTACGTGCTGGCGGGCGGGACTGCGCCGACCGACAATCTGGGCAACGTCGGCACATTGAACAATGCGATGCTGCGGGCGAACTTCAGCGCACAGACGGTCGATTTCGGCGTGAATGTCAGCATCAATTCGATGACGCTGGCGGCGAGCGGCAATGCCATCCCGATCCAGCAACGTTCGATGTTTGGCGCCGATAGTTATGCCATCGGAGGGGGGGCGCTGACGGCAAGCTGCACCGGCGCGAATTGTTCCGGTGGCGTGACGCAGGCCGATATCGGCGGCGCCTTCACCGGCGCAGCGGGTGTTGGGGCGGCGATGATCTACGGCTTCACCAATGGCACATCCGTGGTCAGCGGCGCGGCGGCGTTCCAGCGGGGCGCACAGGTTCTACCCCAATGAATTGCTGCGGATACCCGCCTTTGTATTTTAGTTCGACCCTGGCACCCTTATCGCTCCCCACTTCCCCAACCGTCCGCCCGCCCTGCTCTGTCATGTTGAGCAAGAGACAGCAACCAAGGGGCGCGCGCAGTTTCGGGTGCGATTCAAACTGATGTGAAGTGGTTAAGAGGATTGCTTTGCACTGATTTCCCCTGACAGTGCAGCGACACCGTTAAACGGCGGCAGGCAAGGACTCCCTTCGCCCGCTGGCGGGAGAAGGGCTGGGGATGAGGGCTGCGTGTACCTGAAAACGTTTATTCCTAGTCGACACCCCTCACCCCAACCCCTCTCCCGCCAGCGGGCGAGGGGCTTTTAATGCATCGGAGTAAAACGGGATGGCTCCCACATCAGTTTGAATCGCAGTGCGCAGTTTCTACTAAACGAATCGGCACACGGGGCAAGGCGCGGGAACGAGAAAAAAAGGAAGGCCTGAATTATGACCTGAATTATTGACGCGGCAATGCATTCGCATTACCATCAACACCCAATATTTCACTGGAAGGAGCACACCATGGCTCATGCACTCAAACTCGAATCCACATTGACCGACCGCTACCAGACCACGGTTCCAAACGCGGTGCGTCATGCGCTCAAGCTGGGCAAACGCGACAAAATTCGCTATCTCATCCAACCGGACGGCGGTGTGATGTTGGCGCGCGCATCCAGCGAAGTCGAGGATGACCCTGTGCTGGGGCAATTCCTGAATTTTCTGGCGAGCGACATGGCCGCCCACCCCGAACACCTGAAAAGTATTGATGCAGGATTGCGCAAGCGCATCAAGTCTCTGGTAAAAAATGCCAAGGTCGACCTTGATGCACCCTTGGCGGCTGAAGACGAATGAGCTTATCGTCGCCCGCCTTGGTCATCAATGGCTGGACGATTTTCGCACATCCGCTTTTTCTCGATACTCTTGAAGCCCTGACTGCCCAAGTAGCCGCGTTGCAGCAGAAAGACCCAAGCGGGTATATCAACAAGAACGCAACCAAACGCCTGGCCGCCATCAACAAACTGGCATTTGAAGTCATCCCGCAAAATCCGGCGCGACCGGAATATCGGCAGGGAGCAACGCTGGGAGATGATCGCAAGCACTGGTTCCGCGCCAAATTTTTCCAGCAATACCGATTGTTTTTCCGCTACCACCAGGAGAGCAAAATCATCGTTTACGCCTGGGTCAATGACGAAAACACCAAGCGCGCATACGGCAGCGACACCGATGCCTACCAGATTTTCCAGCGCATGCTGAAAAGCGGAAACCCGCCGGATGATTGGCCGGGTCTATTGGCCGAAGCGAAGCGTGCGGGCAAGAGGCTCAGGAAAAAGTAATGTGGCCCTTTCTAACCGAAGTTTTAGCTGGTGGGCGTATCCGAGGCTTCCCCCGGATTTCATTGCATTTTATCGGGGCTTGCTACAATTGCCCCAGATGAGTTGGTGCATCAACTATAGGAGAGGAAATATGATGAACAGATTTGAAGTTCCCATTGCACAGCTTTCCTTTACCCAGAAATTGGACTTAATGGAAACTCTTTGGTCGGACATGTCAACCCACGAAGAAACCTTGGAATCCCCCGCTTGGCATGCCGCCATTCTCAACGACCGCGAAGCCGCCTTGAATGCAGGCACGATCACCACCTCCAGCTGGGAAGAAGCCAAAGAAAGAATAAAGAAAAACGTAACTACTCAGGCCGAAATGACGATGCTCACAAAAGCGCCACAACACCAGTCCCCTCTCCCGCAAGCGGGAGAGGGTTAGGGAGAGGGCAGTGGCATGGCAACAAGTTTATTGCAGCGCCCACACCCTCTCCCCCAGCCCCTCCCCCGCCTGCGGGGGAGGGGAGTAAAACCGCTGCACCTGAATAGTTACAGAAAAACGTCTCATGAGGATAAAAATCCTCAGCATTGCGGAGGACGACCTCGATGAAGGCCACCGCTACTACGAATCACAAGCAGACGGCCTCGGCATCTATTTTCTGGATACGCTTTACTCTGACATTGACTCACTGGCCTATTTTGCGGGGATGCCGTGCGCCGCAGCCAGGACAACAACTCGGCAGCTATTACCTCGCGTGTTGTGTCGGACGCCAATATCGGAATCCTGTGGGCGCTGTCAGAGGCTGAATGGCTGGCTTGCCCGCTGGAAAGCGCGAGGCCGCCTTTCGCTTGCCGATGCGATTGCGCTGGCGATTGCGGAAACACGCAATCTCAAACTGGTCAGCGCAGACCACCACGAGCTTGATTCTCTTGAAGCCGAGGGTTTGATTCGGGTTGAGTGGTCGCGGTGAATTGCAAGACCGATGGAGTCTGACCCTGAGGTCTCCCCTCAAAGTTGCAGCGCAGGATGATCATAACGCAGCCGATCAAGAGCTTCACGAAATTCGCGTGGCGGGAATGCCGCCATTCCATGCTGCACAAGCTGTAGTGCCAAGCTAATCACAGACAGCACGGGACGAGAACGGCGCGTATTGCTCTGGAACTGAAATTCAAGTTGCATCGCCTTTCCCACTTCGCCGATCAGCCGCAACACGAACGAGGCGAGACATGCGACCAACAACAGTACGCCCAAGCGATTTTTCTGTGTGGTGCGATTTGCGGAGAACCCCAATCCGAAACGCTCGCTCTTCAGGTCGCGGAAAGACTCCTCAATCTGCATACGCTGGGCATACACGGCTACGACCGCCTCAGCGCTCAGATGCGCTAGGTTTGGGCTTGATGCCAACAGCCATGGTTCACGTTGCGCGCGGGCGCTCTTCAGGCTTTGGTTCGAACGTACCCGCTTACCCAATTTCCCCTTCTTGTGACGACCTTGCTTGATTCGCTTAATCAACACCAAGCGGCACGGCACCGGATGATTGCGCACATAGTCATATTGACCGAGCGATTTCGCCTTGGCCGTGGCGAGCGAATAGAGGATTTTACAGCCAACCCAGGCATCCTCGTTCGCCGGGCTTACCATGTCGCGGTTGCGGATGCGACCGATCCAATGCCAGCCCATGCGGTTGACCAGCCTGAACCACGCGCCACGGAAACCGGCATC
>MGXA01000016.1 GCA_001801215.1 Gallionellales bacterium RIFCSPLOWO2_02_FULL_59_110 | reverse complement strand
TTACCCATGTGAAAGTAGGTCATCGTCAGACTCCTTACAAACAAACAACCCGGCCTCGTGCCGGGTTGTTTGTTTGTGGGTTCGAATTGTGACCTACTTGAGTTTATGACAACACGCCGCGCAGCGGCTTGTTGCGGCGAAGGCCAACATTCGCTTGCGAATGTTAAGCCCCAACGGGGCGGCCAAAGCCAAAGTAGGTCATCGTCAGACTCCTTACAAAGCAAACCCCCCTCCAGAAATGGTGGGGCTTTTGCTTTGTGGGTGGGTTTGAAAATAGACCTACCTGAGGCTCTGAAACAGAAAACCCCCAGGCAAAAGCCAAGGGGTTTTCTGTTTAGTTTAGTAGGGGATATTCGGATTCGCGGCGAGAAAGAGCCTCCACTAGACCCCCATGCATACCAGATAAGTGGTGTCATCAACGATAGCTGCATTTGCAATTGCCGCTGTTGAAGTAGAGACGCCAGCCGTGGTTACCATCAGGGAGCCAGTGGTTGTAGTGCCATCATCCAGAGTGGTATCCAGTTGTTTTGCGAATTTGCCGGCTACGCCGTCAGAACAGATTATGTACGATCCCCTTAAGTTGGTGACCGGTGTGTTGGCCGCACTGGTGACGCCAATAGCTCCGCCCGATGCATTTTTGGGTATGTAATCGGTTGCGGCTGTAGTTGTGGGTCCGGGAGCCAAGCCAGCCAGCCTTACATGTTGCCAGAAGTCGAAAGACTCTCCGGTTGCCGCGTTCCAGTTGCCGTTAATTAAACCGTCCCCATTGCCATCAATAATGGTTATTCCGGTTGTTGCCACGTGGGTAGACGCTAACTTATCGTCCCCCGGCAACGCCTTGAATTTGTCCTGATACCCGTAAATGAATACTGGGACATTCTTGAAATCGGTAGCCAAGTTTTTTACTTTTGCACTGTTGATCAGTTCTTGCCCTTTTAGCACGCCGCCAAGCAGCAGGCCGATAATGACCAGTACGATGGCAATTTCGATCAAGGTAAAGCCGGATTGATTACGTTTCATTATGATACCCTCCTGAAGAAAGTTTTCATGTTGCATCTAATTCCTCGCAAATACCGTGCCAGCAACGAAAAAACGGCTTGCTATGGGGTAAATCCTGCCGTGCTTAAGTTTATGCGCCGATAATGAGGCATTGAGCAAATTTAAACAACCCCCGATTTGACGAGATATTGACAAGGCGATGACGAAATGTTGACGGTAGGCTTTGGAAACAGCTTGCGCGCCGGGCGCTGGCTGTTGTTGGCGATGCTTGGGCTGTTGCATGGAGCGATGTTGCTCGGTATGAATAGCCCGTGGGCACATCCGTTGCTGCTTGCGCATCTTGGGTTGTTCCTGCTCTGGCAGCCGTTGTGGCGCGGGGAGCGCGAGGTGGGGCGTAGCGGGATGGTATTCATCGTGCTGGCGGCTGCGCTAGTGGTGTATTGGCTGAACTGGTGGGTCGTCGCCTTTTGGCTGACCGGCCTGTTCGGCTTGGTCGGCGCGCGCGTGTTTGCCTTTCGCGACCGTTGGACGCGTCTGTTGTACCTGACGGTGATGGCCTATCTGCTTGCGGCCTTGCTGCTCTGGGTGGTGCCCAATTTATTTGTTGCGCAGGCCGCCATTGAAGTTGGGCGCATCATGATGTGGTATGTGCTGTTGCCGGGGCTGCTATTGGCCATACCGGTGCTGATTCTGCTGAAACGACTGGTTATCTCGCAAGGCAACCCAAAGACGGTTGCCAAATGGTTGTTTGCGCCAAGGCGGGCGGCATTGTCGATCGGCAGCGAACCCGTCGAGGGTGCTCAGACGGTGGACTTTATTTATAGCCTGCTGCTGTTCATGCTGCTGACCTTGGTGGTGCTCGGCAGCCTCGCTTTCATGACGCTGGCTCGACTGGATTACCTCGAGGCATTGTTGCGCACCCTGCTGCTGGCCGGCCTGGTGCTGCTGGCGCTAGGCGGATTGTGGAATCCTCGCTTTGGCTTTGGCGGCCTGCAAGTGATGTTCTCGCGCTATCTGTTGAATGTCGGCACGCCGTTCGAGAACTGGCTCACCCGGCTGGCCGAGGCGGCACAGCGCGAACCTGATCCGCCATCCTATTTGCGCCGCGCCACAGGCCTGCTGACAGATTTTCCGTGGCTGTCCGGGCTGTCCTGGGACTCGCCCGACGGATCAGGGCAACTTGGACAATCCAACAAGCATGACGTGCAAGTGCAAGAAGGTGAACTGCACCTGACCGTGTACGCCAGGCAATCGCTCAGCCCTGCCATGTTGCTGCATATATGCCTGCTCGCACAACTGATCGGCTATTTCTACCAGGCCAAACAGCGCGAGCAGAGCCTGCGCAATATCACGCGCTTGCAGGCAGTATATGAAACCGGTTCGCGTCTTACACACGACCTGAAGAACATGCTGCAATCGCTGCTTTCCCTTACCGCCCTTGCGCAAAGCAGCGGGTTGCGGGCACAGCAACTGCTGCAGCAGCAGCTCCCGTTGCTCACCCAGCGCATCGAATTAACTTTGGGCAAACTTCGCCAAGCGCAAGATGAGAGCGAAACTCCGCAACTCGATTTGGCCGCATGGTGGGATTCGTTGCGGCTGCGTAATCGGCACCACGAGATCAAATGGCTCGCGCCAGATGGGTTGCCTGACAGGACAATTCCCGCCGCGCTGTTCGACTGCGTGCTGGATAATCTGCTCGACAATGCCTTGAGAAAGCGCCAATCCCAGCCGGGTATCGGCATTACGGTGGAAATCGGCGCCGAGCCGTTGCGCATCGCTGTCAGCGACAGCGGCACCCCCATTCCGGCAGCCATCGCCGCGAACCTGCTGCGGGGTGTGGTGGTCTCGGAAAGCGGCTTGGGTATCGGCATATATCAAGCCGCACGCTGGGCAGAGCAATTGAACCGGCGGCTGATTCTGGCCAGCAACTATGCCGGCAAGGTGTGTTTCGAATTGTACGACACGCCCGGCAACGGTAAAGGCATTGGGTGATAATGGCACGGTCGGCACCGATCTTGCCTGATCTTGAATAGGATAGCCGCAGAAAATCGGGAGGGCTTGCTTTTGTTGTTGGAGCTTTAAACCGGATATTTCACCAGACCGGCCCCGCACTTAATGGAGAGCCGCATGGATATTGGAATACAGGCCCAGAAGGCAGAAAGCCAATTTGTACCGCACGCCTTTGCGGGCGCTGGCGGACATTTTGCGGCACCTTCGCGTCCCCGCTTCGCGCCAATAGGCCGTGCTATTGGCTTGGCGCGGGATGCGTGAATCTGTCCGCAAACTGCCTCGCCATCATCCCGCAATCTGATGAAATATCCGGGTTAAGCATTTTTGGTCAACAGTTTCATGGTTCGACGGGCTCATCTCAAATTGACGAAATCCGCGCACAGCAGCAAAAAAGTAGTTGCAAGAATAACAGGGGAGAGCTGGTCGGCAGGTCCAGAACAGGCACCGGCTCCCGCTTTTTGTGCTTTGGCTTGCGGGAATTTGCTACACTGCACGCTGTAATGGATTGGGATATGGCGTGATAAAGATGGCTCAAGTTTCAGCCAATGTGGTGCGGCATCAGGCTACGGTGACGCGTGAGCGGCGTGAGGCGCAGAACGGGCATCGTGGTGCCATTATCTGGTTTACCGGCTTGTCGGGGGCGGGCAAATCAACCTTGGCGCATGCCGTGGAAGAATATCTGCATTGCAAAGGGTGCAGGACGTTCGTGCTGGATGGCGATAATGTACGTCATGGCCTGTGCGGGGATTTGGGGTTTTCCGCAGAGGACCGCGCGGAAAATATCCGCCGTATCGGCGAGGTTGCCAAGCTTTTCATGGAGGCGGGCGTTATTGTGCTGACGGCGTTCATTTCGCCGTTCCGTGCGGATCGCGACAAGGTGCGTGCCATGGTTCAGTTGGGGGAGTTTATCGAGGTTTATTGCCAATGTCCGATCGAGGTGTGCGAACAGCGCGATGTGAAGGGATTATATAGGAGAGCGCGAGCGGGCGAGATCGATCATTTCACCGGAGTTTCATCGCCCTATGAGGCGCCGGATATCCCAGAATTGGCGGTAAATACAGCCGAGGGGGATATACACGATTGTGTGCGGAAAGTGATCGGCATTCTTTCGCAGGGCGATAACGCGATAATTTAAAGCCTGTAATCTGGGGTGAATCCGGCAGATTGTGTATCGCGGCATAAAACGGGTTGACCAGCACTTCGAATTCACCATGATTTCCAGCCATCTTGTGAGAATTTCCCGAATGCCGTTTGCGGTGCCGCAAGGAGCGTTGCAATGAGCTGCCAAGGCGGGAGGAATGCGCCCCAAAACAACGGGGGCGCATCAAGACAGCATCAAATTGGCCAGCGTTGTTACTTCAGTCGGTTCGCAAAGACATACTCGGGTTGTAAATCTGAGCAAATTTCAACAGCCTGCTAATGAAATCCATTAGAATCTCCTATCGGCGCTATGTTTGCAACGCGCCTCATGATGGCTGTTGAGGCAACTTCTCAGATATGACAGGTATTCAATGAACGAGTTAACACATTTTTCTGCTGCGGGCCGGGCGCGCATGGTGGATGTTGCGGCAAAATCGGATACTCAGCGTGTTGCGGTTGCCAGTGGTATCCTGCGCATGCAGTCGGCGACACTGGAACGGATCAGGGCGGGGCGAATCGCCAAGGGCGATGTGCTGACGGTGGCCGATGTCGGTGCGGTTATGGCGGCGAAGCGCACCTCCGACATGATTCCGATGTGCCACCCCATTGCGCTGACCGGCGTGGAGGTCGAGTTCGGCGAGATTACCGAGCCTGACGCCAGAGGCTGTTTGGGCATCAAGGTCATCACCAAGGCAAGCTGTACCGGCCAGACCGGCGTTGAGATGGAGGCGTTATGCGCCGCCAGTCTGGCGCTGCTGACCATTTACGACATGTGCAAGGCGATTGACAGAGGAATGCGTATCGAGTGCGTGCAACTGGAAGAGAAGCGCGGCGGCAAGAGCGGGGTTTGGAAACGTGGAGAGCCAACATGATCAAGGTCTTGTTTTTCGGGCCGGTCGCAGCACGAATTGGCAATAATGCCCTGCAAGTCGAATACTGCCCCGGCATCCGCCTGCAGGACGTACGCGATGAACTGGCAGTACAATATCCTCACGCTTTCGAGATCGTCTGTTTCGCCGCAGCTAACGGCGAGCATGTGCGCGACATGTCGATGCGGCTCGCAGACAACAGCGAAGTGGCTTTCATGGCCAAATTTTCGGGCGGTTGAAGTGACTGAACCATGTCATTCCGAAGGCATATGGGGGATCATAAAGATTTTTCGCTTTGCTCGGAATGACATGACAGGTTCGATATGACAAGTGAGTTTGAGATGAAGGAACCCGTCAGGATCCAGCAGGAAGATTTTTCCCAAGACGAAGAAATCAGGGCGTTGCAGGCCAGCTCGAAACGCATGGGCGGCATCGCCACGTTTCTCGGTTGCGCGCGCGATTTCTCGGAAGGCCGCGAGGTATCCGAGATCAGTTTCGATGCCTATGGCAGCATGGCGCTCTCGGAGTTGAAAAAATTACGCAGCGATGCGATCGAGAAATATGCTTTGCTGGATGCGCGCATCGTGCATCGCATCGGCACGGTCAAGGGCGGTGAAAATATCGTGTTCATCGCGGCAGGCGCGGAGCACCGCGTGGCCGCACTGGAAGCCTGCCGCTGGATGATAGACGAACTGAAGCAGCGTGTGCCGATCTGGAAAAAAGAAATCACACCGCAGGGCGAGTCATGGGTGACGCCGCACCCTTAAAGCTTTACACAACTACCGCGTTCATGACGTTCTGCAAAGGCCATTAAGCATGTCGAATGTATTTACCGTTGTCGGACACTCCGGTTCCGGCAAGACCACGCTGGTCGAGAAATTGGTGCGCGAACTGAGCGGCAGGGGGCTGCGCGTGGCGACCATCAAGCATGCGCATCACAAGGTGGTGCTGGACACTCCCGGCAAAGACAGTTTCCGCTACAAACAGGCAGGCGCGGTGATGAGCATGCTGGTTACGTCCAGCGAGCTGCAACTGGTCGCAGACGCGGTCGACCGCCGCGCCCCGGAGCAGTTGGCACAACGTTTCCTCGGCGAAGCCGATCTGGTGCTGGCGGAAGGTTTTTCGCACTGCGCCGGAGTGAAGATCGAAGTGCTGCGCCGCGAATGCGCCAAACCGCCGCGCTGCACAATCGAGGACGGGCTGGTCGCGATCGTCACCGACATGGATGAAGTCTATCCGCAACTGCCGCATTTCGGGCTGGAAGATGTCGCAGCGATTGCTCGGTTTGTACTCGACCGGGTTCAGAAATGATCGAAGATTGCACGGCCATAATAATGGCTGGCGGCGACTCGCGCCGCATGGGAACAGACAAGGCGAGCCTGCTTTTCGGCGGACAGACGTTGCTGCAAAGCGTGATTGCAACTATGCGCCATCTATTTCCCGATGTGATTGTCAGCGTGCGCCAGCCGCGCGACGGCATCGATTTGCCGCAGGTCTGCGACGAACAGCCCAATGGCGGCCCGCTGGCCGGGCTGGCCGCCAGCCTGGAGCAGATCAACACACCGTGGGCGTTCATGGTGGCTTGCGACATGCCATTTGTCGCGCCGGAAGTGGTCGAGATACTTGCCAAGTATCGCTTACAGCATCAGGCGGTTGTGCCCGTCGTGCATGGACATCCGCAGCCGCTGGCGGCATTTTATGCGGTCAATTGTCTGGCGCCGTTGCGCGCCAGCCTGGCGGCGCAGCAGAATAGCGTACGCGGCCTATTGAAACAACTGGATGTGCGCTATGTGGACGAAGCCGAGATGCTGGCTGCCGATCCGCTTCTGCACAGTTTTTTTGACCTCGACACGCCGCAGGATGTCGAGGCGGCAATGAATCGGGTGGGGTAATGGAATATTTGTCAGTATTAGCAGCGCAGCAGTGCGTTCTTGAATCGGTGGCCGTGTTCGGCCCGGAACCAGTGAAACTCGAACAATCGCTGGGTCGCGTGCTGGCCGAGGAAGTGCGCGCCAACCGCGACCAGCCGCCGTACGATATTTCTGCGATGGACGGCTATGCGCTGCGTAGCGCCGACTTGACCAATGCTCCCGCCACGCTGGAAATCATCGAGGACATCAAGGCCGGCGACATGCCAAGCAGGGCGCTGGCAGCCGGCCAGTGCGCGCGCATCATGACCGGCGCGCCGATTCCGCAGGGTGCCGATGCGGTGATCCGGGTCGAGGATACCGAGGTGTTGGATGAGCAACACGTCCAGATCAACCAGGCGGTCAAGCCGGGCAACGACATCCGCCGCCTCGGCGAAAACATGCGCAACGGCGAGGTGGTGCTGGCACCCAGCACCGAGATCACGCCGGGCGTGATCGGCGTGCTGGCGACGGTGAAGCGCGCGCAGGTGCAGGTGTACCGGCGGCCGCGCGTGGCGATCCTGTCCACAGGCAATGAGCTGGAAGGCCTCGACGAACCGGTAGACCCGAACAAGATCCCCAATTCCAACAGCTACGCGCTGATGGGTCAGGTGCAGGCGCTCGGCATCGAGCCGGTGCTGCTCGGCATCGCGCGCGACGACCCCGCTGAGCTGGAGCAATATCTGCGGCGCGGGCTGGAATACGAGGTGCTGCTGGTTTCCGGGGGCACCTCGGTCGGCGTGCACGACTACGTCCGCCCGACCATCGAGGCCCTGGGGGCAAAGATGCTGTTCTGGCGCGTCGCGATGAAGCCGGGTCATCCGGTCGCGTTCGGCAAGGTCGGCGAAAAAATCATCTTCGGTCTGCCCGGGAACCCCGTGTCGAGCATGGTGTGCTTCGAACAGTTCGTCGTGCCGGCCTTGCGCCGCATGATGGGCCACGCGCGCACCCATCGCCGCACCATCACGGCGCGGCTCACGCATAACGTCAAGCACCAGCCGGGGCGCACCGAGTTCATCCGCGTGATGCTGGCGAAGGAAGAGGGCGGTTATGCGGCGTCTTCCACCGGCGCGCAAGGCAGCGGTATGCTGCTGTCCATGGCGAGGGCAGACGGCTTGGCGGTTCTTCCGGCCGACTGTAATGGGATGGTGGCGGGCAGCATGGTGGCTGTGCAGTTGCTCGACGGTACGGTTTTTCAGGGTGAAGCAGGTTTCAGGGAGTAAGCATGAGCATTGCACGCATCGGTATCTTGACCATTTCCGACCGCGCCAGCCGCGGCGAGTACGAAGACAAGGGCGGCCCGGCAATACACGCGTGGTTTACTCGCGTACTGACCTCGCCTTGGGAGGCGGTGGCGAAAGTGATTCCCGACGAACAGCCGGAGATCGAAGCCGCACTGCTCCATCTGAGCGACGTGGAGAACTGCTGCCTGATCGTTACCACCGGCGGTACCGGACCGGCGGTGCGCGACGTTACGCCGGAAGCCACCGAAGCGGTATGCGAGAAGATGATGCCGGGCTTCGGCGAATTGATGCGCACCGCTTCGCTAAAGTTCGTGCCCACCGCGATTCTGTCGCGCCAGGCCGCCGGGATACGCGGCAAGAGCCTGATCCTCAACCTTCCAGGCAAGCCTTCCGCAATCGACGATTGTCTGAATGCCGTGTTCCCGGCCATCCCATACTGCATTGATCTGATCGAAGGCGCATACCTGGAATCCGATCCGGAGCAATGCAAGGCGTTTCGTCCGGCGCACACGAAACCAGAGTGAATAACCGCCGAGTACTAATGCTTATTTACCCGCACTTAATTGCGGCAAAGTAGTTCGCTGGGGGCGCCATTTGCTATGTTCATACGTATCCTATCACCGGCTGTGAGTGCTGGTGTTCTGTTAAATAATTATGATAGTGTTTGACGAAGCCGAAATGCTTTGCTATAGTTCGCCCCTTCGCTGACGCGGGGTGGAGCAGCTCGGTAGCTCGTCGGGCTCATAACCCGAAGGTCATAGGTTCAAATCCTGTCCCCGCAACCCTCAGCCCGATCTT
>MGXA01000015.1 GCA_001801215.1 Gallionellales bacterium RIFCSPLOWO2_02_FULL_59_110 | reverse complement strand
CAACATGAACCTATCCGGAAAACGCATCATCCTGACCGGCGCAGCGGGCGGTATCGGCTATCGCGTGGCATTGCTGCTCGCCGAAAAAGGCGCTCGGCTGGCATTGGTCGAACGCAACGCGGCGCGCGTGCAAGAAATCTGCGACGAGATCAAGCAGCGCGGCGGCTTTGCCGCACCCATCGCGCTCGACCTGTCCGCCGCAGACGCGGCGGAGCAGGTAACGGCAGCCGCGCTGCAAGCATTAGGCGGGCTGGACGTGCTCATCAACAATGCCGGCATCATGGACTTCACGCTGTTCGACCGCCACGACCCCAAGCGCATCGAACAGATGATCGGCGTCAATGTCATCGCGCCGATGCTGCTGGCGCGCGCCGTGCTGCCGCATCTGTTGGCGCAGAACAGCGGGCGCATCGTCAACATCGGCTCAGCATTCGGCTCGATCGGTTTCCCGCATTTTGCGGTTTATTGCGCCAGCAAATTTGCCATGCGCGGCTTCTCCGAAGCGCTGGGGCGCGAGCTGGTCGACAGCCAGGTCGGCGTCACTTACGTCTCGCCGCGCGCCGCCAAAACGTCGCTGAACAATGAACTCACCACGCGGATGCTGGAAGAAACCAAGACCAACATGGACGAGCCGGAATATGTCGCCGGGCAGATCGTGCTGGCCATCGAGCGCGAGCGCAAGGAACATTTCATCGGCCAGCCGGAATCTTTTTTCGCGCGGCTCAACGGCGTGTTCCCGCGCCTGGTCGACGGCGGCCTGCTGAATAACACCCGCATCGCACGCAAATACGCACAATCCATTGGCAAGTAAACCCATCAACAATAATTTTCACTAAAGGAGAGCCGCACATGAAAAAATACGCCTGGTTAATCGCATTGCTGTTCGCTGCCAACAGCGCATTCGCCGACACCGCTACGCTCGACGCCTCCATCGCAAAATTGCAGCACGATTGGGCTACGGCAAACTACCAGCTACCCGAAAAAGAAAGGGAAGCGGCGTTCAAGAAACTTGCCGAAGAGGCGCATCAGGTGAGCGCCGCCAACCCTGGCCGCGCCGAAACGCTGATCTGGGAAGGCATCATCACCAGCACCCTGGCCAAGTACCAGAGCATCTTCTCCGCCGGCGGCAGTGCCAAAGCGGCGCGCGACCTGCTGCTGGCCGCAGAGAAAATCGACCCCAATGCCCTGAACGGTTCCGCGCTAACCTCGCTCGGCAGCCTGTATTACAAGGTGCCGCGCTTCGGCTCTTTCGGCGACCACGACAAGGCGCGCGAATATCTCGAGCGCTCGCTGAAGGTCAACCCGGACGGCATCGACCCGAACTATTTCATGGCGGACTTCCTGCTCGAGCGCGGCGAACTTGCCAAGGCGCTCGAATATTTCAAGAAGGCCCTGAACGCCCCGGCGCGCCCCGGTCGCGAAGATGCGGACGCGGGCCGCAGGGCGGAAATCCAGGAAGGTATCCGAAAAACAGAAGGGAAATAACACTCTGGCCCTGGACTGCGGATGCGATTTCCGGCGCATCCAAGCTGATGCACACCATCATCGCCCCGCTGTGCACCGGCTGCGAACTGTGCGTCGCGCCCTGCCCGGTGGATTGCATCGACATGCTGCCGCTGCCGCAGGAGACGCCGTCACGCGAACAAAAACGCTCCGCCGCAAACGCCGCGCGGGAACGCTACCGCTTCCGCCTCGAACGCACCGAGCGCGACAAACGCGAGAAGGCCGAGAGGCTGGCGCAGAATACCGCCGCGAAACCGGTTGCCGCGCCAGTCGATGCGCAAGCCCTCATTCAGGCAGCGCTGGAGCGCGCCAGGGCGCAGGCCGCCGCGAAACCTAAGAACACCGGGCAACTGACTCCTGAGCAACAGGCGCAGATAGATGAGATCGAAGCGCGCCGCGCCAAGGCCCACGAACTGCCACCGAAGGAATAAGGCCTTGTGCTCTTCGGCAACTGATTGACGGGAAAGGCCGCTAGCATATACTGCGTTTCTGCCATCTACTTTAAGCTGCTATGCAGAACCCCAAGGACGACACTTATACTCGTGCCATCGTTGCAGAAAAAGAACGACTATTGGAGCTTTCCGATCAAGAGTTGCGTGGCCTCCCTGAATATGCCACACGCGAAATAAATCTCGATGGTTTGTCTTTATCTTTAACTACTTGGCACCAATCTCACTCTGAAGGTTTTGAGGTACTTGTTGCGCAAGCCAAGAGGTATATTTTTCTGGGGTATGGGCATATGTTTGTTGATGGCTTTATTCTGCGCGCTGACGGAAAACGCGAAGCGCTGCCACCTGAGGTCTATTATGAGTACGCATAAAAACGCAGGCGCGTAGGGTGCAATAAGCATGGGGGCATTGCACCGGATGTTTTCTCCCGCCACAACCGCTTCGGTGTACAATTTCGCCGTCACCATAGAGGTTTCTATGACACACCTGCTTGAAAAAGCCATGAGTGAAATCGCGAAGCTGCCGCCTTCCGACCAAGATGTGCTTGCCACCATCCTGCTGGAAGAAATCGCTTCCGAACAACGCTGGTCTGAGTCCTTTGCGAAGTCCCAGGATAAGCTGGCCATGCTTGCGGAAGAGGCACTGGCCGAACACCGGGCCGGACGCAGCAAGCCGCTCTGACCGGCTATGCATTCCCGCACGACGGAGAAGTTTCGCTCACTCTTTGACGCATTGCCCAAGCCTGTACAGGAGAAAGCCCGTACGGCATACCGGCTGTGGGCTCAGAATAAAAACCATCCATCGCTACGCTTCAAGAAGGTTCATGCGACGCTGCCGGTTTATTCAGTGCGTATCGATCTCGGCTGGCGCGCCGTGGGAATCCTCGAAGGAGACACGGTAGTCTGGTTCTGGATCGGTTCTCACCCGGAGTATGAGGAACTGCTCCGCAAGCTTTAGCGCTGTTGCGAATAAACTCGCACAAACAAATGATCCCGCCGACAAACATTCCATGAACCCCGCCAAACGCCTTGAAATCTTCACGCGCTTCCGCGCCGCGAAGCCGCACCCGAAAACCGAGCTGGAATACCGCACGCCGTTTGAGTTGCTGGTCGCGGTGATCCTCTCGGCGCAGGCAACCGACGTCAGCGTGAACGCCGCCACAAAAATTCTGTTCCCGGTTGCGAGCACGCCGCAGGCCATGCTCGCGCTCGGCGAGGAGAAGCTGCGCGAGTATGTGCAGCGCATCGGGCTGTATCAGACCAAATCCAAACACATCATGCAGGCCTGCCGGTTGCTGGTGGAAAAGCACGGCGGCGAAGTGCCGCAGACGCGCGAGGGGCTGGAAACCCTGCCGGGCGTGGGGCGCAAGACCGCCAGCGTGATTCTCAACACCGCTTTCGGCCAGCCCGCCATCGCGGTGGATACGCATGTGTTCCGCGTCGCCAACCGCACCGGCCTGGCGCCCGGCAAGAATGTGCTCGAGGTGGAAAACAAGCTGCTCAAGGCGGTGCCGGACGAATTCAAGCACAATGCTCACCATTGGTTGATCCTGCACGGGCGCTACGTCTGTCAGGCGCGCAAGCCGAAATGCGGCATTTGCCTCATCAACGACCTGTGCGAATACGAAGAGAAGGTGTTTTAGTGTTGTTCAATCCGTCGCGCGACGAAGCGCGTAATTTTTTATTCGAGTCCTGGCGCAAACGCCGGGCCGGTGAATTGCTCACGCCGCTGGAAGACCTCGCCGCGCAGCTCATCGCCAAACACCCGGAATATCACACCGCGCTGGAAGACCCGGAACGCCACCAGGATAAGGACTACCTGCCGGAGGACGGCGCGGCCAATCCGTTCCTGCACCTGATGATGCACCTCACCATCGAGGAGCAGATTTCCATTGGCCAGCCGGCGGGTATACGCGCACATTTCGCGCGCCTGACGCGGCAGTTCGACTCGGAGCACGATGCGCAGCATCGCATGATGGAATGTCTCGGGGAAATGATCTGGCAGGCGCAACGCAATCGCACCCAGCCGGATGCGGCAGTTTATTTTGCTTGCCTGGAAAAACAATAATATTGCAGGGCGCATTCCATGCGCCCTGCAATATTATGATTGAAGTTATTCGCCCAGCTTGCCCGCGATCTCGATTTCGGCCGCCGCCCAGTGATCGGTCGAGCAGCCGCCAAACCCGTTACGCTCTGCGATAAAGTAAGCAGCGGTTTGCACCATGCAATAACGCTCTTCGGGGGTGAGCCGCGCTACGGTTTTTCTGGGAGCCGCACCGGTTTTTACGGTTACCGCTTTTTTCACCGGCGTTTCTTTTCTTGGCGCTGGTGTTTCTTTTTTAGCAACGGGTGCGACCGTTTTTTTCACTGCCGGGGTTTTGGTGCTTTTCGGTTTTGCGGTCACGGCCACCG
Source organism: Gallionellales bacterium RIFCSPLOWO2_02_FULL_59_110 (assembly GCA_001801215.1). Lineage (GTDB taxonomy): Bacteria > Pseudomonadota > Gammaproteobacteria > Burkholderiales > Gallionellaceae > Gallionella. The sequence continues at coordinate 6,430 of MGXA01000015.1, read as the reverse complement.
TTTTCTTCACCGCCACTTTTTTAGGCGTTGCGGTTGCCGCTGCTTTGGTGGTTTTCGGTTTGATGGCAGCCTTGCCGACCGCCTTGGTTGGCGCCGCTTTTTTCGCGGCTGGTTTTGCTTTTTGCTCTACCATGATGCAACCTCCCTGATGAAGTTAACGGCCAAAGTCCTACCAGGCGGACATAGTAGTAACGTAAACCTTATCCGTCAACCAAGTTCCGCCCAATACCCCACAGACGGCATATGCCGCTGCGCGGGTTGACGCACTACCCCCGACCGGTTAGGGTGCGCAACATTATTTTTGCGCCGAACACAACCATGAAATATGTCAAAGCCGAATTCCAGATTGCCATCGCCTTGATCGTTCTTGGGCTGGGCTTCGCCCTTGAGCACAGCGCCGTAGAACATGGAGGGGCAATGCTGTGGGGGCTGCTGCTGGTAATCCTCGCCGCGGTCATCGGCGTGGCATTCCGCATCGCCCATCATGCCGAGGTGCTGGCGATGCGTTTCGGCGAACCATACGGTACGCTGATCCTCACCCTTGCAGCCGTGTCGGTCGAGGTGGTGATCCTGGTCGTGCTGCTGCAGGGCACGCCCAACCCGACGCTGGCGCGCGACACGGTGTTCGCCGCCGTGATGTTCGACATCAACGGCATCCTCGGCATCGCGGCCATCGTCGGCGGCCTGAAGCACGGCAGCACCAAATACAACGTGGACTCGGCCAACTCCTTCATCGCCATGCTGCTGGTCGCCATCGGCGTCGGCATGTTCATTCCGGATTTCGTGCCGGAACATCAATGGCAAATCTACTCGGTCTTCTCCATCGTCATCATGGCGGTCATGTACATGGGTTTCCTGCGCCTGCAAACGGTGGAACACCGCAATTTCTTCGAATATGCATCGAGCACTGAAGAAGAGGCTCACGACCTCGCGCATAGCCCGAACGCGCTGCATGTCGGGGTGATGCTCGGCGCGATCGTGCTGGTCGGCGTGCTATCGGAAGTGCTGTCGGTGCTGCTCGATGCCGGGTTGTCCGGCAGCAGCCTGCCGAAATCGATCCCGGCGGTGCTGGTGGCGCTGATCTCCGCCAGCCCGGAGATTCTCACCGCGCTCAGGGCGGCGCAGAACAACCGCATGCAGACCACCGTCAACATCGCGCTGGGCGCTTCGCTCGCCACCGTGCTGCTCACGCTGCCGGTGATCGAGGCCATCGCGCTGTTCACCGGCGAGCGCATCGAAATGGCGCTCACTCCGGTTCAGGCAGGCATGCTGCTGCTGACCTTTCTCGCCGTGATGAACAACCTGCACGACGGCGAGACCAACGCCATTGAGGGCATCAGCCACTTCGCGCTGTTTGCCGCGTTCATCGCGCTGGTGATGATGGGGCTGGTCTAGCCCGAATATTTCACCAGACCGGCGCGCTGCGGAGCTATTTGTCGAACAATCCTTTGATCGCTGCTCCCGCGCCGACCACCGCGTTGCCTGCGCCGCCAATCACCCCCATCTTCTTGGAGAGCGCCACAACCAGCTTGGCATTCAACTCCATGATGATGGCCTTGACCACCTGTATGGAAGTGGCGCCTCCGGCCTTCTTGCCGATGTTGCGCAATTCGATATCCGGCAGCGTAAGCTCAAACATGCCGTTGTAATTGACCCTGGCATTGCGGATAACCAGAGAGCCGATGATCATTTTCTTATCGCTCCCCTGTTTCTGTTTCTCGCTTTTGCCGCCTCTTGCGCCGATGTACGCTTCGACATTGCGCTGAATAGCATCGAAATTGGTAATGTTGCCGGCCTTCTCGTAGCCGATCTGCGGTGCATCGATCAATATCTTGTGGATCACGGCCACGTCACTGGCCAGGCTGGCCGGATCGAGTTTGAGCTCGACGATGCCCGCCCTCAGCGCATAATCCGATTTGAATCCCCTGGGGTTGCCGAGGAACAACCCGGATAGCGCGCCGCGCCCATCCGTCGCCGAAATCTCGACCCCGTCGACTTGCACGGCCGCCTGCGTCATCTCAGGCCCAAATTCATCGATGGCCAACTTGACCAGCTTGCCCAGCGGATTTTGCAGTGTGAAGTAAGCCGCAACAGCGGCGATGGCCAGGACGGCGACTACGGCAAGTATCTTTTTCATGGTTGCTTCATACGCGAATAACTAAGCATCCCGATATTGCTGCCGCAGCGCCACGCGCTTGAGATACGCCTCGCGCGCGATCTGCACGTCTTCGAGGAAATACGGTAACTCCTTGAGCAGCAGGGCCTGCGGGCCGTCCACCAGCGCCTTGGGCGGCGCAGGATGGAAATCCACCAGCACCATGTTGGCGCCGACCAGCACGCCTTGCGCGGTGACATGCAGCATGTCGAGGATGCCGTCCGGCGAAGCCTGCCGCGAGCCGACCGAGTGCGACGGGTCGATGCATACCGGCATCCTCGTCAGGCGCTTGATCACCGGGACATGCGCAAAATCGACGAAGTTGCGGTGCGGGTCGCCCATGTTGGTCTTCATCCCGCGCAGGCAGAACACCACGTTGCGGTTGCCTTCGGAAGCGAGATATTCCGCCGCATTCAGCGATTCGTCCAGAGTGATGCCGAAGCCGCGCTTGAGCAGCACCGGCATCTCGGTCTGCCGCCCGACGATCTTCAGCAGCTCGAAATTCTGCGTGTTGCGCGTGCCGATTTGCAGCATCACGCCAGTCGGGTTGCCGGTTTGCTGCAACGCTTCGCGGATCTCGTCGAGATGCGACTCGTGGGTAATCTCCATCGCAATCACCCTGATGCCGTGCTTGCCCGCGAGTTCGAACACATAGGGCAGGCAGTTTTTGCCGTGCCCCTGGAACGCATACGGGCTGGTGCGCGGCTTGTACGCGCCCATGCGCGTGCACACCTGGCCGTTGTCGGCCACCGCCTTCATCATCAGTTCGACATGCTCGCGGTTATCCACCGCGCATAACCCGGCGAACACGTGCAGCGTATCCTGGCCGAAGCGCACGCCGTTGTATTCGAAATGCGTGGGGCGCCGGTCGTCCTTGTGCCGCCCGAGGATGCGGTATTCTTCCGACACGCGCACCACGCGCTCGACGCACGGCAGGCTCTGCATGTCGTCGATGTCCAGCAATTTGGTGTTGCCGATCAGGTAGATTTCCGTGAGCGTCTGCTCGGTGCCGCGCTCGACATGCACGCGCGTCTGGATGCCTTGCAGCGTCGCGAGATGCGCCAGCAACTGCCGGTATTCCGGCGACTGTTCGCCGGTATTGGAACTGAGGATCAGGATCATTTTCTTCTCGTTTTTCGTAAGTTGGATGGAGCGCAGCGATACCCAACAATTGCAGCCCGGATATTTCATCGGTCCACGTAGGATGCGGTGATAACCGCATCGTTCGCGATTGATGCGGTTCGCAAGCTCACCGCATCCTACAATTACTTCCTGTTACTTTCGCAGCAGAACCCCCGCCTGCGCTGGCCACTGCGCCACCGGGTCGCGCGCGAAACCGCTCTTGGCGAACTGTTGCCAGCGGCCGATCACGTAGCACACCAGCAGGTTCGCGTGAGCGCCCACGTCCACAGTTTCGCCCAGCTCGCCTTGCGTCGCAGCCATGCGCAGCGATTGCTTGAGGGTAGTTTCGATGCGGTCCAGCATCTGGTTGATGCGCTGCTGCAAACGCTCGTCCTCGTTCACCAATGCATCGCCGATCAGCACGCGCGTCATGCCTCGGTTCTTTTGCGCGAAGCCGAGCAGCATCGATACAGTCGCTTCGATTTGCTTCACTCCGCTTTTTTCTTCCTGGGTGATCTTGTTGATCAGGCCGAATACGGTTTGCTCGATGAACTCGATCAGGCCCTCGAACATCTGCGCCTTGCTGGCGAAGTGGCGGTACAGCGCTGCCTCGGAAAGCTCCAGCCTGGCCGCCAGCGCTGCCGTAGTGATCTTCTCGCCCTTGGGCTGCTCCAGCATCTGCGCCACGGTTTGCAGTATCTGTAATTTTCTTTCGCCCGGTTTTGCGGCCATCTCAATCTCCCCCTGAAAAATCAAATTTAGCAACATAACCAGCGGCTTGGCTGGTTGTGTGGAAAAAGTCTTTTGAAGTTTTAAACCAGCCGCGATACTGCGCCCGGCAACTGCATCACATCGCGTATCTTTACATCCACGCACGGCGCGTTCCTGTTTCCGGTATTCACCCACACGGTGCGCATCCCCAGCCGTTTCGCCGCGACCAGGTTTTCCACGCTGTCCTCGACCATGATGCATTGCGCCGCCGCGACGCGCTGCCGCCGCAACAGGCGCAGGAAGCCGAAACTGTCCGGCTTGGGGCGAAAGCGCGTTTGCTCCACCGCCATCACATCGTCGAACAGATCCGCCACGCGCAGCAGTTTCAGCACCGCCTGCGCATAATGCTGCGGCGCATTGGAAAACACCACCTTCCTGCCCGGCAGTGCTTTCAGCACATGGCGCAGGCGCGGCTCGCACAGCACCATCCGCTCCAGTTCAGGAAACTGGTGGGTATGCCACAGGAAGTGCTCCGGCTTCGTGCCGTGGTGGCGCATCAGCCCGCTCATCGTCGCGCCATAGCGCCGCCAGTAATGGGTGCGCAGCTCGTTCGCCGCCGCTTCGTCCAGTTGCAGATGCTGCTGCAAATACGCCGTCATGCTGCGGTTGATATGCGGAAAGATGTGCGGCGTCGCGTTATGCAGCGTGTTGTCTAAATCAAAAATCCATAGCGGTGCAATCACACCCATCCCATTTCATAAAAAATACGGCGATCCGTAGGTCGGGCTTTGCCCGACAACTATCTCCGGCGGCGGGCAAAGCCCGCACTACATCATAAATATGGAATCTGCGTACATCTGCGCAATCTGCGGATACAAGCTTTTTATTTGCTTTTAATTAAAGTGCCGACACCCTCGTCGGTGAGGATTTCCAGCAGCAGCGCGTGTTCCACGCGACCGTCGATGATATGCACCGACTTCACGCCGCTGCGCGCCGCGTCCAGCGCGGAGCCGATCTTGGGCAACATGCCGCCGGACAGGGTGCCGTCCGCCACCAGATTGTCGATATCCCTGGGCGTCAGCCCGGAAAGCAGGTTGCCGTCTTTGTCCAGCACGCCCGGCGTGTTGGTCAGCAGCACCAGTTTTTCCGCCTTGAGCACTTCCGCGAGCTTGCCCGCCACCAGGTCGGCGTTGATGTTCAGCGTCTCGCCGTCGGGCGCGACGCCGATCGGTGCGATCACCGGGATGAAGTCTCCGGAATCGAGGAAGGTGATGATGGAAGGATCAATCCTGGTGATCTCGCCGACCAGCCCGATGTCCAGCATCCTGCCCGGTTCTTCGCTGCTCTCCAGCATCATCTTCTCGGCGCGGATGAACGCGCCGTCCTGCCCGGTCAGCCCGACCGCTTTGCCGCCGTGCCGGTTGATCAGGTTGACGATATCCTTGTTGACCTTGCCGAGCACCATCTCGACCACGTCCATGGTCTCTTCGTCGGTGACGCGCATGCCCTGGATGAATTCGCCCTGCTTGCCGACGCGTTTGAGCAACTCGTTGATCTGCGGCCCGCCGCCATGCACCACCACCGGATTCATGCCGACCAGCTTGAGCAGCACCACGTCGCGCGCGAAACTTTCCTGCAGCTGCGGATCGATCATCGCGTTGCCGCCGTATTTAACGACGATGGTCTTGTCGAAGAAGCGCTGAATGTAGGGCATCGCCTCGGAAAGCGTGCGTGCTTTCTTTTCGGCGGCGGAAGGCGTGAGGGACATGGTTTTCCTTGCGATTATGGGAAGCGGGCATTCGCTATTTGCCGCGAATTGTACAACAGAAAGCCAAACGGGCGGCATCGAGCCGCCCGTTTTCCGCAAAGCCTTGGCTTATTGGATGGCCAGCTTCCAGGATGCCGCCGCTGTTGTATTTCGCCTGCGTGGCAGCACTTCCGGCCGCCGCGCCTCTGCCGTCATAGCGAGATTTCGACCATCACCGCATCGTCGGACAAACCCTGCCCACCGCAATAGGCATCCAGCTCCTGCCAGATGGCCTCGAGCGGCAACTGCTCGCGGTGAATGCGCGCCACCAGCGTTTCCAGCCGCGTCTGCCCATACAGCTCCCGCTCAACCGACATTGCTTCGGTGAGGCCATCCGAATACAGGTAGACGTGCATGCCGGATTCCATTCCGGCCTGCATATGCGGCTCAAAGGTATCAACCGATTCGCTGATGCCCAGCGGCAGCCCGCTGGAGCTTATCCGGCTGACGCCGTGCGCGGCGCCCAAACAAAGCACCGGCGGCAGGCCGCAGTTCCACACCAGCGCCCGCTTCCGGTCGGGCGACAGCTCCAGCGCGGCAGCGGCCATATAAAGCTGGGTGGGGAGCTGGCGGCACAGGATGCGGTTCACCTCCTCGAGGATCTGGCGCATGGTGCAGCCTTCGGCGCTCAGGCG
>MGXA01000014.1 GCA_001801215.1 Gallionellales bacterium RIFCSPLOWO2_02_FULL_59_110 | reverse complement strand
TTGTCGCGGCGCGGGTCGGCGATGCCGAGCACCGGCGCGATCAGGTGGTTCTGCAACAGGCTCACGTCGAGGCGCGCCACCGGGTCGTTTGCCGGGATCAGATCGGCGCGGATATTCAGGCGGTGCCACTGGCCCGGCAGGTACAGGCCGAACTCGCCGGGCCTGGCGGGTTTGACCGGCACGCTGCTGGCCTGCACCGAAAAATCCTCGCCGATGCGTTGCAGGAATTGCGTCGCGTCCATGCCGTTCAGGTCGGCCATCAAACGGTTGTAATCCATGATCTTCATCTGGTGGTGCGGAAAGATCACCGACAGGAAATAGTTGTAGCTCTCCGCGACGCTGTGCTGCGGGTTGGCGGCGCGGCGCGCGGCGGCAATGCGCGAGGCGGCCGCCGAGCGGTGGTGGCCGTCGGCGATGTACAGGGCGTGCATGGCGTCGAAGGCGGCGGTCAATTGACCGAGTGTTGCCGCATCGCGGATCACCCAAATGGTATGGCGGATGCCGTCGTCAGCCGTCACGTCGGCATCGGGAATCCCTTGTGCCGCACGCTCCAGCAATTTGTCCACCTGCGGCGCGGCGGGGTAGGCGAGCAGCACCGGGCCGGTCTGCGCGTTGAGCGCGTCGATCTGGCGCACCCGGTCGTCTTCCTTGTCGGGGCGGGTGAACTCGTGCTTGCGGATGCGGTTGCTGTCGTAGTCCGCCACCGAGGCTGCCGCCACCAGCCCGGTCTGGCTGTGGCCGCCCATGACCAGGCGGTAGACGTAATAGCAGGGTTCAGCATCGCGCACCAGCACGCCCGCTGCCAGCATTTTATCGAGGTTTTCCGCCGCCTTGGCATAGACCTCCGGCGCGTAGGGGTCGATGCCCTCGGGCAGGTCGATCTCCGGCTTGGAAATATGCAGGAAGCTCCACGGCTTGCCTGTTGCACGCATCCGAGCTTCGGCGGAAGAAAGCACATCGTAGGGCGGGGCGGCAATATCGGCGGCGCGGGAAGGTGCGGGGCGCAGCCCGGTAAAAGGGCGGATCAGGCTCATTGATTTCTCGCGGATAAAATATTCATTTTACCAGTTTGCCGGATAAATTCCCGGCGGATGCGCGGCTATCCGGGGCAAGCTTTGGCATGTTCCGCCTGGGTGCATGGATCATGGTTCTTGACATTCATCCGATCCGCTGAAAGCGGCAAGATATCCGGCAAAATTTGCTGCTACAATGATCCGCATTATTTTTGCAAGCAATCATGATCCAACTCAAGCAAAGCATCGACTTTATCGCGGATTGGCACAGGCTTTCAGCAGAGACCCCTGAACCAGTGCGGCGGCTGGCCGGTGAAATTGTCCGGCAGCATACTGTCGCGCTGGCCGATATTTTCTATCAAAACATGCTGTCCGACGAGCAGGCGAAGTCGTTTCTGGATCACGAACTCGTCAATCAGCGCCTGCATGTCTCGTTGCAACGCTGGCTGCAAGAGCTGTTTTCCGGCGAGCAGCATGACCCGCAAACGATTTATGAACAGCAGTGCCATATCGGCGAAGTGCATGCGCGCATCCAGCTGCCTATCGGGCTGGTGATGCGCGGCGGGCGCTTGTTGAAACATGCGATCCACAGCTATCTGGTGGAATCTTCCCTGGAGCGCGGCGATCTGGTGAAAGCGGCGAATTTTGTCGCGGAAACGATCGATCTGGCGCTGGATGCGATGACGGATTATTTTGTCATCGACATGGAAAAACATGCGCGCGCGGATGAGGCTTACCGCATGTTCGCGCTGGGACAGAATATGCTGGCGGAGCGCGAGCGGCAGCGTGCGGCAATCCTGGAATGGGCGCAGCAGATCCTGCTCAAGCTGCTTGCCGACGGTAGCGCGGCGCAGCTGCCGGATATCAAGCATTCCGAATTCGGCATGTGGTTGCAGCACAAGGCCGCGATCATTTTCGAGTCTGCGCCGGAGCTGGAGCAGATACGCCAGCGCATCGATGAGGTCGAAAGATCGCTGTTCCCCAAGCTGATCGAGTCGCGCCGCAATCCCGGCGGAGCAGGCGCACTGATGAAGGAAGTAGAGACGGGAATTGCCGAAATCAAGTTTTTGCTGGGGGGGTTGTTCGACCGGTTCATCGAGGTGGAGAGCGGGCGCGATGCGTTGACGCGCTTATTGAACCGCCGCTTCCTGCCCGCCGTGCTGATAAGGGAAATGGCCCTGGCGCGGCGCAGCGCCGTACCGTTTTCGCTGCTGTTGCTCGACCTGGACCGTTTCAAGCTAATCAACGACACCTACGGGCATGGCGGCGGAGATATGGTGTTGCAGCAAGCAGCAGACCTGGTCACCAGCAGTGTGCGCGCCGGAGATTTTGTGTTCCGCTACGGCGGCGAGGAAATGCTGGTGGTGCTGGTCGAGGTCGGCAGCGATCAGGCGCTGCGTGTGGCGGAAACCATACGCGAAAAATTCGCTGCCGATGCGTTTCGCGTCGGCGACAGACAAACGGCCGGCGTTACCGTCAGCATCGGCATCGCCACTTACAACGGGCATCCCGATTATGAAACGATGCTGAAAGACGCCGACGCCGCGCTCTACGAGGCGAAGGATGCCGGGCGCAACCGCTGCGTGATGTCGGGGCGCTGATTATCTAGGGCGCGTTTGAGAAGATTGGTTTTTGTGGGAGCGGCTTCAGCCCCTTCTTCTCGTTCCCACGCGGAGCTTGGGAACGATGCAACTTGAAATTTTTGTAGGGCGGGCTATGCCCGCCAGTTGAAATTTTCGGGGGAGCACGCCCACGATTAGCTGGCGGAAGCAGGCTTGTTAAAAAACTCCACCGCCACCGCCTCGTCCCTGGTGCGCTTCATCGGCGGCAGGCTTTGCCAGATGCGCTTGCCGTAGTGTTTGCCGATGATGCGCGGGTCGCAGATCATCAGGACGCCGCGGTCGGATTCGTCGCGGATCAACCGTCCCGCACCTTGTTTCAGGGTGATGATCGCGCGCGGCAGTTGGTATTCCATGAACGCGTTGCGCCCCTGTTTCTTCATCTGTTCGATGCGCGCCGCCAGCACCGGGTCGTCCGGCGGCGCGAACGGCAGCTTGTCGATGATGACCAGCGACAGGGCTTCGCCGCGCACGTCCACGCCTTCCCAGAACGACTGGCTGCCGAGCAGCACCGCGTTGCCGTGTTCGCGGAAGCGCGCCAGCATCTCGTTGCGCGAACCTTCGCCCTGTAGCATCAGCGGATAGTTCCAGCCGCGCCGGTCGAATTCCGCCTGCAAAATTTCGTGTGCGCGCCCCATCGCGCGCAGGCTGGTGAACAGCAGGAAGGCGCGCCCCTCGCTTGCCCCGAGCAGCGGCAGCGCGGCCTGCACCACAGCCTCGGTGTAGCCTTCGCTGTTCGGCTCCGGCAGGTTCTGCGGCACATACAGCAGCGCCTGCTCGCCATAATCGAACGGGCTGTCCCAGCACGCGGTCTTCGCGTCGAGCAAGCCCATCTCGCTCTGGTACAGCGAAAAATCCTTCTTTACCGCGAGCGTCGCGGAAGTGAATATCCACGTGCGCGCGCTGCCGCCGATCTGCTTCTCGAAAATCTCCGCAATCGACAGCGGCGTGGTGTTGAGTTGCAGGGAGTGGTGGAAAATTTCCAGCCAGCGCACCACATCATTTCCCTCCCCCCCGGCGGGGTAACCAGCGACTTGGCTGTCGTTTTTGGACAGCCTAGTCAGATGGCTAGTAGTTTCACCAGTAGTTCCATCAGAGGGGCTAGGGGAGAGGGGGGGGGCCATCCACTGCTCCAACTGCTGCGCCAACCCCTGCCCCCGCACCCAGCAATTCTCCAGCCCCTCGCTGCGTTCCGCCTGTTTCTCCAGCAGGCCGTTCAGCTGCGCGAGCTTTTCGCCGAGCGTTTGCAGCGCGGGCGCGAACTCCTTGAAGTTTTCTGTTGCGGTGGCGGGCATCCGCCCTTCCTTTTTGAACACCAGGCGCAGGTCGCGCGCGGCCTTGTCGAGCTCGTCGCAGGCCTTGGGCAGCGGGGCGAAATCCTTGGCGGCGGCAGCGGTCTCGATGCGCGTGTCGCGCGCCAGGTCGAGCAGCAGCGTGGTGGAAAGGCTCTCGCCGAAGAACAGGCTGGCGGTCTCCGGCAACTGGTGAGCCTCGTCGAAGATCACTGTGTTGCAGACGGGCAGCAGTTCCGCGACACCCTCGTCGCGCAGCATCACGTCGGCGAAGAACAGGTGATGGTTTACCACCACGATGTCCGCCTTCATCGCCTCGGAGCGCGCCTTGAGCACGAAGCAATCCTTGTGCTGCGGGCATTCCTGGCCGAGGCAGTTATCGCGCGTCGAGGTCACCTGCATCCAGATCGGCGCGTTCTCCGGCACATCGGCCAGCCCGCCCTTGTCGCCGGAATCGCTGACCCTGGCGTATTGCTTGATCTTGCCCAGATGCCTGATGTCCTCGCGCGTCTTGAACATCCCGTCCGATTCCGTGCGCGCCAGATGGTAATGGCACACGTAGTTCGCGCGCCCCTTGAGCAGCGCCACCGAAACCGGCGCTTTCAGGGCGTCGCGCACCATCGGCAGGTCTTTCTGAAACAACTGGTCCTGCAAATTTTTCGTGCCGGTCGAGACGATCACCTTGCCGCCATTGAGCAGCGCGGGCACCAGATAGGCGAAGGTCTTGCCCGTCCCGGTTCCCGCCTCGACCACCAGGATCGCGTTGTCGCGGATCGCCTCGGCCACCGCCAGCGCCATTTCGCGCTGCTGCGCGCGCGGGCGGAATGACGCCACCTCGGCGGCAAGCGGGCTCTGCTCGGAAAAGAAACGTTCGACTTCGGCGGACACGGTGGAGATTCGGGCTTTCAGGGGTTGTTGCAAATGCACCAGTCGGGAGTGCGGATTAAACCAGTTAAGGCGGAAGATTCATGCCGATACGGTTCGGCGTGGCGAGGCTCCTTGCCTAGTTTGGCAGCACGGCTATTTTAGCGGATATTCGCGCGGGGAGCTTTGCCCTGCAGCCGCAAATGCGGGAGGCCGAAGAGCGTTCGCCGGACAGATGGCCGGGGAGGCCGGCGAAGAACAACAGCGCGGCACTGCAAAATGGGGCGCCGCCCGGCACCGACTGGCCCATATCATGCAACGCCACAAAAAATTTTCGTGATCTATAATGAAAGTTCCGGCCATTCGCAAAAACGGGCAAACAACACTCGTTAAGGCCGGTGGTTATGGGCTCTTCTTGAGGATTGTTGCAGGGTTATCGGCTTTTTGACCGGCTACCCTTTTCCATCATACAAATTTGGAGATACTGCCATGACGCATAATAATCCGCATAATTTGTTCAACTCCCGCCAATCTTTCAATCTCGCCAGCGGCAAGCAAGGCACATTGTATTCGCTGCCCGCGCTGGAATCCGCCGGACTCGGCAATATCTCGCGTCTGCCAGTTTCAATCCGCATCGTGCTGGAGGCGGTGCTGCGCAACTGCGACGGCAAGAAAATTTCTGAGGCGCACATCCGCCAACTGGCGAACTGGCAGCCGAATGCGCCGCGCACCGATGAGATTCCGTTCGTGGTGGCGCGCATCGTGTTGCAGGATTTTACCGGCGTTCCGCTGCTGGTCGATCTCGCCGCAATGCGCGATGCCGCCGCCAAGGCGGGCAAAAATCCGAAGATCATCGAGCCGCTGGTGCCGGTCGATCTGGTGGTGGATCATTCGGTGCAGGTGGACTACTACAACCGCCCGGATGCGCTCGAACTGAACATGGAGATGGAATTCGAGCGCAATAGCGAGCGCTACCGCTTTATGAAATGGGGCATGCAGGCGTTCGACACCTTCAAGGTCGTGCCGCCCGGCGTCGGCATCGTGCATCAGGTCAATCTGGAATATCTGGCGCGCGGCGTGCTGCACAAGGACGGGCCAGAAGGAAAAATGTACTACCCGGACACGCTGGTCGGCACCGATTCACATACCACCATGATCAACGGCATCGGCGTGGTCGGCTGGGGCGTCGGCGGCATCGAGGCGGAAGCCGGGATGCTCGGCCAGCCGGTGTATTTCCTCACGCCGGACGTGGTCGGCGTGCATCTGAAAGGAAGACTGCGCGAAGGCGTGACCGCGACCGATCTGGTGCTGACCGTCACCGAATTGCTGCGCAAGCAGAAAGTGGTCGGCAAGTTTGTCGAATTTTTCGGTGCAGGCACGGCGGCGCTCACCGTGCCGGACCGCGCCACCATCGCCAATATGGCGCCGGAATATGGCGCGACGATGGGCTTCTTTCCGGTGGACGACGCTACAGTAGATTACCTGCGCTACACCGGCCGCACGGAGGATGAGGTGGATGCCTTTGTTTCTTATTTCAAGGCGCAGAATCTGTACGGCATCCCGCAGGCGGGCAGCATCGACTACAGCAGCGTGGTGGAGCTGGATCTCGCCGCCATTGAGCCTTCTCTTGCCGGGCCGAAACGGCCGCAGGATCGTGTGCCGCTGTCGCGGATGAAGGAGACCTTCGATACCCTGTTCAGCAGGCCGGTCGCGGAAAACGGCTTCGGCAAGCCCGCTGCCGAGCTGGGCAAGCGCTACACCACCATCCTGTACGATCGGGGCAACGCGGTATGCGTCCCGGTCTCCGGCGGCGGCAAGCAGGACAACGCCAAGAGCCGCAGCGAGATGGAGATGGCCGATGACCACCCGACCGCAGCGGTGCGCTGCGAGACGGTGGACGAGATGCTGCCTCCGGTCGAAATCGGCCACGGCGACGTGCTGATCGCCGCGATCACCTCATGCACCAACACCTCCAACCCGAGCGTGCTGATCGCGGCGGGGCTGCTGGCGAAAAAAGCTGTGGCAAAAGGCCTGAAAGTCGCGCCGCACATCAAGACCTCGCTCGCGCCCGGCTCGCGTGTGGTGACCGAATACCTGAGCAGGGCCGGCCTGCTGGAGCCGCTGGCGCAACTCGGCTTCGGCCTCGCGGCCTACGGCTGCACCACCTGTATCGGCAATTCCGGCCCGCTGGACGCCAAGCTGGAAGAGGCCATCGCCGCCCACGACCTGATCGCGGCGGCGGTGCTGTCCGGAAACCGCAACTTCGAGGCGCGTATCCACGCCAGCATCAAGGCCAACTTCCTGGCTTCGCCGCCGCTGGTGGTGGCCTATGCCATCGCGGGCAGGGTCAACATCAACCTCGACAGCGAGCCGCTGGGTACCGGCGGGAACGGCGACGCGGTCTACCTGAAAGACATCTGGCCGGACAGCGCAGAAGTGGGGGCGATGATGAAATATGCTGCCGACCCGGCTACCTACCGCAGGCTATACAGCGACCTGACCCGCGACCTGCCGCTGTGGAATGCCATCCCCGCCCCCACCGGCGACCTGTACCAGTGGGATGATTCCACCTACATCGCGCGCCCCCCGTTTTTCGAGAACTTCAGCATGCGTGCAGGAAGCATCGGAGAAATCCGCAACGCAAAACCGCTGGCGATATTCGGCGGCTCGGTCACCACCGACCACATCAGCCCGGCGGGCAGCTTCAAGCCCGACACTCCCGCCGGAAAATATTTGCAACGCAGGAACGTGGCGGTCAAGGATTTCAACAGCTACGGTTCGCGGCGCGGCAACCATGAGGTGATGATGCGCGGCACCTTCGCCAACGTGCGCATCAAGAACTTCATGCTGCCGCCCAGGGAAGACGGCTCCCGCGTCGAAGGCGGCTACACGCTGTACCACGGCGATACGAAAAACTTTTGTCCGGGCACCCGGCAGATGGCGATCTACGACGCCGCGATGAAACACATCGCCGACGGCACGCCGACCGTGATCTTCGCGGGTGAGGAATACGGCACCGGCTCCAGCCGCGACTGGGCGGCCAAGGGCACGCAACTGCTGGGCGTGAAGGCGGTGATCGCCAAGAGCTACGAACGCATCCACCGCAGCAACCTGGTGGGCATGGGCGTGCTGCCGCTGCAGTTCAAGAACGATGATGACATCGCCGCACTGCATCTGACCGGCGACGAGACTTTCGACATCACCGGCATCGGCGCCGACCCGAAACCGCAACAGGACGTCACGCTCACCATCAAACGCAGCGACGGCAGCACGCGGAACGTCGCCCTGCTGCTGCGCATCGACACCCCGATCGAGGTGGATTACTGCCGGCACGGCGGGATCCTGCCGTATGTGCTGCGCGAGCTGGTCGCGCGATGAATTATTGTGCGGGTTGGAGAAAAGGGCACGAATGGAAAATACTGCGATGGCGAGCAAGACAACCGGCAGCAATGCCGCGCGCCGCCCGAAAGTAGGTCTGGCATTGGGCAGCGGTTCGGCGCGCGGGCTCGCTCACGTGGGGGTGATCCGCGCCATCGAAGATGCGGGCATCGAGGTGGACTTCATCGCGGGCACCAGCATGGGGGCGCTTATCGGGGCGATCCATGCGGCCGGCAAGCTGGATGAACTGGAAGCCACCTTCAGAACTTTCGACTGGAAAAGAACGGCTTCTTTCTTCGACGTTGTGCTGCCCAAATCCGGCCTGCTCGACGGCGCACGGATCAGCGAATTGGCACGCGCGCATATCCGTGCCGATTCCATCGAAACGCTGCCGAAGGCCTTTGCCGCCGTGGCGACGGACATCCTCAGCGGCGAGGAGGTTACTATCAGCAGCGGCGATGTGATCGAGGCGGTGCGCGCCAGCATTTCCGTGCCCGGAATCTTTACGCCGGTGCGCAGCAACGGGCACGTCCTGGTCGATGGCGGCCTCACCAACCCGGTGCCGGTGAGCGTGGCCCGCGCCATGGGCGCAGATATCGTGATCGCGGTCGATCTCAATCGCGAGATCATCGCCGGCAAGAACATGAAACCGCTGCTTGCGGCAGAAAAAACCAGCGCTGCGGAAGGCAGCTTGTCCGGCTTGTTTTCGCGCTGGGTGAGCGATTACCGCCTGTCGATGAAGGACATCAGGCGGAAACTGCTCGCCGGCGACAACCACGCCTCGGCGCAATTCAGGAAATGGGCTTCCTCCGAGGCGCTGCCCAATATCTTCGAAGTGCTGCTGGCCTCGATCAATATCATGGAATCCAGCATCACACAAACCCGTTTGGATCTGGACCGCCCGGAGGTGATTATCCAGCCGCCGCTGGGGCATATCCGCTTCCTGGAATTCGACCGTGCCGAGGAAATCATTGCCATCGGTTACGAACATACGCGGCGTCAACTGGCCGCGCAGCCGCTTCACGCGCTTCATGCCACAAGCCCTGCATCCGGCTCTCCCGTTTGCGGGACGGGGGTTTCACCATAGGAGATAATCACCATGACCACCTGAAACGAGCGCGACTCTTTCGGCCATGTCGAAGCCCCGGAGGAGCGCCTGTGGGGCGCGCAGACGCAGCGCTCGCTGCAATATTTCCACATCTCGAATGAGCAATGCAGCGGGAGCTCATGCTCGCGCTTGCGGCGGTGAAACGCGCCTGTGCGCTGGCCAACCGCGCCTCGGAACTGCTCGGCGGAGCAGTCTGGTGTGGGAGTGGCCGCATCGCACCTTCTCCCGCAAACGGCTGGCTTCGCCAGTAACGTGTCGGAGGTGCATCCGAACGACGGGGTCAATTTCTGACAGTCGTCCAACGACATCTTCCCCACGGCGATGCATGTCGCGGCAGTCACCGGAATTGCCGGACAACTGTTGCCGTCGCTGCGTGCGACGCTGGAGCAAAAATCCGCCGCGTTCGGCGACATCGTCAAGATCGGTCGCACCCATTTGCGGGATGCCACTCCGCTGACGTTGGGGCAGGAATTTTCCGGCTACGCGGCGCAATTGCAACACGCGGAAGCCCCGCTCGGTGAAGCGGATTTCAGGAATGAACGCCAGATTGGGTAGACACTGCCGAGGCAGTGCCTCAAGGCTGCACCAGAGTTCCTGCAAGAGAGTCAAGGCGAATACCAGTCGAAATATTCCGGGCCAAATTCTTCCACTCCCTCATCGGGCAGTTGAGTGCGCCGGCTAATTGTGTACTTTACCGCACATACCGCAACGGCAAACAAGCGGATACTGCCATCCGAATAAAGGATGCAGGACATGTCCGCGAACAATCCAGGTTCTGGCGTTTTCTACCACAGTGCCGGACGTATCCAATACGCATGTCGTTGGATCGATTCGATTGGATCGATCCAAGGTTGTTCGCCTGCCCTCCCAAGGCTATGCCTGATAGGTGCCAGGCCTCGCTCCTCCTGAAAACGGGCCCTTGCGCAAGGAGAATTTCATAGCCATCAAAGAGTTCGGATTTTCCGCACGCACACGGAATGCGTCGCGTAACGGACGGGATACCGAGTTGCTGCGCTCGGAGCTGTTCAGCATCGAACAACTCAAGCGCCATGCGGTAATGCTGGCTGGCCAGCACAGAATCGATCCGCATCCGGGGCCGGACAGGTTGCTGCCACGGCTGGCGGACAATGCGCGTGTTCTGCTGGCGGCGTATGACGTCGTGACAGCCGCGGCCGCGCCGGGGCAACGGGTTGTGTCGGCAGAAGCCTGGCTGCTCGATAATTTCTATCTCATCGAGCAGCAGATCAGCCTGGCGCGGCTGCATCTGCCGCGCGGGTACAGCAGGCAGTTGCCGCGACTGGCTGATGGCCTGTCAGCCGGTTTTCCGCGCATCTATGACTTGGCGTTGGAGTTGATCTCTCACATGGATGGGCGTGTCGACAGCGACAACGCCACCCACATCGTTGCCGCTTACCAGACCGTTAAACCGTTAAAGCTGGGCGAGTTGTGGGCATTCCCGATCATGTTGCAGTTGGCGCTGCTGGAAAATCTGCGCCGCGTTGGGTTGCGTATCGCCCGTCGGCGTGAGGAGCTTGACGCGGCCGTCAAATGGGCGGATCGCATGCTGGCGACGGCCGAAAGGGAGCCAAAACAACTGATCCAGTTGCTGGCCGAGTTTGCCAATGCCGATGTGTCGCTGACCGCGCCGTTTGTGGAGGAGTTTTACGCAAGACTCCAGGCGCAGGGGCCAGCCATGGCGTTTGTTCAAACCTGGGTCGAGCAAGAACTGCTCGAACAAGGGGTGACTGCAACGCAGTTGTCGGAGGCGGCCAACCGAACGGCTGCGGCCAACCAGATATCCATCGCCAACAGTATTGGCAGCCTGCGTTTCATCGGCACCATGGACTGGAGGAATTACGTCGAGTCGCTCAGTGTCGTCGAACAGGCATTGCGTGAAGATCCGATGGGGATGCACGCCAGCCAGGATTTCGCCACTCGCGACCGCTACCGGCATGTCATCGAAGACGTGGCGAAGGGTTGCTCGCGCAACGAGTTGGCGGTGGCGCGCGAGGCCCTCGCCCTCGCGCAGGCTGCTGCAAAGCGATTGGGCGCCAACGACCGTAGCGCACATGTCGGATACTACCTGGTCGATCATGGACGGCAGATGCTGGAGCGTGCGGTCGGCTGCCGCTTTTCGTGGAACAGACGGGCCAGCCTGGCGAGCCGGAATTTCCGCCTGCTCCTTTACCTTGGCTCCATCCTGTTGTTCACGCTACTTTCGACATCGGTCGCGCTTTCAAATTTCGGCGGGTTCGGTCTGGGTAGCTGGCGGTATTGGTTCTTTGCGATCGCCGGCATCATCGGCGTCTCGGCGCTGGCCATCTCACTGGTGAACCTGCTGGTCACGCTCGCCTTGCCGCCGCGCGCGTTGCCGCGACTGGATTTTTCGCAGGGTATTCCGGATATTCATCGTACTATGGTGGTTGTCCCCACCTTGCTGAGCAAGCCGCAAGAGATCGATGATCTTCTCGAAGCACTGGAGATACGCTATCTCGGCAATCGCGACCCCAATTTGTTCTTTGCCTTGCTGACGGATTTCCGTGACGCGTCCGAGCAAACGCTGCCAGAAGACGAGGCGTTGCTCGCCCACGCGCGCGCAGCTGTCCAGGCGCTCAACGAGACTTACCGCGAGGACCGGCCGTGCATCTTCTATCTGTTTCACCGGCCCCGGGTGTGGAATCCATACGAACGGGTATGGATGGGCTACGAGCGCAAGCGCGGCAAGCTGGAGCAGTTCAATGCCTTGCTGCGGGGAGGGGAGCAAGCTGCATTCTCGGATATTGTCGGTGATGCGTCCATCCTCGCTTCGATCAAGTACGTCATCACCCTGGATACCGACACGCAACTGCCGCGCGATGCGGCCCGCACGCTGATAGGAAACATCGCCCATCCGCTCAATCGGCCGGTGTACGATGCCGGCAAGGGACGCATCGTCGAAGGCTATGCGATCCTGCAACCACGCGCTTCGATCAGCCTGACCAGCGCGGGCCAGTCACGGTTTACCAAACTGTTCGCGGGCGACTCCGGCATCGACCCCTACACGCGCGAGGTATCGGATGTCTACCAGGATATTTTCGGGGAGGGGTCGTTCATCGGCAAGGGCATCTACGATGTGGACGCTTTTCGCCAGGCTGTCGATGCGCGCTTTCCGGAGAATCTCATTCTCAGTCACGACTTGCTGGAAAGCGGCTATGCGCGTTCGGCGCTGGTGACCGATGTCGACCTGATTGAAGAGCATCCGGCCAGTTACGCCATAGAGGCCAGCCGGCGGCACCGCTGGATACGCGGCGACTGGCAGCTTGCCGGCTGGCTGCTCCCGCACGTGCCCGGGCCGTCCACAGCAAATGGATTGAATGGCTCAAATGGAACCAAAGCGAAGCGGCAACCGAACCCGCTCTCCGCCTTGTCGGTGTGGAAAATTTTCGACAACCTCCGGCGCAGCCTCGTGCCGCCGTCGCTGCTCGCCTTGCTGGCAGGCGGCTGGCTGTTTGACCCGGGCCCGGTGTGGTTCTGGACCTTGCTGGTTCTGGGCGTGGTGTTCTTGCCCATCTTGCTGTCCACTGTGATCAATTTCATCCGCAAGCCTGAAGAACGCGATTGGCTGGTGCACCTGATCCTGACCGGCAAATCCGCGAGCCACCCAATCGTGCTCGCCTTGCTGACGCTGGTGCTTTTGCCGTACGACACGCTGATTTGCCTGGATGCGATCCTGCGCTCGGGCGTGCGGATGCAGTTTACCCGGCGCGGATTGTTGCTCTGGCAACTGCCATCTTATGCAAGCCGTAACGCGCGCCGTACGCTGGCCGATTTCTTCAGGGAGATGTGGATCGCGCCGGTTCTGGCGGTGGCGCTGGGATTGGCTTTGGCTTGGCTACCGGGGGACGACCGGTCGGCGGAGTTGCTGTTCTGTGCGCCCGTCTTGTTGCTCTGGCTGGCATCGCCCGTCGTCGGCTGGTGGATCAGCAGACCGCTGGTGTCCCCCGTACCGGACTTGACCGCCGATCAACGGGCGTTCCTGCGGGCATCGGCCCGGCAAACCTGGCGCTTCTTCGCGGAGTTCGTCGGCCCCCGGGACAACTGGTTGCCGCCCGATAACTACCAGGAATATCCGGCTCCGGCCATCGCCTCGCGTACCTCGCCCACGAACATCGGCATGTCGCTGCTGGCGAACCTGGCTGCGTACGATTTCGGTTACATCTCCACCGGAGAATTCCTGCGCCTTGTCGAGAACACACTGGCGACGATGGGAAAGCTGGAACGTTACCGAGGCCATTTTTACAACTGGTACGACACGCGCACGCTGCAACCGCTACACCCGCAATACGTCTCGTCGGTGGACAGCGGCAACCTGGCCGGCAGCTTGCTCACCTTGCAAGCGGGACTGGCCGAGCTGAAAGACCGGCCGGTGCTGTCATCAAGCGCGTTTCAGGGATTGCAGGACACCTTGCAGGTGCTTGCCGAACACGTGCCCTCGTTGCCCGCCCCGGATATTGCGAAGAAGATCAAATTGTTGCATGACACCCTGCACTCGCTCACGCTGCCTGAGCTCACACGCAATACGCAGACACTGGCTGCCGCCGACGGCTTGCTGAATGATATCCACCTCGCCGGCCAGGAGTTGGTTGCTGGTTTGCCATCGGATATCGATATCGATGGCGAACTGTATTACTGGGCGCAGGAGTTCGAGATGCAATCGCGGGCACTCAGGGATGACCTCAGATTCCTGGTGCCTGAGCCGCGGCACTTCGACAACATCCCAACTTTGGTGGAACTGGCCGGAGAGGATGCGGCCGGACCTGAAATGCTGTCGTCAGACCGGGCAGTCGCGGCGGCAGGACCACGTTATCAGGCTGCCGCAAAGCGGCTCGGAATGATCGACGATCTGGTAAATCGTTGCAGCGAACTGGCGGCGATGGATTTTGAATTCCTCTACGATACGTCGCGCGGCCTGCTGACCATAGGTTACGACGTGGGCGAACGGCGCCGCGATTCGTCCTGTTACGACCTGCTGGCATCGGAAGCGCGCCTGGCCAGTTTCCTGCTCATTGCGCAGGGGCAGGTGCCACAGAAGCATTGGTTCGCACTCGGCCGCCTGCTGACAAGCCATGGCGGCGACGTGAGCCTGATTTCGTGGAGCGGCTCGATGTTCGAGTACCTGATGCCGCAGCTGCTGATGCCGAGTTACGAAAACACATTATTGGAACAGACCTGCAAGGCCGCAGTGTTGCGCCAGATCGAATACGGCCGGCAACGCGCCGTGCCGTGGGGCATTTCTGAATCCTGCTATAACGCCACCGATGTGCACCAGGTGTATCAATACCGCGCGTTCGGTGTACCGGGGCTGGGCTTCAAGCGCGGGCTGGGAGACGACCTGGTCATTTCCCCTTACGCCAGCGCACTGGCGCTGACGGTGATGCCGCAGGAAGCGTGCCGCAACCTGCAGGCGCTGGCTTCTCATGGCTTCCTCGGCATCTACGGGTTTTACGAGGCGGTGGATTACACGCCATCGCGTATCCCCCGGGGCAAAAATCACGCCATCGTGCGCAACTTCATGGCGCATCACCAAGGCATGAGCCTGTTGGCCTTCGAACATGTATTGCTCAACCGGCCGATGCAGCGCCGATTCATGTCGGCTCCCCTGACGAAGGCCACGGAATTGTTGCTGCAGGAGCGTGTGCCAAAGAAGGGCGCCACGCTGCACCCGCACGCTGCCGAAGTGAGCGCCGCCGCGTCACCACCCGCAGCGGAAGCAGGAGCGACCATGCGCGTGTTTACCGACCCGAACACACCGGCACCCGAAGTTCACCTGTTGTCCAACGGCAGGTACCACGTCATGGCGACTCATGCGGGCGGAGGTTACAGCCGCTGGCGCGATCTGGCCGTCACCCGTTGGCGCGAGGACACCACTTGCGATTGCTGGGGTACGTTCATTTACTTGCGTGACCGCGGCACGGGGCGTTATTGGTCAACCGCGCATCAACCGACATTGGCCAAGGCCGATCACTACGAGGCGATTTTCGTGCAGGGGCGCGCCGAATACCGGCGGCGCGATCAGTCGATCGAAGCGCATACCGAGATCAGCGTTTCGCCGGAAGACGATGTCGAGATTCGCCGTGTCACGCTCACCAACCTGTCGTCCCGCACCCGCCATATCGAGGTAACGAGCTACGCGGAGGTCGTGTTGGCGCCGTTGAATGCCGACCTGGCCCATCGGGCTTTCAGTAATTTGTTTGTACAAACCGAAATCCTGCCCGAGCGGCAGGCGATCCTCTGCACGCGGCGGCCCCGCACGCCGGGTGAGCAGGTGCCGTGGATGTTTCATCTGCTGGCGGCGCCTGGCGCCACTGTCGACGAGCCGTCTTACGAAACCGACCGCACCAAATTCATCGGGCGGGGTCGAACGGCGGCCAACCCGGTGGTACTGGATGGCAGTGATAGCCTCGCCCATTTATCCAGGCGGTTGTCGAACACCGATGGTTCGGTGCTGGATCCCATCGTGGCGATCCGCCGCACCATCACCTTGTCGCCCGACGAATCGGCGAGCGTGCAGATCATCTCGGGTGTCGCGGACACGCGCGAAGCAGCATTGGCTTTGCTTGAGAAGTACTGTGACCGGCACTTCGTTGAGCGTGCCTTTGAAATGGCATGGTTCCAAAGCCAGGAGGTGCTGCGCCACCTCAACGCCACCGAAGCAGATGCGCAGACCTATGGCCTTCTGGCCTCTTCCGTCATTTACGGCAATGCCTTACGCCGCGCAGCGCCCAGCGTCATTGCCCGCAACCAGCTTGGTCAGTCCGGGCTGTGGCGCTTTGCCGTCTCGGGCGATCTGCCGATCATCCTGCTGCGTATCGGCGACCTGAACCGCATCGACCTGGTAAAACAGATGCTGCAAGCTCATACCTATTGGCGGATGAAGGGCTTGATTGCTGACCTGGTGATCGTGAACGAGGATTTCTCTGGTTACCGGGCGGTTTTGCAAGATCAGATCATGGGGTTGATCAACGCGGGCCCCGAAGCGCAAATTATCGACAAACCGGGCGGGGTCTTCGTGCGGCGCGCCGAAGAACTTTCCGAGATTGAGCGAGTCTTGTTCCAGACTGTCGCCCGCGTCGTGTTCTCCGATAGCGCCGAGACATTGGTCGAGCAGGTGGAACGCCGCGTGTCGGCAGAGCGTGTATCGGACCGTCTGGAGCCATTGCTGCATCGGCCGCCTCCGCGCCCCCGTCCGCTGCCGGCGCGCGAACGCATTTTCTGCAACGGCCTGGGGGGCTTCACGCCCGACGGCCGCGAGTACGTCATCACCCTGGAACCTGGCCAGAGCACGCCCGCGCCGTGGGTGAACGTCATCGCCAGCCCGCACATCGGCACGGTCGTCAGCGAGAGCGGGAGCGCGTATACCTGGGCGGAAAACGCGCACGAATTCCGGCTGACCACTTGGCACAACGACCCGCTTAGCGACATCAGCGGCGAGGCGCTATACATCCGCGACGAGGAAACGGGTGCGTTCTGGTCGCCGACGCCGTTGCCCGCCCGCGGCGAGTCCGGGTATGTGTGCAGGCACGGGTTTGGGTACAGCGTGTTCGAGCATTACGAAGCCGGCATCGCCTCGGAACTGCACACCTACGTCGCCATGGACGCTCCGGTGAAGTTCGTGGTGGTCAAACTGCACAACCGCTCGAGGCACGCGCGCCAATTGTCGCTGACCGGATATTGGGAGCTGGTGCTCGGTGAGTGGCGGCACACCAATCTGATGCATATTGTGACTGAAACCGATCCGCTCAGCGGGGCGCTGTTTGCCCGCAATGCGTACGGCCGCGAATGCGCCAATCGGGTGGTCTTTGCCCATGTCAGCGAACGAGAACGGACGGTGAGCGGAAACCGTGCCGAGTTCATCGGCCGCAACGGCTCGCTGGCAAGTCCGGCGGCTATGCGCCGCAAGCGTTTGTCGGGCAGGACCGGCGCGTGCCTCGATCCGTGCGCCGCGATGCAGGCCCGGATCGAACTGGCCGAAGGGCAGGAGCGCGAGATCGTGTTCGTATTTGGTGCGGCCAGCAACACCGACGAAGCGCAGCATTTCATCCGGCGATTTGGCGGACCGGCCGGCGCACGGCAGGCATTGGAAGCGGTGTGGGAATACTGGAACCGCACCCTGGGCGCGGTGCACGTGGAGACGCCGGATCCGGCGCTGGACGTGCTGGCCAATGGCTGGCTGGTGTACCAGACACTATCCTGCAGGCTGTGGGGCCGTAGCGGGTATTATCAGTCCGGCGGCGCTTACGGTTTCCGCGATCAATTGCAGGACACCACGGCGCTGATCCATGCGACACCGTGGCTCGCCCGCGAGCAGTTGATCCGTTGCGCCGGGCGCCAGTTCCTTCAGGGTGATGTCCAGCACTGGTGGCATCCGCCCAGCGGACAAGGTGTGCGCACCCATTTCTCCGACGATTATCTATGGTTGCCGTATGCCACCTGTCGTTATGTGCTGGCGACCGGCGATACGGGCGTGCTCGACGAGTTAGTGCATTTCCTGGAGGGGCGCGAGTTGAACCCGGAGGAAGAGGCTTACTACGACCAGCCGCAACGTTCGGCCGAAGCGGCAAGCCTCTACGAACATTGCGTGCGTGCAATCAAACATGGTTTACGCTTTGGCGAACATCAATTACCGCTGATGGGCTGCGGCGACTGGAACGATGGCATGAATCTTGTCGGTCGCGATGGCAAGGGCGAGAGTGTCTGGCTGGCGTGGTTCCTGTACGAGAACCTTCAGCTGTTTGCAGGCTTGGCTCGTGGCCGCAACGATGAGGCCTTTGCCAAATTTTGCACCGGGCAGGCTGCGCTGCTGCGCAACAACATTGAGGCCAACGCATGGGACGGCGCCTGGTATCGGCGGGCCTATTTCGATGATGGCACTCCTTTGGGCTCGTCCGGCAATGACGAATGCCAAATCGATTCGATCAGTCAGAGTTGGGCGGTCATCTCGGGCGGCGGCGACCCCCTGCGAGCCCGCGAGGCGATGGCGGCGGTTAAACAACGCCTGGTGCGCCGCGATGCGCAATTAATCCAGCTGCTCGATCCGCCCTTCGATAAATCGGACCTTGAGCCCGGTTATATCAAGGGCTACGTACCCGGTGTGCGCGAGAACGGCGGCCAATATACCCATGCCGCGATTTGGGCCGCGACGGCGTTTGCCATGATGGGTGACCGGGAGCGCGCCTGGGAATTGTTCGCCATGCTCAATCCCGTCAATCACGGCAGTACGCCTGCGGAGATCGAACGCTACAAGGTCGAGCCATACGTCATGTGCGCGGATATTTACGGTGCGCCGCCACACATCGGCCGGGGCGGTTGGACCTGGTATACCGGCGCGGCGGGCTGGATGTACCGGCTGACTGTGGAAACGCTGCTGGGCCTGCGACTGGAAGTGGACCACCTGCGCATTGCACCGTGTGTCCCGGCCCATTGGGAGTCGTACAAAATCCACTACCGCTATCGCGAGACTATTTACCACATCACCGTCAAGCGTGCCGGTGAACAGACGGAACAGGTGATTCGCGTGACGGTGGATGGCACCGTGGTGAGTGGCGCAAGCGCAGATGGCACAGGGCGGCCGCAAGGTATGATCCCTCTTGTGGACGACCGCGTGGATCACCATGTCGAGGTGGATTTGAGCTAAGAGTATTTCGAATCGCAGGTATCCTTGCCCTCGTGCTTTAATCAATCGCATAATTGGACGCCAGCAATTTCGCAGGAGGAAACATATGAGCACCCGAACCGAACGCGATTCCTTCGGCCCTATCGAAGTCCCCGCCGAACGCCTGTGGGGCGCGCAGACGCAGCGCTCGCTGCAATACTTCCACATCTCGAATGAGCAAATGCCGCGGGAGCTCATGCTCGCACTGGCGGCGGTGAAACGCGCCTGTGCGCTGGCCAACCGCGACCTGGGATTGCTGGGTACGGAGAAGGCGGACGCCATCGTGCAGGCGGCGGATGAAGTTCTGGCCGGCCTGCACAGCCATGAGTTTCCGTTGTCCGTCTGGCAGACCGGTTCCGGCACGCAGAGCAACATGAACATGAACGAGGTGCTCGCCAACCGCGCCTCGGAATTGCTCGGCGGCGCGCGCGGCGAAGGTCGTCTGGTTCACGCCAACGATGAAGTCAACCTCGGCCAGTCGTCCAACGACATCTTTCCCACGGCGATGCATGTCGCGGCAGTCACCGGCATTGCGGGACAATTGTTGCCGTCGCTGCGCACGCTGCGCGCGATGCTGGAGAAAAAATCCGCCGCGTTCGAGAGCATCGTCAAGATCGGCCGCACCCATCTGCAGGACGCCACGCCGCTGACATTGGGGCAGGAGTTTTCCGGTTATGCTGCGCAACTGCAACACGCGGAAGCGGCGATCCTCGCCACGCTTGCGCCGCTGCATCAGTTGGCCGCCGGCGGCACCGCCGTCGGCACCGGGCTGAACACCCATGCCGAATTCGGCGCGCGTGTTGCCGCCGAGCTGGCGCGCAATACCGGTTTGCCGTTCGAGAGTGCCGCCAACAAATTTGCCGCGCTGGCCGCGAACGACGAGCTGGTCGCGGCGCACGGCGCGCTCAAGACGCTCGCCGCCGTGCTGATGAAAATCGCCAACGACGTGCGCTGGCTGGCCTCCGGCCCGCGCTCCGGGCTGGGCGAAATCGGCATCCCGGAAAACGAGCCGGGCAGTTCGATCATGCCGGGCAAAGTGAACCCGACGCAGTGCGAGGCGCTGACCATGCTGTGCTGCCAGGTGTTCGGCAACGATGTCGCGATCAATTTCGGCGGCGCTTCCGGCAATTTCGAGCTGAACGTGTTCCGCCCGCTGATCGCGCACAATTTTCTGCAAAGCGTGCGCCTGCTCACCGACGGCATGGCGAGCTTCGAGGAGCATTGCGTGCGTGGCATCGAGCCCAACCGCGCGCGCATCGCGGAACTGCTGGAACGCTCGCTGATGCTGGTGACCGCGCTGACCCCGCATATCGGCTACGACCGCGCCGCGGAAATCGCCAAACGCGCGCACCGCGACGGCAGCACGCTGAAACAGGCGGCGCTGGCGCTGGGTTATGTCACGGAAGCCGAGTTCGACCGCCTGGTGCGGGCGGCGGAAATGACCCATCCGAAGACAAGCTGAGAAGTTGGCAGCCTTTGCCGGGAAGCCGTACATTTCGGCTATTGCCAGGGTGCGGTGTGCCGCCGGGCTGTCTGCACCGGAACCGGCAATTCCGAAGCGGGAGCCTGAAGGAGGAAAGTTGAGCGCTTCATCCAGTTCAAAAACATCATGGCTGCGCGCCGCATTGCTGGCCCCGCTGGGTATCGTTGCCATGTTGCCGGTCGCGGGCGAATCCGGGCATGCGTACGTGCCGGAGATCACGGTGGAACGGGGCCGCACGCCGTCCGGCTGGAACGCTGCCCGTTCTGCCAGCAGCGCCAATCTCGAATTGCGCAACGACTGGATATGAAGCACGGCGCCGCCATGAGCGATGCGGCACTTTCCGCCTATTGGCCCGATCTCGGGCGCGTGGTAGAAGGGTTGCGGCGCATTGGCCGGGGTTCGGTCGCCGACGCGCTGATCGAAGTTGTGGCGGCAGGATGCAGTTCATCGGAGATCATTGGTGGCGCAGGATGCCTGCTGCACGAACATCGCGCGCTTAGGGCAGAAATTGACGTTGCCGAATCGGCGGCCTGGGCTGACGTGATGAAGGATTATTACCGCGCTTTCCCGGGAACAAGGCTCAGGCATTGGATTTCGGCATTGTTCGACTGACTGTCCAAGGAAGCTTTGCATTGCTTTTGGCGGAGCAGAAGCAGCGGCCCGCGCCGCAGAATTGCCGCGAATTATACAATGCTTGCGTCCGTTAGATTTGCTCAGTGCAGCACATGAAACAATGCTTTATCGATTAGCTGATGCCCTGTAGAATCAGCGAATCACACACAAAAGGCGCGGATTTATGTCATTAAATTCAATAGAAATTTGTGCTGGTGCTGGCGGTCAGGCTCTTGGGCTGGAACAGGCTGGCTTTGAACATGCCAGCCTCGTTGAAATTGAAGCAGCAGCTTGCCAAACACTCCGCATCAATCGCAATCATTGGCATGTCACAGAAGGTGACCTTCGCCGTTACTCAGCCGAAAAATGGAAAGGCATTGAACTTCTGGCAGGCGGCGTACCTTGCCAGCCTTTTTCACAGGCAGGCAAGCAACATGGCAACGATGATGAGCGCGACCTCTTCCCTGAAGCAATTCGATTGGTGTCCGAGTGCCAGCCTCAGGCCGTAATGCTGGAAAATGTGCGCGGGCTGCTTGATTCTGTTTTTGATGAGTACCGCGCAAAAATTATTGCCGACTTAAAAAAACTTGGCTATGTCGCCGAATGGCGCTTGCTTAACGCAAGCGACTTTGGCGTTCCCCAGTTGCGCCCACGAGTTGTTTTTGTGGCGCTAAAGAAAAATGTCGCAGAATATTTTAGTTGGCCGTCAGCGCATATCGCCCCTCCGTCAACCGTCGGCGAGGCGCTTTTTGACCTCATGGCTGCAAACGGCTGGCACGGTGCAATACCATGGCGCGAAAGGGCTTGTGATATAGCCCCCACGTTGGTTGGCGGGAGTAAAAAACATGGTGGCCCCGATCTCGGCCCTACCAGGGCAAAAAAGGCGTGGGCATCTATTGGCGTGGACGGCATGGGTATCGCCGATGCCGCTCCAGAACAAGATTTTATAGGTATGCCGCGCCTGACAGTGCGCATGACGGCGCGTATCCAAGGGTTCCCGGATCATTGGCAATTCAGCGGCAAGAAAACTGCCGCATACCGCCAAATTGGCAATGCGTTTCCCCCTCCTGTCGCCTGTGCTGTTGGCACACAAATTCAAGCAGCATTGAATGCCGCCGCCAAGCCAAAACTTAAACGGGCGTAGCAATGGCAAGAGAAAAAACACAAAGAGGCGGTGCGCGCGGAAAACTCCGCGCACACTTTCTGGCGAACATCGTCCGCGTCATGGATTCCGAAGAGTTGCGGGCCGTTGGAGATAACCAGTCCGAGTGGGCGCGGCGTGTCCGCGAGCTTCGCACAGAAGAAGGCTATTTGATCCTCACGCACAATGACCGTAGCGAATTAAAACCCGGTCAATATCTGCTGGAGAATCCAAAACCGCAAATCTAACCTACATTAGAGAGGGGCCAACCCAGAAGCGGGCCGCCCCTCAATTCGTTATAACGTTCGAGAGAGACACCTGAAAATGTTGCGCAAGTTACTGATATGGCAGTTGCTGGTTTTGGCATTGTCGGGCCATGCGGCAGCCTTTTCGCTGGAAGACCTGCAAGGCAAGACGCACCGTCTGACGGATTACCGCGGCAAGTGGGTGCTGGTGAATTTCTGGGCAACCTGGTGCCCGCCGTGCCTGAACGAGATACCCGAGCTGGCCAGCTTGCACGATGCGCGCAAGGTGGTGGTAATCGGCATTGCCATCGAGTCCGGCCCCAGCAGGAAAGTCGCTAATTTTGCCGAGGCGCACGGCATCAACTATCCGCTGGTGATGGGCAGCGACAAGATAGCCGCGCAGATCGGCGCGCCGGAAGTGCTGCCGGCCAGTTATCTGTTTGCGCCGAACGGCGAGTTGGTGAGCTATCAGGCGGGGGAGGTGACGCGCGCCAGCGTCGAGACCTACATCAAGAACTGGAAACCCGGTCAGCCGCCCGAGGGGCGGTAGCCGCTGTCTGCTGTCTTGGGCAGCAACGACCATTTGTTGTGCCATGCCGCCTTGACCAGGTTAGGGTATTCGGGGCGTCCCAGGCTGCCGTTGTAGCGCCCCAGCGCGCGAAACAGGTTGCCTCTTTCCATATCCAGGTAGTGGCGCAGGATAGTGCAGCCGTAGCGCAGGTTGATGCGCAGGTGGAACAGGTTGTGATCCTTGGCGCCGATTTCCTTTACCCAGAACGGCATCACCTGCATATAGCCGCGCGCGCCGGCTTTGGAAACGGCGTATTTCTTGAAACCGCTCTCCACTTCGATCAAACCCAGCACCAGCTCCGGTTCCAGGCCCGCGCGGGTCGCTTCGTAATGCACCGTCCCGAGAAAATCGACGCGCGCCTTGGCATCGGGGATGCGTTTCTGCAAGCGGCGCGACATTTCTCTCAGCCACACATCGGCTTTGTATTGGGTGTCGAACGCAAGGTTGGGCGCGGGCCGATCCGATACGTTGCGCTGCAACACGGCGCGCACGCTGGCGGAGAGCGGCTCGTAAACTTGCGCCCCGGCGAACGCACCGGAGGCGGGCAGCAGCCCCGTCAGGCACAGCAGCAGCGCGACACGGCAGTAAATTTTTTTACGGGTCATCCGCATAGTTTCGATTTGATAAACTCCAGCGCGCCTTGCAAGGGGATAGCTTGCGCCTGCGCATCGCGCCGCGCCTGATATTCCACGTTGCCTTCCTTCAGGCCGCGCTCGCCGACCACGATGCGGTGCGGGATGCCGATCAGTTCCATGTCGGCAAACATCACGCCGGGGCGCTCGT
Source organism: Gallionellales bacterium RIFCSPLOWO2_02_FULL_59_110 (assembly GCA_001801215.1). Classification (GTDB taxonomy): domain Bacteria; phylum Pseudomonadota; class Gammaproteobacteria; order Burkholderiales; family Gallionellaceae; genus Gallionella. The sequence continues at coordinate 8,543 of MGXA01000014.1, read as the reverse complement.
CGCGGTCATCCAGCAATACCTCGATACCCTTTTCGACAAGCCCGGCATGGAGTTGTTCCACCGCCTCGCGCACCGCCGTGCTCTTGCCCATGCCGATCGGCACGATGGCGAGCTGGAACGGCGCCAGCGCAGACGGCATGACGATGCCGCGCTCGTCGTAGTTCTGCTCGATGGCGGAGGCCACGATGCGCGACACGCCGATGCCGTAGCAGCCCATTTCCATGATCTGCGACTTGCCCTGCGCGTCGAGAAAGGTGGCGTCGAGCGCCTCGGCGTATTTTTTGCGCAACTGGAAAATATGGCCGACCTCGATGCCACGGCAGATTTCCAGCGCGCCCTTGCCGTCCGGCGAGGGGTCGCCCGCGACGACGTTGCGCAGATCGTGAACGTTGGCTTCGTCCAGCAATACGTCGCGCCCGAAATTGAGGCCGGTGTAATGGAAGCCGTCGTCGTTCGCGCCGCAGATGAAATCGCTCATCGCGGCGGCGGCGCGGTCTGCCAGCAGGCGCACCCCGGTGTTCCCCTGGCCGATGAAACATGGCCCGATGTAACCGGCGCGGCAGTTCATGTTGCGGTGGATTTCGTCGTCGGTCGCGAAGCGGAACTCGCCCAGCACCTTGCCTGCCTTGAGCTCGTTGAGCTGGTGGTCGCCGCGCAGCAGCAGCAGCGCAAACTCTTCCTCGTGTGTCATCACCGCGATGGCCTTCAATACTTTCTGCGCGGAGGTGTCGAAGAATGCGGCGACCTCCTCGATGGTTTTCTGGCCGGGCGTGATGGTTTTCTGCATCTCCTGCGCCGCGTCCGCGCGCGGTGCGGCCGGTGCGACCGCTTCGGCCAGTTCCACGTTCGCCGCGTAATCCGAGTCCGGGCAGAACGCCAGCGCGTCCTCGCCGGAATCGGCCAGCACGTGGAACTCGTGCGAGCCGCTGCCGCCGATCGCGCCGGTGTCCGCCGCGACGGCGCGGAATTGCAGGCCGAGGCGGGTGAAGATGCGGCTGTAGGTGTCGTGCATGACCCGGTAGGTGTGCTCCAGGCTGGCGTAGTCGGCGTGGAACGAATAGGCGTCCTTCATCACGAATTCGCGCGCGCGCATCACCCCGAAGCGCGGGCGCACCTCGTCGCGGAACTTGGTCTGGATCTGGTAGAAATTGACCGGCAACTGGCGGTAGCTGCGGATTTCGCGGCGCGCGATGTCGGTGATGACCTCCTCGTGGGTCGGGCCGAAACAGAAATCGTTGCCGTGCCGGTCCTTGATTTTCAGCATCTGCGGGCCGAACACCGCCCAGCGCCCGGTCTCGTGCCACAACTCGGCGGGCTGCACGGCGGGCATCAAGAGCTCGATACCGCCGCTCCGGTCCATTTCCTCGCGCACGATGTTTTCCACCTTGCGCAGCACGCGCAGGCCGAGCGGCATCCAGGTGTACAGGCCGCTGGCCAGCTTGCGGATGTAGCCGGCGCGCAGCATCAGCCGGTGGCTGGGCAGCTCCGCTTCGGAGGGGGCTTCTTTCAGGGTGGAGATGAAAAATTGTGAGACACGCATGGCGGATGACGACGAAGTGAAGGATGGAAGCGCGATTTTACAGGGAATGCGCGCGGTTCGCATTTCCCGCGTGTCGGACATGCTTGACGGCGGAACGCTTTCTCCGGGCTCGAAGGTCGCGGGTGAGGCCCGGGTTTTCGGAAAGATGCCTTGCCGCTATTCCTGAATCACCTCGAAATCGTGGGTAACGGCAGCGGTTGCGCCGAGCATGATGGAGGCCGAGCAGTATTTTTCCGCCGACAGCTTGATGGCCTTCTCGACCGCTTCCGGCTTGATGTCCTTGCCCTTTACGACGAAGTGCATGTGGATTTTGGTGAATACCTTGGGGTCGGTTTCGGCGCGTTCCGCTTCCAGCTCCACGTAGCAATCGGTAATCGCCTGGCGGCTTTTTTTCAGGATGCTAACCACGTCGAAGCTAGTACAGCCGCCCGCGCCGAGCAGCAGCATTTCCATCGGACGCGGGCCGAGATTACGCCCGCCTGCCGCCGGTGCGCCATCCATCAACACCGCATGACTGCTTTCGGTTTCGCCCAGAAAAGCGACTTGTTCCACCCATTTGACGCGAGCTTTCATGCTGTTTCCTTTACGCTTGAAAATCGGAGAGCGCCAACTTTACCCGATACCAGAGCAATCCGATCGCCTCATGGAAAAAAATCTTGCTTCCGCACAGCGATTCGGCGCGCGGCAGAAAGGCCAGCGGATCGATGCGGTGGCGCGTGGTGAAGCCGGTCGGCGCCTCGACCACCTCGAACCCGGCATGGCGGAAAATATGCGCGGCGCGCGGCATGTGCCAGGCATGGGTGACGAGATAGATTCTCCGGATGTCGGCCTTTTGCAAAATCTGGAACGAATAGCGCGCATTTTCCAGCGTGTTGTCCGACGCGTCTTCGATCCAGCGCACCGGAATCCGGAACTCCTGCTCCAGCACCGCGCGCATTTGCTGCGCTTCCGAAAGTTCGTTACCCTGCGGCTTGCCGCCGCTCACCAGCACCGGATGGCCGGTCTCGCGCTGGAGCTTCGCGCCGTAACGCAGGTGCAGCAGGGTCGATCCGTTGACGGTGTCCTGCCCGGCATATTCCGGCGCACGGAAATAGGTGCCGTGGCCGAGGATCACGATCGCATCGGCGGCCGGAGGTTTGCTGCCCAGCGCGGCGGTGCGCGCCTCCAGTAAGCGCAGCGCGCCCTCGGCAAAATAGGGAGTGGAGAACAGCCACAGCAGGCCGAAGGCGGCGAGCAGCAGCGGTCTGGCGAATTTGCGGCGGCGGTAAAGCAGGTACAGGCCCAGTGCCATCATGAGCAGCAGGCTCAGCGGCGGCAGCAGGAAGGCGGCGATGAAATTGGTGACTAACCAGGACATTTGGATGTCCGTGAATCGGGACGGGCGGCATTATGCCATGCGCCGCGATCTTCGATGAGAGGCTGCGTGGCATCGCTTCCAGCGGGTAGAATGTCTGGAAGAAAAAGGGCGGGGCAATGGTGAAGGGGAAAAACGGCAGCGCGGCGCAACTCGGGAAGAGGCACAGGCCATCCGGCGAAAATTCGCGCTTTTCGGGGGAGGGGCTGGCGTTCGGCGATTATGTGCGCGACACCACCGCGATGCTGCGGCGCGTGCACACCCGGCTCGGAACCGCAGAGCTGGACAAGGCGGTCGCCGGGAATGCGCCATTCGAACTGCATCCCGCGGGAGAGGCGCACCGCGGAAAGAACAAGCCATACCGTCGCGGCGTGCTGCTCACGCATGGCCTGACCGACTCCCCTTATTTCATGCGCTACCTGGCCGAGTTTTTCCGGGGAAATGGCTTTCGCGTCATGGCCGTGCTGTTGCCCGGGCACGGCACGCAGCCCGGCGATCTGCTCGAAGTTGGCTGGCGCGAATGGGACAAGGCCGTGGCCTACGGCGTTGACCGGCTCGCCGAAGAGGCTGATGAAATCTATCTGGCCGGCTTTTCCGCCGGAGCTGCGCTGAGCGTTTACCGGAGCCTGCACGACGAGCGGGTGCGCGGCCTGTTCCTGTTTTCTCCCGCATTCGAAATCTCGCCGCGCGCGGCCAGGGCAAATCTGCACCGGCTGTATAGCTGGCTGATACCGCAGGCGAAATGGGTGAACATCAGGCCGGACAAAAACCTCTTCAAGTACGAGTCGCTGCCCAAGAACGCCGTCGCCCAGCTCCACGCGCTGACGCAGAAACTGAATGCGCTGCTGCAAACCCGGGAGATGAACATTCCGGTATTCGCCGCCGCGAGCCGGGACGACACCACCGCCAGCACCCCGGCAACCCTGGAATTCATGGCGCATGCGCGCCACCCGTGCAGCAGGCTGGTGCTGTACGCCAGCGACACGGAAAACCCTCCGCCCGGCATTGCGGCGGAAAAACTGGAACTGGTAAACAGCGCGCTGCCCGAGCAGAAAATATTGAGTTCCGCGCATACGGCCATCGCGCTGCCGCCCGAAGATGCCTATTACGGGGCGGCGGGAATTTACGCCAATGCCGTCCATTACTATCCCGGCGACATGGAAAAATACAACACCTGCAACAGCAAGTGCGAGGGTGTTTTACTCGGAGAGATCACCGAGGCCAACCTCAAGGCCGGCACCCTGCGGCGCCTGATGTACAACCCTCATTTCGCCGCGCTCAAGATTTCCATGAAGCGCTTCATCGACAGCTTGCCGTGATTGCAAGCCAGATTGTCCATTAGCCATAAACCTGGCTATAACAAAGCATTCCCCCTTTGGAAAAGGGGGGCTAGGGGGGATTTGAATGTTGCACGGATATACCCCCCCTCGGCCCCCTCGCAAGCCCTCCCCCTTTTCCAAATGGGGAGGCAGATTGAATTTTCCAATGGATTATTTGATTTCAAGCCATCGCCGGGCACATTTCTTAATGTTTATTTCATCGAACAGGATCAGCCGTCGAATCTTCACTTTCCGGAAGCGGCTATTTGCCTAGGGCGGCAAACGATATATTGCAGCCCTTCAAGTTTCCGGAAAGATTCTATGGTTTAGGTCAAGCCTTTTGTAAGGCGTCCAGGATCGAATTCTTATTGTAGGTGCACATCGACCAAGCGGTGCGTGCGATACCCCGAGCCAGGATAACGATAACCGCGGTACTGGACAGACTTTGTGCATTGCGTGTCGCCGCCTCAGCCTCGATACGCTGGCCAATGTCTGCCAGTGAACAGCTCACGTTGGGTAGTTGCCAGATTGTTCGATGTGCTACTACAGCTGCAGGCGTGCAGTTATTTGTGCATATCACAGATAGCGCTAATGATCCACGTTGTGGAACAGGCGGTTACGCGGTGGTATCAACACGAAGCGGGGAGCCCGTTCAAATAACGCGTGGCGTATGCCCGCTCTCGGTGGGACAGTTGCACCGCGCGCGGCAGCGTGCGCCTGAACTGGCAGCTTATCAGGATGCCCTTGCGCCTGATTGATTACGTGGTGGTGCACGAACTTGCCCATCTCGCCGAAATGAACCATTCGCCCGCGTTCTGGCGTGTGGTGGCAACAGCCTGTCCGGATTACATGAAACGGCGGTGCGAGTTGCGGGGCTGGCGGCTGGCAGCGGCGAGTCTCTGATCGAAAGGTGCTATCAACACGGGCCTGTCTTGCACAGCAGGCCGCTGAGTTCTTTGAACGTCACCGGCTTGACCAGGAAATGATCGCAGCCGGATGCCAGCGCCTGCGCCCTGGTTGCGCTGTCGGCATAGCCGGTCACCGCCACCAGGCACAGATCGCGCCCCTCCGGCAGTTGCCGCAGCCGCTGCGCGGTTTTGAAACCGTTCATGCCCTTCATGCCGATGTCCAGCAGCACCACCTGCGGGCGGAACTCGGGAATCTGTTCCAGCGCGGCCTGGCCGCTCTCGGCGATGCGCGCCTCGCAACCTTCCATCTCCAGCAGCATGGCGGTGCTGTCGGCCACGGCATGGTCGTCGTCCACCACCAGCACCCGCATGCCGGCGGCGGGGCTGCTCCGGTTTTCGGCGGCGGGCTTGGCGGGCAGCGCGGGCATGGCCCTGGCCGGCAGCCGGACGGTAAAGGTCGAGCCCTGCCCCGGCCCCGCGCTGTGCGCCTCCACCCGCCCGCCGTGCATCCCGACCAGGCGCCGCACCAGCGTGAGGCCGATGCCCAGCCCGCCCTGGGCGCGATCCAGGGTGCGCTCGCCCTGCCGGAACAGGTCGAACACGCGGGGCAGCAGTTCCGCCGCGATGCCCATGCCGTTATCGCGCACACTGATTTCGATTTCCGTCCCGTCCAGGTGCGCGGCAAACTCGATCCGCCCGCCGTCCGGTGTATATTTGACGGCATTGTCCAGCAGGTTGAACAGCAGCTGGGACAGGCGCACCGGGTCGCCTTCGAGCTGCACCGCCTGATCCGGCATCCGCACCGCAAGCTGTTGCCCCTTGCTCTCCGCCAGCATCCGGGCAGACTCGATGGCCTGTTCGGCCAGCGCGGCAAATTCGATGGCCTCCCGCTTGAGCGCGATCTTGCCGCGGGCGATGCGCGAGACGTCCAGCAGGTCGTCCACCAGGCGGGAGAGGTGGCTCACCTGTTCTTCGATAATCTTCTGCGCCCACTTGACCTTGGGCTCCGCCAGCCCCAGCCGGCCGAGCACATGGGCGGCATTGCGGATCGGCGCCAGCGGGTTGCGCAGCTCGTGGGCCAGCATGGCGAGAAACTCGTCCTTGTGCTGATCCATGTCCAGCAGTTCCTGCTCTATCCGCTTGCGTTCGGTGATGTCGGTCAGCACGATGCGCACTACCGGCTTGTGGCCCTCTTTTTCCAGGCGCAGGCAATCCAGTTGGGCATAGAAGCGCGAACCGCCGTTGTGCTGGAGTGCCAGCTCACAGCTCAGTTTGCTGTCGTGCTTGAGGATTGTCAGGAAATGGCGATGCCAGCGGTCGCGGTCTTGCGGGGCGACGAAAGAAGCGAAGCGGCGTTGCAGCAGCCTGCTGCGCTCCGCGCCGAGCAGCGCGGCGCCGGGGAGGTTGATCTCGTTGATTAATGCCTCTTGGCTGAGGGTGAGATAACCGGCGGGGGCGAAGTCGTAGAAGTCCACGTAGCGGTCGCGGGATTTTTCCAGCTCGACCTGCGACTGACGCAACGCCTCGTTCTGCATCTCCAGTTCGATCTGGTGCGCCTGAAGCTCGTGCAGCAGTTCTTCGGCAGGGCGCGGCATGGATCCCGGCGCGCGGGCGAGTTCGGTTTCTGCGGCACTGCGCAGCGGGTCTTGCCCGGTCGGCTTATCGCTCATAACTCCCCCTTGAACCGATTACTGCACACGCGCCATATTCCATCGCCGGCATGTTGGACATGTTACGCCTTGCCGGCAGCGCGATGGCGTTACGCCGGTTTCGCTTCCCCCATCGCCAGCAGGATCAGCTGTGTGTCGCCGTTGCCGCCGATGATGCGTCTCGCGTTAAGCAGCATTTTACGACGCATCAAAAATATTTACAGCGCTAAAAGCCGACACTGGCCAAAAGCCACAATCGCCCCATACCGGCAGTTCGATTTTAGCAGCGTGGAATTAAGTGGCTCCGCGCTTTTGTGGAGTCCTGGTTGAATGTCGGGTTTGGTTGGACGTAAACTCTACAAGCCGCCCCGACGCAAACTTGTGAAGCACGCTGGCGATTAACGTCTGATATGGCATACCTTCTTCAAGTGCTCGGGCTTGAATGCCCATCAAGTCTGGAGCGGACAGGAGAATGTTGATCCTCTTCTCCTTGAGAAAAGTAGCTGTGGCAGCAGCTTTGAATTTTGCCAACTTTGCCTTTGAAGGCGAGGTAGACTTGAGCTTGCCCTTTTCATAGGCATCCAGAATATCTTTCTCAAATGCATCAAGTTTTTTCATCGGGGTTGCTCCTCAGCAAATAGTCTCTGGTAGCTTTCAGTTGAAATAATTTACAACGATCCTTATGAGGCAAGGGAGCGACGGTTGGGTTTTGACCTCAGCGCCGCAAGCCTCCCGCGCCTGACATTTACCCCGGAGAGAATCGCCAACCCCATGGTGTAAAACAAGTGCGTTTTAAAACAAATATGTTGCAAAACAAATTTGTTGTGTTATATTGCGCTCCGTTTGCCGCTACTTGACTGATTGGGGAGCAATTAATGACGGACTACACGAAGAAGACCTATGGGCGCAATAAAGAAGTAGCCGAGCTTTTCGGCTTGTTCAAGGCCGGGAAGGATATTTCGAAGCATGGGCCGCGACGCTTGGGCAAGACCTTTGTGCTCGACCGCATGGTGGAACAGGCGGGGTCTCACGGGTTCATTTGCCTCAAGGTCGAGGTTGCCGGATGCAACGAGCCGAAGATGGTTTTCCGGCAGTTGTGCGATGCGATTGACGCACACCATTCAATCCCAAAAAGAACTTTCACGTTGCTCAAGCAACGAGTGGCGCAAGTGGCCAGCCCACGCAGTGAGCAAGTCGGACAATGGTACCAGCATGCTCTCGGCCTGGATTGGGAGTCTTATCTGGAGCGCCTGCTGAAGGCGCTGCATGAAGACAAAAAGAATCAATGGGCGATCTTGATTGACGAACTGCCGATCTTCCTCAAAGCGCTGCACGACAAGGGCGAAGACGGCGTGAAGCAAGCACGCGATTTCATGAACCTGTTCAGCCGTTTGCGCAGCGCCCAGCCGCGCGTGCGGTGGTTGGTGACGGGCTCCATCGGCATTACACCGCTCGCACATGCTGGCAACTACATGGGCGTTATGGCAAAGCTTCACCACTATCCGCTGGAGCCGCTGACCGAAGCACAAGCCATCGACTACCTTCAAGACTTGGCGCAACAAGGCTTGCCACATGGCCGCAAGGCAATCACCGAGCAGGAAGCAAAAGCTATCGTTGATGCTGTCGGGTGGCGCGCAGCCTATTACCTCGAAGCATTCGCGCATCATTTACCTGCTAATCCAGAGAGCGACCCCGCCAAAGTGCAGGCTAACATGAACGCTGCAATGGATGCATTGCTCAAACCGTACAACAAAGCCAGGTTCGGTACTTGGG
>MGXA01000013.1 GCA_001801215.1 Gallionellales bacterium RIFCSPLOWO2_02_FULL_59_110 | reverse complement strand
ACAGCGAGTCGGAAATCCGCCGCGTGGCGCATGTCGGCTTTCAGATCGCGATGAAGCGCGCCGGTTCGAACGGCAAGGGGAAAATGTGTTCGGTGGACAAGGCCAACGTGCTGGATACCAGCATGTTCTGGCGCGAGATCGTCATCGACGTGGCGCGGGAATATCCCGATGTCGAGCTGTCGCACATGTATGTGGACAATGCTGCGATGCAGCTGGTGCGTGCGCCCAAGCAGTTCGACGTGATCCTGACCGGCAACATCTTCGGCGATATCCTGTCCGACGAGGCCTCGATGCTGACCGGCTCGATCGGCATGTTGCCGTCCGCCTCGCTGGATGCGCACAACAAGGGCCTGTATGAGCCGTGCCACGGCTCGGCGCCGGACATCGCGGGCAAGGACATCGCCAATCCGCTGGCGACCATCCTGTCGGTGGCGATGATGATGCGCTACACTTTTGCGCGCGAGGATATCGCGCAGCGCATCGAAGCGGCGGTGCGCAAGACGCTGCAACAGGGATTGCGCACGGCGGACATCGCCGAGGGCGGCATGCAGAAAATCGGCTGCGCGGCGATGGGCGACGCGGTGGTGAAGGCGCTTTAATTTATTGGGAAGGGGGAAGAGTGAAGGGAGAAGGGTAACAGCGGCGCAGAGGTTTTTCCCTTCCCTCTTCTCCCTTGAGCACCGCAGGTGCGGTCCCTTCTCGATCGACATATAGCTGTAAGTTTTCAGGAAAGCAAAAAATGAGCAAGCAATACGACGTATGTATTTTAGGCGCGACCGGCGCGGTGGGCGAAGCGATGCTGTCCATCCTGGAACAGCGCAAGTTTCCGGTGCGCAATCTTTATCCGCTGGCTTCCAGCCGTTCGGCGGGTTCCACGGTGCAGTTCCACGGCAAGGAACTTGAAGTGATTGACGTGGAGGGATTCGATTTTTCCAAGGCGCAAATCGGCCTGTTTTCGGCGGGCGGCAGCGTGTCGGAAAAATATGCGCCGCTTGCGGCGGCGGCCGGTTGCGTGGTGATCGACAACACCGCGCACTTCCGCTATGACAAGGACATTCCGCTGGTGGTGCCGGAAGTGAATCCGCACGCCATCGCGCAATACAAGAACCGCGGCATCATCGCCAACCCGAACTGCTCGACCATCCAGATGCTGGTGGCGCTCAAGCCGATCAAGGATGCGGTGGGCCTCACGCGCATCAACGTCGCGACTTATCAGGCGGTGTCCGGCACCGGCAAAGAGGCGATCGAGGAACTCGCTGCGCAGACCCGCGCGCTGTTCAACCACCAGGACGTGGTCGCCGAAGTCTACCCGAAGCGCATCGCGTTCAACGTGCTGCCGCAGATCGACATATTCATGGAAAACGGCTACACCAAGGAAGAAATGAAAATGGTGTGGGAGACGCGCAAGATCATGGAGGATGACAGCATCATGGTTAATCCCACCGCGGTGCGCGTGCCGGTGTTCTACGGGCATTCCGAGGCGGTGCATATCGAGACGCGCAAAAAGATCACCGCCGCCGAAGCGCGCGCCTTGCTGGAAAAGGCGCCGGGCGTGATCGTGATGGACAAGCGCGAGCCGGGCGGCTATCCGACCCCGGTCGAGGCGGCCGGTAACGACGCGACTTACGTCGGGCGTATCCGCGAGGACATATCGTGCCCGCTGGGCTTGAATCTGTGGGTGGTAAGCGATAATGTGCGCAAGGGCGCGGCGTTGAACAGCGTACAGATTGCGGAGATTCTGATTGCGGAATACCTCGATTAGGACATAATGCGAAAAATATTATGAGCTTGTGCTTATAACTCCATGATGTTATTTTACTTGTTCAACAAATAACCATAAGGTGATAGCGTGGGAAAGTCACTGATAGAACAACTGATGGAACTACTAGCCATTCCGCTAAGCCACCCAAAAACGGCGGCCAAGCGGCTGGTTATAGCCATTCGACTAGGTCGGCAAACGGCACTGACCAAGTCGATGGTTATACTGAAACTGCTTGGGGTTCTCGCTGGTTTGACACTGTCCACATGTGTTTCCGCCATTGGCATGGGCGGAATCAATGTGGCTTCAGCTTTGGGGCAACCGCTGAAAGCCGAAGTCGAATTGGTGTCGGTCAAGAAAGCCGAGAAAGCCAGCCTGGTTGCCCGTCTTGCGTCGCCTGATGCATACAAGGGTGCGGGGCTGGAATATCCTTATGGTAGCAAGTTCAAATTCCAGATTGACAGCCGCACGAGCGGCGAGTTGTTTGTCGCGGTGAGCAGCGAGCAGCCGGTCAATGACCCTTTCGTGAGCATGCTGGTCGAATTGACCTGGGCATCCGGCAAACTGCTGCGCGAATACACTTTCCTGCTCGACCCGCCTGATTATGTCGCGGAGCAACCTAAGCCTGCGGAAGTGCAGGCCGTCGCACCGGTAGTGCAATCTACGCCGCTGGAAATGGAAGCCAGGCCGGTTGAGCAAGACGCTCCGGTAACTGCGGCTCCGGTCGAGAGCCGGCCTCCTGAAGAGAAGCCAGCCGGTAAACCGGCGCTGGCGGCACAGGCCAAACCGGCCGCGCCAACGGGAAGAGTTGTTGAAGCCGACGAAATTACGGTTAATCGCGGCGATACATTGAGCAAGATCGCCATACAGAACAAACCGGCCGAAGTGAGCCTGGAACGCATGTTGGTGGCGCTATACCGCGCCAACGCCGCGCAGTTCGACGGCAAGAATATGAACCGCATCAGGGCCGGCAAGATTTTGCGCCTGCCCGCCCAAGGCGAATTGATGGGTGTGGCGCAATCGGAAGCGGTAAAGGAAATCCGCGCGCAGACCGCCGACTGGAATGCATACCGGCAAAAGCTGGCCGCCGCCGCTCCGGCTGCCAGCCAGCCCCAGGAAGCGCAGCAGGTTGCCACCGGCAAGATCGCCAGTTCGGTTGCCGACAAGGCGCCGGTTGCCAAGGAGTCCGCCAAGGAAGTGTTGAAGCTGTCCAAGGGTGAAGCACCGGGAGACAAGGCTGCTGCCGGTGCGGCAGGTAAACCTGCCGGGGACAAGAAGAGTGCCGCACAGGAAGATGCCATCGCGAAGGAAAAAAGCCTGAAGGAAGAGCAGGCGCGCACCGCGTTGCTGGAAAAAAATCTCAAGGATATGGAGCGCCTCGCCCAACTCAAGTCCGAGGCTGCTGCGGCTCTGGCGAAATCTTCATCTGCCGCATCCGGGGTTCCCGGCGCAGTATCCGCAGTTGCAGCCGCTTCATCGGTGGCAGCTGCCAGCGAAGTCAAGCCGGCGCCAGTTGCCAAACCAAAACCAAAAGCCAAGCCGGTAGTTGTGCCGCAACCCTCCCTGACAGACCAGATTCTGGGAGAGCCGCTTTATCTGATTGGCGGCGCGGCGATCCTGCTCGGGCTGGGCGGGCTCGGTTTTATGTTGTACCGCCGCAAGCAAGGCGCCGCAACTGGCGGGGGAGTGAAGACCGATGTAAAACATGAAGATGTTGCCGAGATAGCCGGGCATATGGCCGCGCCGACCATATCTTCTCCCGAGACCGGTGACTTTACCAGCGCCTCCGCAGAGCACCCTTCAACAACCCACGCCGCAGATGAGGTTGATCCGATCAGCGAAGCGGATCTGTTCCTGAATTTCGGCCGCGATGCGCAGGCGGAGGAAATCCTGAAAGAGGCTTTGCGGAGCGCGCCGGACAACCATCAGATTCACCTCAAGCTGCTGGGTATTTACGCCAATCGCAAGGATGTGAACTCTTTCTCGGCTATTGCCCGCCAGTTGAAGGATTCCGGCGATGAGGAGGCATGGCAACAGGCCGCAGCGATGGGGCGCAAACTCGAGCCGAATAATCCGATGTATGGCGGCGGTTCCATCGAAGATACCGGCAGCATGACCATGCAGACGACAGTGCTCAGCGCGACACCCATGGCGGCCCACGAAACATCGGCCCCCGACGTGGATTTCGATCTGGGTGGAACGGAAGAAACTGCAACCCTGTCGGCGGACGGCAAGGCTGTTGCCCAGATCGAGGCAATGGATTTCGATGTCACGACCGCTAACCCTTTGCAAGCCTCGCCGGCTGCAATGGACTTCGACGTGACGTCCGGCGACCAGCCGTTCGGTGCGCCGGCGGGGATGGATTTCGATATCACCTCGGCCGGCGCTGCGATGGCAGAGCCTGCCGGTGAGGCGGAAACCGCCCTGCCCAATCTGGACGACCTGATTTTCGATGTTTCTTCCGCCCATTCTTCCGAGCCGATGGCGCAGCCTGAGGCCGAAAAATCGGTCGCGCAAGCCGAAGATAGCGGAATGGAGTTCACATTGGACTTCCCGGTTGATGATACCCCTGCCGAAAAAGCGGGGTTTGCAGCACAGCCTGCCGAGTCTGGATTGGCGGGCATCAGCCTGAACCTGGACGATATCGGGGCGCCTCTCGAACCGGCATCGGAAACCAGGGATGAGCATTGGCATGAAGTCGCGACCAAACTCGATTTGGCCAAAGCCTATCAGGAAATGGGCGATTTGGCCGGCGCGCGTGAAATCCTCGATGAAGTCATGCGCGAGGGCGACGAGGGACAGCGCGAAGCTGCGCAGTCCATGCTCGACCAGATCGGTTGATCATGACATTGTGACGACGGCAGCCCGCTACCGGGCTGCCGTTTTCATTTGGAGCAAAGATTGCAATTCCATCCTGCCGCGCAAATCCTGACCTGGTGCCTGCTGGTGGTTACCATGCAGGTGCTGGCACTTGATATGTTGCCGATCGCCGCTGCTGTGGTGCTGCTGTGCGCGTTCGCCGTTTCCCGGCACAAATTCGTGCAACTGGTGTGCCGCACCCGCTGGATCATGTTGTCACTGTTGCTGATCTACGCCTACAGCACGCCTGGACACACGCTTCTGGACGCGCTCGGCATGTTCGGCCCGACACGCGAGGGGCTGGCAGATGGAGTGCTGCAACTGACCCGTTTGCTGGCTGCGCTGGCCGCGCTGGCGATATTGCTGGACCGTTTGCATCGCCAGCACCTGATCGCCGGACTCTACACTTTGTTTGCGCCGTTGCACTGGCTGGGTTTGTCGCGCGAACGGTTCGCGGTGCGTCTGGCGTTGACCCTGCATTATGCCGAGTTGGCGATGCTGCGCGGCAAAGGGCGCTGGCAGGATGCCCTGAACGAAATGATCGAGCCGCATGGCGAGGCCACACGGCATATGGAACTGCCGCTACTCCGCTTCGGCATCGGCGATGTGCTGTTGCTGGGAGTTGTATTGCTGCTGTTATGGGGAGCGCTGCGGTGAGGTTTGCATTGGGCGTTGAATACGATGGCAGACCATATTGCGGCTGGCAGAGTCAGGCGGATGGGCGAACCGTGCAGGACACCTTGCAATGCGCCTTGAGCAGAATTGCCGGAGAAACTGTTTCGATTATCGCCGCAGGGCGCACCGACTCCGGTGTGCATGCTCTGGAGCAGGTGGTGCATTTCGATACTCGGACCATGCGACCGCTGACCGCGCGGGTGCGCGGCGTGAATGCTTTGCTGCCGGAGAGCATCGCGGTGCGCTGGGCGCACCCGGTGCCGGACGAATTCCATGCGCGCTTTTCCGCACATGGGCGCAGTTACCGCTACCTGCTGATAAACCGCCCGACGCGTCCCGCCATACATGTCGGCAAGGTCGGCTGGTTTCATGCTCCTCTGGATTTGTACGCGATGCAGGCTGCCGCCCAATATTTGCTCGGCGAACATGACTTCAGCGCATTCCGTGCGTCCGAATGCCAGGCCAAGTCGCCGATCAAGCACCTGCACCGATTGGACATCCGCCTTGAGGGCGAGATGCTGGTCTTCGACCTTGACGCCAACGCGTTCCTGCACCATATGGTGCGCAACATCGTCGGCTGTCTGGTGTATGTCGGCAAAGGCAAATACCCGCCGGGCTGGCTGGCGGAGGTGCTGGAAGGCCGCGAGCGCCGCCTGGCCGCGCCGACCTTCGCGCCGGATGGCTTATACTTGCGCCGCATTCAATACGAGGCGAAGTGGAATCTGCCGCAAATGGAAAACGAAACAAGGCTGGGAGAATTGCTGTGACGCGCATCAAGATATGCGGCATCACGCGCATTGAAGATGCGCTGGCGGCTGCACAGGCTGGCGCAGACGCTATCGGGCTGGTGTTCTACGAGCGCAGCCCGCGCCATGTCGGCATCGCGCAGGCCGCGCAACTGGCGGCCGCGCTGCCGCCGTTTGTCACCAGCGTCGGCCTGTTCGTCAACGCCGAAGCAGCATTCGTGCGCGAGGTGCTGGCGCAAGTGCCGCTCGACCTGCTGCAATTTCACGGCGACGAGTCGCCGGAATATTGCGAGCAATTCGCCCGACCCTATATCAAGGCGATCCGCGTCAAGGCCAGTGTGGATTTGTTACAATGCGCGTCCGATTTCTGCGGTGCAAAGGGACTGCTGCTGGACGCGCACGTGGAAGGGATACCGGGCGGCACCGGAGCGACTTTCGACTGGAAGTTGATCCCGCGACAACTACCGCTGCCGGTAATCCTGTCCGGTGGGCTGGCGGCGGAAAACGTCGCGGCGGCGATCGAGCAGGTGCGGCCCTGTGCAGTGGACGTGTCGAGCGGTGTTGAGTCGGGCGGCGTGGAGTCAGGCAGAAGAATCAAGGATGCGGCGAAAATCGCCCGTTTCATACAAGAGGTTAAACAAGCAGATGTACGATTACCCGGATAAAAACGGCCACTTCGGCCCCTACGGCGGCATCTACGTCGCCGAGACCCTGATGGGGGCGCTGGACGAACTGAACCAGGCTTACGAGAAATACCGCCACGATCCGGATTTCATCGCCGAACTGAATTACGACCTGAAGCACTATGTGGGCCGTCCCAGCCCGATCTATTACGCCCGGCACCTGTCCGACCATCTCGGCGGCGCGCAAATCTACCTGAAGCGCGAAGACCTCAACCACACCGGCGCGCACAAGGTGAACAACACCATCGGCCAGGCGTTGCTCGCCAGGCGCATGGGCAAGAAGCGCGTGATCGCCGAGACCGGCGCGGGGCAGCACGGCGTGGCGACCGCGACCGTGGCGGCGCGCTACGGCATGGAGTGCGTGGTGTACATGGGCGCGGAAGACGTGCAGCGCCAGTCGCCGAACGTGTTCCGCATGAAGCTGCTCGGCGCTACCGTGGTGCCGGTGAACAGCGGATCGAAGACGCTCAAGGACGCGCTGAACGAGGCGATGCGCGACTGGGTGACCAACATCGAAAATACCTTTTACATCATTGGCACCGTGGCCGGGCCGCACCCATATCCGATGATGGTGCGCGATTTCAACGCCATTGTGAGCAAGGAGGCCGTGGTGCAGATGCCGGAACTGGCAGGCCGCCAGCCGGATGCGGTGATCGCCTGCGTCGGCGGCGGCTCCAACGCGATGGGCGTGTTCTATCACTACATCGACATGCCGGGCGTGAAGCTGATCGGCGTAGAGGCGGGTGGGCATGGCATCGCCAGCGGATCGCACGCCGCACCGCTGACCACCAACAGCCCGGTGGGCGTGTTGCACGGTAACAAGACCTATTTGATGCAGGATGCCGACGGCCAGATCATCGAGACGCATTCGATTTCGGCCGGACTGGATTATCCCGGTGTCGGCCCGGAACACGCTTGGCTGAAAGACAGCGGACGCGCCGAATATGTCGCGATTGACGATGACGAAGCGTTGCGCGCCTTCCATGATTTGTGTCACTTCGAGGGCATCATCCCGGCACTGGAATCCAGCCATGCACTGGCGCACGCGATCAAGATCGCGCCGACGATGGGCAAGGACAAAGTGCTGCTGGTCAACCTGTCCGGGCGCGGCGATAAGGACATTAACACCGTGGCGAAGCTGGCGGGGATCACGCTATGAAATTGGCTGATCGTAGGGCGGGCTATGCCCGCCATCTCGGGCGAAGCCCGACCTACATGAATACCGGCGTGCAGAAAAGGCAAATGATGGGTTACCACGAAATCATTCTTTACTGGAGCAACGAAGACGCGGCGTTTATCGCCGAGGTGCCGGAGTTGCCAGGCTGCATGGCGCATGGGGATACACAGGAAGAAGCATTGGCTAGTGTAAAAGAAGCGATGCATTTGTGGCTTGATACCGCACGCGAGTTTGGTGATCCTATCCCCGAACCGCGCGGACGCATGTATGCCTGAGCAGAATTCACGATTGGACACCAAGCAATGAGCCGCATCCAGACCGTTTTTGAAAATCTCAAACAGCGCAAGCGCAAGGCGCTGATCCCGTTCTTTACGGCGGGTGACCCCGATCCTGCGCTTACCGTGCCGCTGATGCATGCGCTGGTGGAGGCGGGCGCGGACGTGATCGAGCTGGGCGTACCGTTCTCCGACCCGATGGCGGACGGCCCGACCATCCAGCGCGCTTCCGAGCGCGCGCTCAAGCATCACGTCGGCCTGCATCACGTGCTGGATATGGTCGCCGAATTCCGTCGCAGCAATGCCGCTACGCCGGTCGTGCTGATGGGCTATGGCAACCCGATCGAGGCGATGGGCTGGGAGACGTTTGCGCGGCGTTGCGCCGAGGTCGGTGTGGATGGTGCGCTGACCGTGGACTTCCCGCCGGAAGAAAGCCATGAGGCGTTCGCGCATCTGACCGAACATGGCATCGATCCGATCTTCCTGCTCGCGCCGACCAGTACCGACGCACGCGTCGAGCGCGTCGCCAAGCAGGCGCGCGGCTATGTGTATTACGTATCGCTGAAAGGCGTGACCGGTGCCGGGCATCTGGACTTGGCCGCCATCGAACAGAAGATTCCGCAGCTGCGCAAGCATATCGATCTGCCCATCGGCGTCGGCTTCGGCATCCGCGATGCCGAAACCGCGCTGGCGGTGGCGAAGCTGTGTGATGGCGTGGTGGTGGGCAGCCGCATCGTGCAGGAAATTGAAAACTCGACCGAGCAGAATGTCGTCGCCAATGTGGGCAAGCTGGTTAAAGAGTTGAGACAGGCAGTGGATAAAGCGTAGGTCGGATTTAACCTGCGGCTTGGCTGCCGTATTTTGGCGGCCTGGACGAAGGGTTTTGCAAAACACGCCCGACATGGCGGGCGGAGCCCGCCCTACTGCCGCATAATAGTGAGGGGGAGAATTCATGAACTGGTTCCAGAAATTATTGCCGCCCAAGATCAAGCGCCGCGAAAGCGAAGAAAAGAAGAGCGTCCCTGAAGGGCTGTGGCACAAATGTCCGAACTGCCAGGCCGTGCTGTATCACTCCGATCTGGAAAAAAACCAGAGCGTCTGCCCGAAGTGCGGCCACCATCATCGCATTTCGGCGCGCACCCGGCTGGACTTGCTGCTCGACGGCGAAGGCCGCTTCGAGATCGGCGCGGAAGTGCTGCCGATCGACACGCTCAAGTTCAAGGACAGCCGTAAATACAGCGAACGCCTCACCGCGGCCAAGAAGAGCACCCATGAAGAAGACGCAATGGTGGTGATGCAGGGCAGCATCCATGCGGTTCCGGTGGTCGTTGCGGTATTCGAGTTCGACTTCATGGGCGGATCGATGGGCTCGGTGGTCGGCGAGCGTTTCGTGCGCGGGGTGCAAGTGGCGCTGGAGCAGAAATGCCCGTTCATTTGTTTCGCCGCGAGCGGCGGCGCGCGCATGCAGGAAGGCCTGTTGTCGCTGATGCAGATGGCCAAGACCAGCGCCGCGTTGACGCAGTTGAGCCAGGCGCAACTGCCGTTCATCTCGGTGCTGACCGACCCGACCATGGGCGGCGTGTCCGCCAGCTTCGCCTTTCTCGGCGACGTGGTGATCGCCGAACCCGGCGCGCTGATCGGCTTCGCCGGCGCGCGCGTGATCCAGCAGACGGTACGCGAGACATTGCCGGAAGGCTTCCAGCGCGCGGAATTCCTGCTCGAACACGGCGCGGTGGACATGATCATCGACCGGCGCGAGATGAAGAATCAACTCGCGACGCTGATTACCTTGCTGACCAAGCAGTCTGCGGTGGCGGAGATCGAGGCGGCTTGATTCAAAGCTAGGAGGTAATCTTTTGACTAGTAGAGCTGATAAAGGCTATCGCGGCGATGCCAGCCAGTTTTTTATTGCTGGTGAATTGTGCAGAAGAGGGCTTGTCGCGGTAATCACGATGGGGAACTGCCCCAATACCGATATTCTTTGCAGTAACTCTGGTGGAACTCGATTTGTTCATATTCAGGTGAAAACGTTTGTTCCTGGAAGCCGTACTTGCAGCGTGGGGTTAAAGGCGGAGAAGGAATTTGGAGATAACTTTTTTTGGGTGCTTGGAGGTATCCCCACTCCAGATCAACAAAAAGATTTCGAGTTTTTCATCATCCCATCAAAGGTCATGGCATCAAACGTCAAAAAAGCCCACCAACTCTGG
>MGXA01000012.1 GCA_001801215.1 Gallionellales bacterium RIFCSPLOWO2_02_FULL_59_110 | reverse complement strand
AGCAGGCCAACATGGACATTCTGCGCGACATGCGCAAGCTCAAGCAAACGGAAGATGCACTGCGGGTTAGCTCACTAAAATACCAGATGTTGTTCGATAGCTCGCGCGATGCCTTGATGACGTTAACGCCGCCATCGTGGAAGTTTACCGGGGCGAATCAGGCAACGTTGCAATTATTCGGCGCATCAAGCGTGGCAGAATTCACCGCGCTTGGTCCGTGGGACGTTTCGCCGGAGCGGCAGCCGGACGGACGCCCCTCAAGCGAGAAGGCGCAGGAAATGATTGCGACAGCCATGCGCGAAGGCTCATTCTTTTTTGAATGGGAACACCAGCACATCGGCGGCCAGCCGTTTGCCGCCGATGTGCTGCTGACCCGCATGAATTTGGGCGAAAACGTGTTCTTGCAGGCTACCGTGCGCGACATCTCTGAACAGGTGCGCATCAAGGCGGATTTGGAGCAGGCACGGCACGATGCTGAAGCGGCCAATCAGGCCAAGTCGGCTTTCCTCGCTTCCATGAGTCACGAGATTCGCACCCCGATGAACGGCGTGATCGGCATGATCGACGTGCTGCAGCAGAGCAGCCTCAAACCCGCGCAGGTGGAGATGGCCAATATCATTCACGACTCGGCGTATTCCTTGCTGGCCATCATCAACGACATTCTCGACTTCTCCAAGATCGAGGCCGGCAAGCTCCAGATTGACAGCCTGCCGATGTCTGTCGCCGAGGTGGTGGAGGGGGCATGCGAAACCATAGACCACATGGCCTTGAAGAAGAACGTGGAGCTGACGCTGTTCACCGACCCGGCCATCCCCGCACAAGTCATCGGCGATCCGGGGCGGTTGCGCCAGATACTGATCAATCTGGCGAACAACGCCATCAAGTTTTCCAGCGGGCAGGCGAGGCAGGGCAAGGTGTCGGTGCGCGCCGTGCTGGTCGAAAATAGTTCACATTCCATACCCGTTCGCCCTGAGCTTGTCGAAGGGCTGGATGGTTCGACAGGCTCACCACGAACGATTGATGGAGGTTTGGAACCGGTCACTCTGGAGTTTCGCGTGACCGACAACGGCATCGGCATGGATGAAGCAACCCAGGCGCGGCTGTTCACCGCCTTTACCCAGGCTGACTCATCCACTACCCGGATTTACGGCGGCACCGGGCTGGGGCTGGCCATCTCGGGCCAGTTGGCAAATATCATGGGCGGCGCAATTACCGTGCACAGCGAACCGGGCAAAGGCTCGCTGTTCAGCGTGCGCCTGTCGTTTGCGCTGCCGACGGAAAAGCCCGATGCCGACGCGGCATCATCTCTGGTCGCAGGGCTGTCCTGTCTGGTGGTGGGGGACGCGGAGAGTCTGGCCGATGATCTCGCCGCCTATCTGGTACATGCTGGAGCAATGGTCGAGCGGTCACCGGATATTGCTGCCGCACATCTACGGATCGCCAGCCATCCACCCGGTCTGTGCATCGTGGTCATCGACACCGCAGCCGCCAACCCGCAACTGGCCACGTCGCTACTGGATGGCCTGCGCGCCGCAGCCCGCGCCCGGCCAAACCTGGATGTCCGCTTTGTCGCCATCGGGCGTGGGCAGCGCCGGGAGCCGCGTTTGGAGGACGCCGATCTGGTGGTGGTGGATGGCAATGCACTTGCCCGCAAGGCTCTGCTGACGGCGGTGGCGATTGCGGCCGGCCGGGCTAAACAGCCTGACCGGGAAGCCCTGCCCGATATGGTAGGGGCACGGCGCGCCGTGCCTCTGTCCCGCGAGGAGGTGCGCCGGCAGGGCCGCCTGATTCTGGTCGCCGAAGACAACGAGATCAACCAGAAAGTCATTCTGCAACAGCTCGCGCTGCTCGGGCAAACTGCCGACATCGCCAACAATGGCCGCGAGGCGCTGGAGCTTTGGCAAAGCGGCGATTACGCCGTGCTGCTCGCCGACCTGCACATGCCTGAGATGGACGGCTACGAGCTGACCGCCGCGATCCGCGCCGCCGAAACCGGCAAGGCTCGCAAGCCGATCATCGCCTTCACCGCCAATGCGCTCAAGGGCGAAGTCGAGCACTGCCTCGCCATTGGTATGGATGATTACCTGAGCAAGCCGGTGCAACTGGTCAACCTGAAAGCGATGCTGGAAAAATGGCTGCCGGTTGCTGCGACGGCGGGTAATGCGGGTGAGCAGCCCCGTAGCCCGCATGATAATGCGGGGCATGTTCCCGGATTTCATCCGGGCTACATTGCTGCCGCACCCGTACCGGTGGACGTGAATGTGCTCAAGAAACTGGTGGGCGACGATGAGGAAATCATCCGCGATTTTCTGCACGACTTCCGCCTCAGCGCAGAAAAAATAGCAGTCGAGCTGCGCACGGCCTGCGCGGCAGGTCAGGCAGCAGCTGCCGGTGCGCTGGCGCACAAGCTCAAATCCTCGGCCCGCTCGGTGGGCGCGCTGGCGCTGGGCGAGCTATGCGCCGCAATGGAACAGGCGGGCAAGGCGGGCGATATGAAAGCACTGGCGGTGCTATTGCCCGGGTTCGAGCAGGAACTGGCAAGCGTGGAAGGTTTTCTTGAGGGGTATTGAAATGCGTATTCGGCCTGCCATCGTGAATGCCATCGTGAATGTTTGACCAGCCATAACCAATGACTTGGCTGTCGTTTTTGGACAGCCTGGTCAGATGGCTAGTTGTTTTACCAGTTCAATCAGCATACAATCTCCCAAAATGGGAGGTTTGGTTATGTGGGTGATTGCCAAGAGTACGTTGGTTAAATTTTGGAGTCAGCCGGAATATGCGGACTCGAAAGGAGCCTTGCAAAGCTGGTTTGACGAAGCCATCAAGGCGAACTGGAAGACACCGCAGGGCATAAAAGAGCAGTACCGGAGCGCGAGCATCTGCAACAACAACCGCGTGGTGTTCAATATCGCCGGGAACAAGTACCGATTGGTTGTGGAAATGCAATATCGAGCAGGGATTGTGTGGGTGAAATTCGCTGGAACCCATGCGCAGTATGACAAAATCAACGTGGAGACAGTCAATGAATATTAAGCCAATTCGAAACGATGACGACTTGCGCGCCGCGTTCAAGCGGCTGGAGAAGGTGTTCCATGCGCAAGATGGAACACCCGAGGCAGACGAGATGGAGATACTTGTGACGCTCATCGAAGCGTACGAACACAAGCATTTCCCGATAGGCGTGGTTGATCCGGTCGAGGCAATTAAATTCAGAATGGAGCAGCAGGGACTCACCCAAAAAGACCTTGAGCCATTTATCGGTTCAAGCGGCAGAGTTTCCGAAGTGTTAAACCACAAGCGGCGGCTAAGCCTGAAAATGGTGAAACAGCTACACGACGGGCTGCACATCCCATACGAAAGTCTTTTGGCCGCAGCCTAGTTTACAACCTACCTCAGCACGGCCTAAGCCGGACAAGCCGGAACCAAAAATGGGGAGATGTCTTCCCGTAGGTTGGGCAAAGCGTAGCGTGCCCAACGAATGAAAATGCCGTTGTTAATGTTGGGCACGCTACGCTTTGCCCAACCTACGCAATGATTGTTCGACCCATTGTCAATGTTCAATAAACACAAGATTCTTGTCATGGTTTGAGATCATTTTGATAAGAGACTAACAAGGAGGTTATCGTTATGACGAACAATTCCGCAATCAAAATCCTGATCCTCGATGACGAGCCGTTCATGCACAAGCTGCTTGCCCGCATGTTGGCGACGCTTGGCTATACCTCGGTTGCCACCTGCGACAACGGACACATTGCGCTGGAGATGATCGATAGTCCGGACAACTCTCCCAATCTGATTCTGCTGGATATCAATATGCCGGAAATGGACGGGCTTGAATTCGTGCGCCATCTGGTCGAGCGGCACTATCTCGGCAGCCTGATCCTGGTCAGCGGCGAGGATGAGCGCATGCAGCAGGCCGCCGAGAAACTGGCCATGGCGCATAAAATCACCGTGCTGGGGCATCTGCATAAACCCGCCTCAGCGCAAGGCCTGGCGGAGCTGATCGGGAAATGGGCCGCGCCATCCCAGAACCAGCCGCGTGCGGAGAGGAAGGTTTACGGCGCAGACGAGTTGCGCGCGGCGATCGCCAATGGCGAGCTGGTCAATTATTATCAGCCCAAGGTGAGGACGGCTACCGGTCACGTGATGGGCGTGGAGACGCTGGTGCGCTGGCATCATCCTCAGGATGGCATGGTGTTCCCCGACCAGTTCATCGGCGTGGCCGAAGTGCACGGCCTGATCGACGACCTGACCTGGGTGGTGCTGACCAATGCGCTGATACAAGCCAGGCTCTGGCAGGATGCGGGACTGACGTTGATGGTAGCCGTCAACCTGTCGGTGGATAACCTGAACTCGCTGGATTTTTCGGATTTGGTTGCCGGGCTTGCGGCCTTGGCAGGCGTGCCGCCGCAGATGATGGAACTGGAAGTGACGGAAACCCGCCTGATGGAAGACTTGCGTACTCCGCTTGAGATACTGGCCCGGCTGCGCCTGAAGCGCTTCCGGCTTTCAATCGATGATTTCGGCACCGGCAATTCTTCCTTGGCGCAGTTGCGCGACCTGCCCTTTGATGAACTCAAGATCGACCAGAGTTTCGTGCACGGCGCTTGCGGCAACGACAAGCTGCTGGCGATGTTTGATTCCAGTCTCGGCCTGGCAAGGCAGCTTGAGATGGAGGTGGTGGCGGAAGGGGTCGAAGACCAGGCCGATTGGGATTTTGTGCGCCAAAGGGGTTGCGATATTGCCCAGGGTTATTTCGTCGCCAGGCCGATGCCCGCTGCCGATTTGCCGGCATGGATACAGTCTTGGCAAAGGGTTTTTGCTGCCTCCATATAGATGGATTTAGTGTTGCAGAAGATATTTATTCTGCCAGGGTGAAAATAGGTTTAGGCTTGCAAAATAGTCTATTACCAGATCAAATGATCTCAAATTATGCCAAGAATTTTGTGTTTATTTTGTATTGTCAATAGGTTAAATGATTGTGAATGTTGTCAGTTTTCTCGGATTCAATAGCGCCCGTAGAATACAAGGGTGGGCTACGCCCACCATGTCGGGCATAGCCCGACCTACAATTTGGTTCCGGCTCGTCCGGCTTAGGTACTCACAATACGGAATTGTCAGAATGGGTCGAGCACAAGGACTGCCACTACAAGTTAATTCGGTTGATTTTGTGGTCCCATACGCACTCACACGCTCAAGTTTTCTATATAAGGATTCGTCGTGGTTATCAAGAAGAGCAAGGCCCCAAAAAGTAAAACCGTAACTCCGGACCAACCCGCCGCCCCGGAAGTCCAGAAATCTCAGGAAACCCCGGAAGCACACACCACTGGCTTCCCCATCGTCGGCATCGGCGCTTCCGCCGGCGGGTTGGAGGCCAGCGAGCAATTCTTCCGCAAGGTGCTACCCGACAGCGGCATGGCCTTTGTGCTGGTGTCGCATCTCGATCCGGGCCACGCCAGCATTCTCACCGAAATCCTGCAGCGTACCACCACCATGCCGGTGGTCGAGGCGCAGGATCAGATGAAGGTGGCGCCCAACAGCGTGTATGTGATCCCGCCCAACCGCGACATGGCGATTTTCCACGGCGCGCTGCAACTGAGCGTGCCGGAGCAACCG
>MGXA01000011.1:7844-58000 GCA_001801215.1 Gallionellales bacterium RIFCSPLOWO2_02_FULL_59_110 | reverse complement strand
TCGCCGCGCGCGATGTAGGCGCCCGGTTTGATCAGGCCGTTCAATATTTCCGCAGCCTGGCGTATCTGCACATAATCGCTGCCATGCAGGAAATCACGATCCATGTAGCTGACCGAATAGTTGCCGTGATAGAGCTTTTCCAGGCGCAGGCGATGTTCGCCTGCTTCGTCGGTTTCTGCCACGACCTTGATGTTGCCGCCGCAAGCCTTTTCCAGCAGTTGCGCGCTGGTTTGCGCCTGTTTGGCATCGTCCAGCGATAGCGTAGGCAGAATCAGCAGGGCATGACTGGCTTCCGGTGCGGTAAAACGCGACAGACGATCGATCACCGCTTCGGCGAGGAAATACTGCTTGGCAATTTTTTCCAGCGCTTCCGCCTGGATCGGTGCAGCATCGGCTGATGGGTGCAGCACGGCGTTGTTCAGCGCGGACTTGAGCATGTAAATTTTCATCTCCTGATCGTCCTTGAGATAACGTTCGTCCTTGCCTTGTTTGATTTTGTATAGCGGCGGCTGCGCGATGTAGATATGGCCACGCTCGACCAGCTCTGGCATCTGCCGGTAAAAGAAGGTAAGCAGCAGGGTGCGGATATGCGATCCGTCCACGTCCGCGTCGGTCATGATGATGATGCGGTGGTAGCGCAACTTGTCGGCGTTGTATTCGTCCTTGCCGATGCCGGTGCCAAGCACGGTGATCAGTGTAGCGATTTCCTGCGAGGCGATAAGTTTTTCAAAGCGCGCTTTTTCCACATTCAGTATCTTACCCTTGAGCGGCAGGATCGCCTGAAACTTGCGGTCGCGTCCCTGCTTGGCCGATCCGCCTGCGGAATCTCCCTCCACCAGATACAACTCGGACAGTGCCGGGTCTTTTTCCTGGCAGTCGGCCAATTTGCCGGGCAGGCCCATGCCGTCCAGCACACCCTTGCGCCGGGTCAGTTCACGCGCCTTGCGCGCCGCTTCTCTGGCTCGGGCGGCATCAATTATCTTGCTTACGATAATCTTTGCATCGTTTGGTTTTTCCAGCAGGAAAGCACTCATTTGCTGCGCCACCAGATCCTCGATAACCGGTCGTACTTCAGAGGAAACCAGCTTGTCCTTGGTTTGTGAAGAGAACTTTGGGTCGGGTAATTTGACTGACAGAACTGCCGTCAACCCTTCACGCATATCGTCACCAGTGGTGTCCACCTTGGCCTTTTTCGCCAGTTGCTCTGTTTCGATGTACTGGTTCAGCGTGCGTGTCATCGCGGCGCGTAATGCGGTCAGGTGCGTTCCTCCATCACGCTGCGGAATATTATTGGTGAAACACTGCACTGTTTCCTGGTAAGAGTCGTTCCACTGCATCGCTATTTCGGCAGTAATACCGTCCTTTTCCCCGATTGCGTAGAACACAGTGGGGTGCAACGCCGTTTTGTTGCGATTCATGTATTCGACAAAACCCTTGATACCACCACTGAAGGCAAAATTCTCTTCCTTTCCCGTGCGGTGGTCGATCAGCGCAATCTTCACGCCGTTATTTAGGAATGACAACTCGCGTAAGCGTTTTGCCAGAATATCGAAGTGAAACTCGACCAGGCCAAAGGTTTCCTTGGCCGCCAAGAAATGGACAATCGTGCCTTTTTTACTTGAGTTGCCCACCGCCTTTAGCGGCGCGACTGGCTCGCCATGGTGGAATTCCATAAAGTGTTCTTTGCCGTCGCGGTAAATGGTCAGCTTTAACCATTCCGACAATGCATTCACTACTGACACGCCCACGCCGTGTAACCCGCCGGACACCTTATAGGAATTGCTATCGAACTTTCCCCCCGCATGCAGAACGGTCATGATGACTTCTGCGGCAGAACGATTTTCTTCCTTGTGAATGTCGGTCGGAATGCCGCGACCATTATCGCTGACACTAATCGAATTATCCGCATGGATGATGACATTAATTTCATTACAGTGGCCTGCCAGGGCTTCATCTACAGCATTATCCACCGCCTCAAACACCATATGATGCAAACCTGTTCCGTCATTGGTATCGCCAATATACATGCCGGGGCGCTTGCGTACAGCTTCTAGGCCTTTCAAAACCTTGATGCTGGTTGAGGTGTATTCAGTCATTAATCGTTCCCTAGTATTTAGTATGTTCCACGTGGAACAGAGAAGAGTTTTTAAATGCGCATTGGCATAACAACATAGCGGAATTCCTGATTTTCTGGTGTAGTCATCAGGATGCTGCTGTTCGGGTCTCCAAATGAAAAGGTAGCTGTATTGCCGTTGATGTTGTTTAGACCATCCATCAGGTAGTTTACATTGAAGCCAATGTCCAAAGCTTCGCCATGGTAATCAGTTTCAATTTCTTCTTGCGCCTCTTCTTGCTCGCTATTACTGCTGATGATGCTAAGATTTTTTTCCGTCAGTACAAAGCGCACGCCCCGAAATTTTTCATTTGATAGTATGGCAGCACGTTGCAGAGCCTGCTGCATTATGGTTCGCTCCATATTGAGATGGTTACTGTATTTCGGTATGACGCGTTCGTAGTCGGGGAATTTTCCTTCAATAACCTTAGTTATCAGCGTTATACCTGAAAATACTGCTTTAACTTGCTGTTGTGTGAACTCCAACTCGACGCTTTCATCACTGTCCAGCAATAATTTGGATAACTCCACAACGGCTTTGCGCGGTAAAATTATTTCCTGTTTGTCGCAATTACTCTCAATTCCACCTGCATTGAAAGCAAGCCGATGTCCATCAGTAGCGACAACTTTTATTTTATTTCCTTCGACAATCAGTAAAACGCCATTAAGGTAATAACGCACGTCCTGTTGCGCCATTGCGTACTGAACTGAAAACAATAATGCTTTCAGATCCTTTTGTGATAAGACGATTTTTTTTGCATTTTCCAATTGATTATTCAATTTTGGGAAATCTTGCGCAGGTAACGTCTGTAAACTAAAACGGCTTTTATTGGTCTTGATCTGAACCTTGTTTTCTTTGGTGTCGATGGTAATTTTACTTTGGTCGGGAAGGACGCGCAGGATTTCCTGGAGCTTCTTGCCGCCAACGGTAAAAGCGCCTATTTGACCGCCCATGGCGCTAATGTTAATGGTTGTGGTGATTTGTATTTCCAGATCTGTCGTTGTAAAACGAATCTCGCCATCCTGGTTTTCAATCAGCACGTTAGATAGAATTGGCAGCGTTTGTTTGCGTTCGACAATTCCAATAACTACCTGTAACGGTTTGAGAATGATTTCTTTATCTATCTTTTCAATAAACATAATATAAATCCTTACATAAAAGCTAATAAAGTATTACACAATCTGTTAGTAATCAAAAAAATGTTTTTAATACAACAAGATAACAAGTGTCAAACTACAGAAAAATGGTGTTAACAAAAATATTTGTAATGTGGATAAGTTTTAGGCTTTATATAAAAGCGCAGGTTATTAACATTTGGTACACATGAATTACGATAATTATCCCCGCAGGATTTGTAGCAGTATTTTGTAATCTGCATCAATCGTTGTATCCGATGCCCGGAGGTTACTCATCATCTTACAGGCATGTATAACAGTCGAATGATCCTTTCCGCCAAATGAGTTGCCAATTTCAGGCAAGCTCATGGTGGTAAGTTCGCGAGCGAGCGACATGGCCATTTGTCGTGGTCGCGTCAGGTTTCGTGTTCTTTTTTTCGAAAGCAGTTCAGCCATTTTGATGTGGTAATAATCTGCGACGGTTTTTTGTATGTTATCAATAGAAATCTGTCTGCTTTGGGCGATTAGAATGTCTTTTAGGGCCTCTTTCGCCGTTTCAACAGAAATGGCGCGGCGGTGAAATTTTGCGTACGCTTCGATGCGCTTAAGGGCACCCTCAAGCTCGCGAATGTTTGAATTGACGTGTTTGGCGACAAAAAAAGCGACCGCTTCGTCAAGTACGAAACCACCTAAACTGGCTTTTTTCAGCAGGATGGCAACTCGCATTTCTAATTCTGGAGGCTCAATAGCGACCGTGAGACCCCAGCCAAAACGTGAAACCAGGCGGCTATCAAGCCCGGAGATTTCCTTGGGGAAAGTGTCGCTGGTCATTATGACCTGCTTGTGCGAATCGATGAGTGTATTGAAAGCGTAAAAAAATTCTTCCTGGGTTTTGGTTTTACCGGCAAAAAACTGGATGTCGTCGATCAGCAGAATATCGAGCGAGTGATAATATTGTTTAAATTCCTCAAATTTATTCGATTGGTAAGCGCGTACTACATCTGAAACATACCGTTCTGCGTGCATATAGCAGATTTTTGCCTGCGGATTATTAATTTTTATTTGATTGCCCATCGCCTGTATCAGATGGGTTTTTCCCAAGCCTACTCCGCCATAAATGAATAGAGGGTTATACGAGACCCCAGGCAATTCGGCGACCTGGGTGGCGGCGGCAAAAGCAAGCTGGTTGGCTTTTCCGATTACAAAATTATCGAAGGTTAAGTTGGGATTGAGTTTCCCATAATTACGAAAGGAAGCCTCGATTTTTGGTTTGCTATCAGGGATAGGAATAGCTTCTTTTTTTGCCGTTATTTCACGCGGTTTGCTGGCAGGTTCATTTTCAAGAACACGAAACTCAAACGGAGGAACTCTGGAGTAGACCAACCCCGCTTGGCGGCTAATCTCGGGTAAAAACCGTTCCTGAACAAGCTTCAAGGTAAAGCTGTTTGGAGCAGTTAGAACCAAGGCTCCATTTTCGTTCTTGAGCAGTAAAGGTTTTATCCACGAGTTGTATTGTTGCGGCGGCAGGCTCTTTTCGAACGAGCGGAGGCATGAATCCCAAAAAGAAATATCCTGCATGGTTACATAGCGGAAAATGATTCGGTAGCGGTGAAAGTTGCCGCATTCTACAGTGGTAGAACAAACTTATCCACAGGCTAAAAAGTAAAATATGCTTGACACGTACGCATTAAGACTTTGTAATAGCGCGTTTTACGGCTAACTTTAGGAAGAAATCATGAAACGCACATATCAACCCTCCGTAACCAAAAGAAAACGCACCCATGGTTTTCTGGTACGCATGAAAACACGCGGAGGCCGCGCTGTTATCAATGCACGTCGCGCCAAGGGCCGTGCAAGACTCGCAGTCTAGTCCATCGGGCAAATTTACCTCTGCGCACCGATTGTTGCGCGCAAACGGCTTTGACCATGTTGTCCGCGCGCAAAGCGTAACTGATGACAATTTCAAGGTTTATTTCACGCGCAACCGCGAAAAAAATGCCAGGCTCGGAATAATTGTGGGCAAAAAAATCCTGGCCGGTGCCGCAGACAGAAATTGTTTAAAAAGAACCATCAGGGAGGCGTTTCGCCAGCACAGCATCAAGCTGTGCAATTTGGATTTGGTTGTGATGGTGAAACGTACTTGCCCACAAAGGCGCGGTTCGCAAGATGACAATTTAAAAATGCTGTTAAGCAGGGTAGAACGCAGATGCGCAGAATTGTAATCAAGTTGATACATGGGTATCAATACCTGATCAGTCCACTTAGCCCGCCAACATGCAGATTTACCCCAACCTGCTCGCATTACACCTGTGAAAGCCTGGCGAAACATGGTGTGATTAAAGGGAGCTGGCTCGGCATCAAACGATTGCTGCGCTGCAATCCATGGAATCCCGGCGGTTACGATCCCGCGCCCTAACATCAGGTTCGATCATGGATATCCAAAGACTATTTTTGTTTTTAATTTTTGTGTTTTCGTTGGGATTGGTTTGGGATGGTTGGCAACGCCATCAGCATCCCGAACAGTATATCCAGCAAGACGCGATAACTAAAGAAGCGTTGCCTGTTGCAACGCCTTCCGCTACGACCATCCCTGCGGCCTCTTCCTTGGCTACTCCAGGCCAGGCGCCGGTTGCGCAGCAGTCGGCCCAGCCAGCTGTTGGAGCAACAATCCTGGTCAGGACAGATATTCTTGATGCTGAAATCAGCACCATCGGTGGGGACATCAGTCATTTGGCGCTGCTGAACCATCCGGATGGACAGGACAAAAACAAGCCCCTGATACTTTTTCATCGCGGCGCAGGAACCCATAATTATGCTGCGCAAAGCGGTCTGCTCGGGGCGGGGTTGCCCAATCATACCAGCCTGTTTGTTGCAGAACAGGATCGATATACGCTTTCCGGCAATGCGGAACAGGTTCAGGTGCGGTTGAAAGGTGCTGGTGACGCCGCTCTTAAAGTAACCAAGATAATTACTTTTCACAAAGGGAGCTATCTGGTTGAAGTCGGCTACGAGCTGGAAAATACCGGGCAACAACCGGTATCGGCAAGCAGTTACTATCAATTGATTAGGGATAGTGCGCCGCTGGCGGGCAGTTCGATGTTTTTGCCTACTTATGTTGGAGCCGCCGTCTATACCGATCAGGAAAAGTTCCAGAAAGTAGAATTCGCGGAAATAGAGAAGGGCAAGACGGATTACCCCAAGCAGGCGGATGATGGATGGATAGGGATATTGCAACATTATTTTGTTGCGGCTTGGTTGCCCAAGGAAAAAACCCGGCGAGAATATTTTACGCGCAAACTGGATAGCGACGCCTATTCGGTGGGAATGATCTTGCCGGAGCAGACTATTGACCCCGGCCAAAGGGCGCTGATGGGCACGACTCTCTATGTGGGGCCGGCGCAAACTGATCTGGACGAAATTGCCCCAGGCCTTGGGTTGACGGTGGATTACGGCTGGCTGACCGTCCTTTCCGCACCGTTGTTCTGGGTCATGGCGCTGTTCTATGACTGGACGCACAATTGGGGCGCTGCGATCATTCTGCTGACCGTCCTGATCAAGCTATTATTTTTCCCTTTGTCCGCTGCAAGCTACCGTTCGATGGCAAAGATGCGCGTGGTTGCACCCAAGCTGGAAAAGATAAAACAACAGTGCGGCAGTGATCGGGAAAAGTTGAACCGCGCCATGATGGAGCTATACAAAACCGAGAAGATCAACCCTCTGGGCGGTTGTTTGCCGGTAGTGGTGCAAATCCCGGTTTTTATCGCTTTGTACTGGGCCATCCTGGCAAGCGTTGAGTTGCGATATGCGCCGTTCTTTGGCTGGATAACCGACCTGTCGGCGGCCGACCCATATTACATCCTGCCGCTGATCATGGGGGCGAGCATGGTTATCCAGATGCGCCTCAACCCGAAGCCGCCTGATCCCATCCAGGCCAAGGTCATGCAGATCATGCCAATCGCCTTCAGCATCATTTTCTTCTTCTTTCCCGCCGGGCTGGTGTTGTACTCCATCGTGAACAACATCCTTTCTATCGGCCAGCAGTGGTATATCACCCGGGCTGCCGAGGATGAGAGCAAAGCTGCCGCAGCCAAACGCTGACGCCATCGCCGCCGTTTCCACCGCGCAGGGGCGCGGCGGGATCGGTGTGGTAAGGGTGTCCGGGGGGCGCATCGAAACCCTGGCGTGCGGAATACTGGGAAAGCTTCCCGTTGCACGCCATGCCACCACCGGCAATTTTCTGGATGAAAACGGCGGCATCCTGGATCAGGGTGTCGCCTTGTTTTTTCCTGCACCGCATTCGTTTACCGGTGAAGACGTGCTTGAGCTCCAAGGGCACGGCGGCCCCGCCGTGTTGCAACTGGTGTTGCGGCGCTGCCTCGATTTGGGGGCGCGTCTGGCACAGCCCGGCGAATTCACGCGCCGTGCCTTTCTGAACGGCAAACTCGACCTGGCACAGGCAGAAAGTGTTGCCGACCTGATCGAAGCCAATACTGCCGAAGCCGCGCGCAGCGCGATGCGCTCCCTGCGCGGGGAGTTTTCAGCAGCCATCCACAGCATGGTCGATGAATTGATCCACCTGCGTATGCTGGTTGAGGCGATGCTGGATTTTCCGGAAGAGGAGGTGGATAGCGTCGACCTTGCGCGTCGCGACGCCTTGCTGCGTGACATCCGGTCGCGCTTGCAGCATACGCTGGATACCGCAAAGCAGGGCAACCTGCTGCGCGAAGGCGCGCATGTGGTCATCGCCGGGCAGCCGAACGTCGGCAAATCCAGTCTGCTGAACCGTCTGGCCGGCGAGGAGGTGGCGCTGGTCAGTGATATTCCCGGCACCACCCGCGACGTGATCCGCCAGGCGCTCCAGATTCGCGGCGTGCCGTTGCATATCATGGACACTGCGGGGCTGCGTGAATCCGAGGATCCGGTGGAGAGCATGGGCATCGCGCGCGCGCATCAGACCATGCACCGCGCCGACCTGATCCTGGTGCTGCTGGATGCGAGCAAGGGGCTAACGACACAGGACGAGGTGATTCTTGCCGGATTGCCAACGGATGTTCCGCGACTGCTGGTATTCAACAAGACCGACCTACTGGGCGGGGGCGCTGTTGCGTTCGACAGCGCGCCGTTTGCCGGGGTGCCTGTCTGGGTATCAGCCAGAACGGGTGCCGGGGTAGAGGAGTTGCGCGGCAAACTGCTGGAGGCGGTGGGCTGGCGCGACCAGGAAAGCGGCGCTTTCATGGCGCGGGAGCGGCACATGCAGGCCTTGGCGCTGGCGCATACCCACTTGGCACAGGCGCAAACAATGCTGGACAGAGCTGAGCTGTTTGCCGAGGAGCTGCGCCTAGCGCAAAGCGCGCTGAATGAAATTACCGGGGAGTTTACTCCGGACGACCTGCTTGGAGAGATATTCAGCCGTTTCTGCATCGGAAAATAGCGCAGACTGTTTCACGTGAAACAATATGTTTTGGATTCCGGATGCGCTGTTGTATGATGCGCGTCCTTTCCAAAGCTGCTGCAACATGAATTTTCCTGACGGTTTCGATGTGATCGTGGTGGGTGGCGGCCATGCCGGTACGGAGGCCGCATTGGCCAGCGCGCGCGGGGGTTGCAAGACCCTGCTGCTCAGCCACAACATCGAGACGCTCGGGCAGATGTCGTGCAATCCATCGATCGGCGGGATCGGCAAGGGGCATCTGGTCAAGGAGGTGGATGCGTTGGGCGGCGCGATGGCGGCGGCGACCGACGAGAGCGGCATACAGTTCCGCATCCTGAATTCCAGCAAGGGGCCTGCGGTGCGCGCGACGCGTGCGCAGGCCGACCGCATCCTTTACAAGCAGGCCATCCGGACAAGGCTGGAAAACCAGCCCAACCTGTGGCTGTTCCAGCAGGCGGTGGACGATTTGTTGCTCGATCATGACCGGGTATGTGGGGTTGTTACGCAACTTGGTTTGCGTTTCAGCGCAAAAACCGTGGTGTTGACGGCGGGCACTTTCCTGTCCGGGCTGATCCATGTCGGGCAGGCCAACTACCCGGCGGGGCGCGCGGGCGACCCGCCTTCCATCGGCCTGGCGCGGCGTTTGCGCGAACTGAGTCTTCCGGCGGGGCGGCTGAAGACAGGTACACCGCCGCGTATCGACGGGCGTAGCATCGATTACTCGGTGATGCAGGAGCAGCCTGGCGATGACCCCGTGCCAGTGTTCTCGTTCCTGGGTAATGCCGCGCAGCATCCGCAGCAATTGCCGTGCTGGATCACCGAGACCAACCCGCACACCCACAACATCATCCGTAGCGGCCTGGATCGTTCGCCGCTGTTCACCGGGGTGATCGAGGGAATCGGGCCGCGCTATTGTCCGTCCATCGAGGACAAGATTACGCGCTTTGCCGATAAATCCTCGCACCAGATCTTCCTCGAGCCGGAAGGGTTGACCACCCATGAAATCTACCCGAACGGCATCTCCACTAGTTTGCCATTCGACGTGCAGCTGGCCTTGGTGCGCTCGATCAGGGGGTTGGAGAGCGCACATATCCTGCGCCCCGGCTATGCGATCGAGTACGACTATTTTGACCCGCGCGGGCTGAAAAGCTCGCTGGAAACCAAGGCGATCCATGGGTTGTTCTTCGCCGGGCAGATCAACGGCACCACCGGTTACGAAGAGGCCGCCGCACAGGGCTTGTTGGCCGGGTTGAATGCGGCGCTGCAAGCCAGCGGGAAGGATGCATGGTGCCCGCGCCGCGACGAGGCGTACCTGGGCGTGCTGGTGGACGACCTGATTACGCGCGGCGTTTCCGAACCGTATCGCATGTTCACCAGCCGCGCCGAATACCGGTTGCAATTGCGCGAGGACAACGCGGATCTGAGGCTGACGGAGATCGGGCGCAAACTGGGTATCGTGGACGATGCGCGCTGGCAGGCATTCGATCGGAAGCGCGAGGCCGTCGCGCGCGAACAGGAACGGTTGCGCAATACCTGGGTGAATCCGCGCAACCTGCCTGAAGAGGATGCGATGCGCGTGCTGGGCAAACCGATCGAGCGCGAATACTCGCTGCATGAGCTGCTGCGCCGCCCGGACGTGAATTATGCCACCCTGCTGACCCTGACCGGGGCGGGTGCCGGGGTGGATGATGTAAAGGTCGCCGAGCAGGTGGAAACGCAGGCGAAATATCACGGCTATATCGAGCGGCAGCGCGAAGAGATCGGGCGCAACGAACAGTATGAAACGCTGGGTTTGCCGGGTGATCTGGATTATCGCGAGGTGCGCGGGCTGTCCATCGAGGTGCAGCAAAAGCTCAATCAGCACAAACCCGAAACCGTCGGGCAGGCGGCGCGTATTTCCGGGGTAACACCGGCGGCAATTTCCTTGTTGCTGGTGCATATCAAGCGCGGTTTTCGCGATGATACGCAACAGACACAAAAACGCGCATGAGCCTGGCCGAAGAATTACAGCTCGGTTGCGCACAATTGGGAATTACGCTGGTTGCGGGCGCGCAGGGCAAGCTGCTGGATTATCTGGCGCTGCTGCACAAATGGAACAAGGTCTACAACCTGACGGCAATCCGCGACCCGCAGCAGATGGTGAGCCATCACTTGCTCGACAGCCTTGCGGTGCTGCCGCATCTGTGGGCGGGGCGGTGGCTGGATGTGGGGTGCGGCGCTGGCCTGCCGGGGCTGGTGCTGGCAGTTGCACAGCCGGACTGGCAGTTTGCCCTGCTGGACAGCAACAGCAAGAAGACCAGTTTTGTGAAACAGGCGGTTATCGAGCTGGGCTTGCGCAACGTGAGCGTTCACTGCGCGCGTGTGGAAGAGTGGCGGCCAAATGAGCGTTTCGACGGGATCATCTCGCGGGCGTTCAGCGAGCTGGGTGAATTCCTGCGCAGCACACGCCACCTGATAGCACCGCACGGGTGCTGGGCGGCGATGAAGGGTGCGCCGCAGCAGGAATTGGTGGATGTGCCGGACGGGTGTCGGGCGGAGCGCGTGATACCGTTACAGGTGCCGGGGCTGCCCGCCGCGCGCAGCCTGGTAATTGCAACATGCAAGGGAGATTTGACAATATGACGAAAATACTGGCAATAACCAACCAGAAGGGCGGGGTGGGCAAGACCACCACCACCGTGAATCTGGCCGCAAGCCTCGCGGCGGCCCAGCAGCGCGTGTTGCTGATCGACCTCGACCCACAGGGCAACGCCACGATGGGCAGCGGCATCGACAAACGCGATGTGCAGGCCAGCGTCTACGATGTGCTGCTGGGCGCTAAAACGGTAGCGGAGGCGCGGCTGCGCTCGGAAGCGGGGAAATACGACATCCTGCCCGCCAACCGCGAGCTGGCCGGCGCAGAAGTCGAACTGGTCGGTCTGGCGCATCGTGAAACGCGCTTGCGCGACGCCTTGCTTGTCGTCGCGGCCGAGTATGACTATGTATTGATCGATTGCCCACCCGCGCTGAACCTGCTGACCTTGAACGGCCTGTGTGCGGCAAAGTCGGTGATGATCCCGATGCAATGCGAATACTATGCGCTGGAAGGGCTGAGCGACCTGGTGAATACCATCCGCAAAGTGCGCGCCAGCCTGAATCCGGAACTGGAGATCGAAGGGTTGCTGCGCACCATGTTCGACCCGCGCAACATGCTGGCGCAGCAGGTCTCGGATCAGTTGCAGGAACACTTCGGCGGCAAGGTCTACCGCACCGTGATCCCGCGCAACGTGCGGCTGGCAGAAGCGCCCAGCTATGGTTTGCCGGTGCTGTATCACGACAAATTATCCAAGGGGACGCAGGCTTATCTGGCTTTGGCAGGGGAATTATTGAACAACGCGGCGCAGTCGGCTGCATCAGCATAAAGGAAGCGATCATGGCAACAAAGCTGCACAAGGGGTTGGGGCGCGGGCTGGACGCATTGCTGTCCGGCGGCAAGAGCGAAAAGGACGAGGTGTTGCGCGACTTGAATGTCGCATTACTCAAGCCGGGCAGGTACCAGCCGCGTTCGCATATGGATGAGGCATCGTTGCAGGATTTGGCGGCTTCGATCAAGGCGCAGGGAATCATGCAGCCGATCCTGGTGCGCCAACTGCCTGACAACAGTTATGAGATCATCGCCGGCGAGCGGCGCTGGCGTGCGGCACAGATCGCCGGACTGACGCATGTGCCGGTGCTGGTGCGCAGTGTGCCGGACAATGCGGCGTTGGCCATGGCGCTGATCGAGAACATTCAGCGCGAAAATCTGAATCCGCTGGAAGAGGCGATTGGCCTGCAGCGCCTGATCGACGAATTCAAGATGACCCACCAGGTCGCCGCAGAAGCGGTGGGCCGTTCGCGCAGTGCGGCCAGCAATCTGCTGCGTCTGCTCAAATTGCCGCAGGTTGTGCAGGATATGCTGATGGGAAACAAGCTGGACATGGGGCATGCCCGCGCGCTGCTGCCGCTGGAGAACGCCCAGCAGGTCTTGCTGGCCAACAGGATTGTGCTCGAAGGGCTTTCCGTGCGCGAGGCGGAAAAACTGGTACAAAAGCAGACTCAAGAGCCGGACCGGGCCAAACAGAAAAAAACGCACCATATCAGCCGCGACACGCAGCGGCTGCAGGAAGAGATGAGCGCGTGCCTCGGAGCACATGTTGAGATCAAGCCGGGTAACAAGGGCGGTGGCAAGCTGGTTATCGCTTATGCCAACCACGACCAGCTGGATGAATTTTTGGGCAAGCTCAAAAGGGTTAAATAAGTTGCGCAAAAGTGTTATTGACACGGAGCAACAATGTTTGACACCCCCTGAAAGCGCCACTATAATCGCCACCCTTTGCGCTGTAGAGGCCGATGAAAAGAGGCTGGCGCGCAAGGTGGTCATGCTGCAGGCGGCGGTTGCTCTGATTGCCGCTGGCATTATTTACGGCCTGAACGATGCCCAGCAATATGCGCTGGCGGTGTTATGCGGGGGATTGGTATCTGCCCTCAACGGAACATTGCTGGCGTGGAGGATGTCCCGGGCGGCTCTGCAATCAGCCCATGAAGCGCATCATTCCGGTGGTGCGCATCGTCAGCTACGGCTCATGTATTTTTATGCCGCCGAAAGATTTTTGGCGGTCGTGGCGCTGCTCGGCTTGTGCATGACAGCATTGAGATTACCGCCGCTTGCCATACTGGGCGGCTTTGTGATGGGGCAAGCGGTACTATTGGCGGCCCGGTTGTTTTTGAGCAGATTCTAATAGACCGAGATAGTGAATAAAAATGTCTAGCGAAGCACACACATCAGCGGAATACATCAAGCATCACCTGCAAAACCTGACTTACGGACAACTGCCCGACGGTACCTGGGGAGTTGCGCATAGCGCGGAACAAGCCAAGGCGATGGGCTTCTGGGCGCTCAATCTCGATACTTTCATCATGTCCCTGTTGCTGGGCGCGGTGATCATGTTCGTGTTCTACCGCGCGGCGCAAAGCGCCAGCGCCGGTACGCCGAACGGCCTGCAAAACTTTTGTGAATGGGCGCTGGAGTTCATCGACAACAGCGTGCGCGGCTCGTTCTCCGGCAAAAACACCATGATCGGCCCGCTGGCTCTGACCATCTTCTTCTGGGTGTTCTCGATGAACCTGATGGACTTGATCCCCATCGACTACATCCCATTGCTGATGACCTCGCT
Organism: Gallionellales bacterium RIFCSPLOWO2_02_FULL_59_110; assembly: GCA_001801215.1. Classification (GTDB taxonomy): domain Bacteria; phylum Pseudomonadota; class Gammaproteobacteria; order Burkholderiales; family Gallionellaceae; genus Gallionella. Next base: position 44,148 of record MGXA01000011.1, on the reverse strand, counting down.
CGGCGTCCCGTTCTTCAAAGTCGTGCCTTCCACCGATCCGAATGCCACATTTGGTATGGCTATCGGCGTATTTATGCTGGTGCTGTACTACAGCGTGAAGATGAAGGGCTTGGGCGGATTTGTCGGCGAGTTGACGCTGCAACCGTTCGGCAAGTTCGGCATGCCGGTCAATCTGCTGCTGGAAGGTGTCAACCTGATCGCCAAACCGATTTCCCTCGCACTGCGTCTGTTCGGCAACATGTATGCCGGCGAAATGATTTTCATCCTGATCGCGCTGATGGGCGGCGCGTGGGCGGGCTTCTCGATGGGCGGTGTCACGTTATACGGTTCGCAGATCCTGCTGTCGCTGGGCTGGGCGATTTTCCACATCCTGATCGTCACATTGCAAGCGTTCATCTTCATGACGCTGACAGTCGTATATCTGGATATGGCGCATCAGGAACATCACTGATTTCGGCTTCATCAACTTAACTTTTTATTAACAGGAGAAATAGAAAATGGAAATGGCAAACGCACTGCTGTACATCGCTGGAGCGCTGATGATGGGACTGGGCGCGCTTGGCGCGGCCGTCGGTATCGGCATTCTGGGTGGTCGCTTTCTGGAAGGCGCTGCCCGTCAACCCGAACTGATCCCTATGCTGCGCACCCAGTTCTTCGTGGTGATGGGGCTGGTCGACGCGGTTCCGATGATCGCCGTCGGTATCGCCATGTACGTTCTGTTTGCTGTGGTGGGTTGATTCTCCGATAAGCAACTACGCATAAATCAAGAAAGGAAGCTTGCATGAATATCAATGCAACTCTTCTCGCACAGACCATCATGTTCGCTCTGTTCGTGTGGTTCTGCATGAAGTTCGTCTGGACGCCGATCATGGCGGCGCTGGAAGCGCGCAAGAAGCTGATCGCCGACGGTCTGGCGGATGCCGACCGCGCCAAGCATGATCTGGAACTCGCTGCCAAGCGTTCTGCCGAGGTGCTGCGCGAAGCCAAGGAAAAGGTCGCCGAGATCGTGGCCAACGGCGAAAAGCGCGCCAGCGAAATAGTCGAAGAAGCCAAGGCGCAAGCCAGAGTGGAAGGCGACCGTATCATCGCGGGCGCCAAGGCGGAAATCGATCAGGAAGTGTTTCGTGCCAAGGAGCAGCTGCGTACCCAGGTATCGGCAATCGCATTGGCCGGTGCCGGGAAGATCCTCGGCCGCGAGATCGACGCCAAGGCGCACAACGACCTGCTCGATAAGCTCGTTGCGGAAATCTGATCGCCATGTCTGAAGCTATTACCACTGCACGTCCTTATGCCCAGGCGGCATTCGACGAAGCGCAAAAATTGTCCGACCTGAAAGGCTGGTCGGAGACGCTGACATCTCTCGCCGAGGTGGTGGCCAATCCGGAAGTACGCGCCGTCGTCACCAGCCCGCGCGTTGCAAAAGCCCAACTTGAAAGCCTGATGGACGGGCTGATGGACGGGCTGTTGGGCGGGCAAGCTAAACAGCAGCAGCGCAACTTCGTGCGCATCCTGGTGGACAACCAGCGTCTGCTGATACTGCCGGAAATTGCCGGCCTCTTTGAAGTATTGCGCGCCGAAGCGGAAAAGACCGTCAACGTGGTGGTGGATTCGGCATTCGAATTGTCAACCGCGCAACAGGACAAGATCGTCAGCTCACTGAAGAAACGCATGGGCCGCGAAATCAAGCTGGTTTGTAAAGTTAACAAAGAACTGCTGGGCGGTGTCGTGATTCGTGCCGGGGACAAGGTGATCGATGGCTCTGCTCGCACCCGTCTAGGCGAAATGGCAAATGCACTGGCCTGATAAAGAATTATCAAGATAAGGAAATCCCGATGAAGCTCAACCCTTCCGAAATTAGCAATCTGATCCGCAGCCGCATCGACAACTTCGAAGCGCTGACGCAAGCACGCACCGAAGGAACGGTGGTCAGCGTGACCGACGGTATCGTCCGCGTGCATGGCTTGTCAGACGTGATGCAAGGCGAAATGCTGGAGTTTCCCGGCAATACCTTTGGCCTCGCGCTGAACCTCGAGCGTGACTCTGTCGGCGCCGTGGTGCTGGGCGAATACGAACACATCACCGAAGGCGACACGGTCAAATGTACCGGCCGTATCCTGGAAGTGCCGGTCGGCCCCGAATTGTGCGGCCGTGTGGTCAACGCGCTGGGCCAGCCGATTGATGGCAAGGGTCCGATCAACGCCAAGATGACCGACAAGATCGAAAAAGTCGCTCCGGGCGTGATCTCGCGCAAATCCGTTGACCAGCCGGTGCAAACCGGCCTGAAATCGATCGACTCCATGGTTCCGGTCGGGCGCGGCCAGCGCGAACTGATCATCGGTGACCGCCAGACCGGCAAGACCGCCGTGGCGGTGGATGCCATCATTAATCAGAAGGGTCAGAACATGACCTGCGTATACGTCGCGATCGGGCAAAAGGCTTCGACCATCGCCAACGTCGTGCGCAAACTGGAAGAGCACGGCGCGCTGGGTTACACCATCGTGGTTGCCGCAACCGCTTCCGATTCCGCCGCGATGCAGTTCCTGGCGCCTTATGCTGGTTGCACCATGGGCGAATACTTCCGCGATCGCGGTCAGGATGCATTGATCGTTTACGATGATTTGACCAAGCAAGCCTGGGCGTATCGCCAGATCTCGCTGCTGCTGCGCCGTCCGCCGGGCCGCGAAGCTTATCCCGGTGACGTGTTCTACCTGCACTCCCGTTTGCTGGAACGCGCAGCCCGCGTGAACGCGGACTATGTGGAAAAGTTTACCAATGGCGAAGTCAAGGGCAAGACCGGATCGCTGACCGCATTGCCGATTATCGAAACGCAAGCGGGCGACGTGTCCGCCTTCGTGCCGACCAACGTGATCTCGATCACCGACGGCCAGATATTCCTAGAGACCGACCTGTTCAATGCCGGTATCCGTCCCGCGATCAACGCCGGTGTATCGGTGTCCCGCGTCGGTGGTGCAGCGCAAACCAAAGTTATCAAGAAGCTAGGTGGCGGTGTGCGTCTGGCGCTGGCCCAGTATCGTGAGCTGGCTGCGTTTGCGCAGTTCGCTTCCGATCTGGACGAAGCGACCCGCAAGCAGCTGGAACGCGGCCGCATGGTGACCGAGCTGATGAAGCAGCTGCAATACGCGCCGCTGTCTGTCGCCGAAATGTCGGTCACACTTTTCGCGGTCAACAAGGGTTACTTCGACGACGTGGCCGTGCCTAAGGCACTGGCGTTCGAATCGGCGGTGCATACCTATCTCAAGTCAAATAACAAGAGCCTGATGGAAGCGATCGAGACCAGCAAGGATCTGAATGCGGATAACGAAAAAATGTTGTCTGCCGCGATTGAAAAATTCAAGGCAACAGCGGTTTATTGAGGCGGGGTGAGAAATGGCTGGCAGTAAAGAGATACGCACAAAAATCAAGAGTGTAGAAAATACACGCAAGATTACGCGCGCCATGGAAATGGTCGCTGCGGCCAAAATGCGCAAGGCACAGGATCGCATGCGCGCAGCCCGTCCTTATGCCGAGAAGATTCGTAACGTTGCAGCCCACCTGTCGCGCGCCAATCCGGAATACAAGCATCCGTTCCTGGTCAAGCGCGACGGTGTCAAGAATGTCGGCGTGATCGTCGTCACTTCGGACAAGGGTTTGTGCGGCGGCCTGAATACCAACATCTTGCGTCTGGCCGTAAGTCACATGAAGACCTGGGAAGGCGAAGGCAAGGGCATCATGGTTTGCCCGGTCGGCAACAAAGGCCTGGGCTTCATGAACCGCATCGGCGCCAAAGTCAGCTCCAATGTCATCGGTCTGGGCGACACGCCGCATATCGACAAGTTGATCGGCGCAGTGAAAGTGATGCTGGATGCCTATGTGGCTGGCGAGATCGATGCCATCCACCTGAGCTACAACCACTTTATCAACACGATGAAGCAGGAGCCGCGCATCGAGCAATTGCTGCCGCTTACCGGCGAACAGATCGGCACCGCAGAGGGCAGCTGGGACTATATCTACGAGCCGGATGCCAAAGTGGTGGTCAACGAGCTGCTGGTGCGCTATATCGAATCGCTGGTCTACCAGGCAGTCGTGGAGAACATGGCTTCCGAACAAAGCGCGCGCATGGTGGCGATGAAAGCCGCATCGGACAACGCGAAGAGCGTGATTGCCGATCTCAAGCTGGTTTACAACAAGGCGCGCCAGGCCGCCATCACCCGCGAGATATCCGAAATCGTGAGCGGTGCGGCGGCGGTTGGTTGATGGCGCACCGCGTAAGATTGGGCGAGACCAAATCTTCAAGGCGCGGCAGGTTGGTTAATTGGTTGCGGCAGTAAATTACAGAATTAATTTAGACGGGGAATCTTAAAAATGAGTCAAGGAAAGATTGTTCAGTGTATCGGTGCGGTGGTCGATATCGAGTTTCCACGCGATGCAATGCCCAAGGTGTACGAAGCCTTGCAACTGGCGGACGCGGGTAATTCGACAGCCGAAGCCGGTTTGACTTTCGAGGTGGAACAGCAGCTCGGTGACGGCGTTGTGCGCACCATCGCGATGGGATCTTCCGACGGCTTGCGCCGCGGCATGCTGGTCAACGCCAGCGGCGCCGGGATCAAGGTGCCGGTCGGAAAAGGCACGCTGGGTCGCATCATGGACGTGCTGGGTCGCCCAATCGACGACGTCGGTGAGATCAAGTGCGAAGAGCGCCGCGAGATCCACCAGAAAGCGCCGAAGTTCGACGAACTGTCCCCGTCCGTGGACCTGCTCGAAACCGGCATCAAGGTGATCGACCTGGTTTGCCCGTTCGCCAAGGGCGGCAAGGTCGGCCTGTTCGGCGGCGCCGGCGTGGGCAAAACCGTGAACATGCTGGAACTGATCAACAACATCGCCAAACAGCACAGCGGTCTGTCGGTGTTTGCCGGCGTGGGCGAACGTACCCGCGAAGGCAACGACTTCTACCATGAAATGTCGGAAGCCGGCGTTATCCAACTGGATAACCTGTCCGAGTCCAAAGTGGCCATGGTGTTCGGCCAGATGAACGAACCGCCCGGCAACCGTCTGCGCGTGGCATTGTCCGGCCTGACCATGGCCGAATATTTCCGCGACGAAGGCCGCGACATCCTGTTCTTCGTGGACAACATCTACCGCTTCACGCTGGCCGGCACCGAAGTGTCCGCGCTGCTGGGCCGTATGCCTTCCGCCGTGGGTTACCAACCGACGCTGGCGGAAGAAATGGGCCGCTTGCAGGAGCGCATCACCTCGACCAAGACCGGTTCGATCACCTCCATCCAGGCTGTGTATGTGCCTGCCGATGACTTGACCGACCCGTCACCTGCGACCACCTTCCTGCACTTGGACTCCACCGTCGTGCTGAGCCGCGACATCGCCTCGCTGGGTATCTACCCCGCAGTCGATCCGCTGGACTCCACCTCGCGTCAGCTCGATCCGCTGGTCGTTGGCGAAGAACATTACAACGTGGCGCGCGGCGTTCAGGCTACTTTGCAGCGTTACAAGGAATTGCGCGACATCATCGCGATTCTGGGTATGGACGAACTGTCGGCAGAAGACAAGCTGGCCGTAGCCCGCGCCCGCAAGATTCAGCGCTTCCTGTCGCAACCGTTCCACGTGGCCGAAGTATTTACCGGCAGCCCCGGCAAATACGTCACCCTGAAGGACACCATCAAGGGCTTCAAGGGCATCGTCAACGGCGAATACGATCACCTGCCGGAGCAGGCGTTTTACATGGTCGGCGGCATCGAAGAGGCTGTTGAAAAAGCCAAGACACTCCAATAAGAGGCAAGCCCATGGCAATGACGGTACATGTTGATGTGGTTAGCGCGGAAGAATCTATTTTCTCCGGTTTGGCGGAAATGGTTGTGGTTCCCGGCGAAATGGGCGAGTTGGGTATTTATCCGCGCCATACCGCATTGATGACGCGCATCAAACCCGGTTCGGTCAGGATCAAGCAACCCGAACAGGAGCAGGAAGTCCTCATCTACGTTTCCGGCGGCATGCTGGAAGTGCAGCCCAGCGTGGTGACCATTCTGGCCGACACCGCGATACGCGGCGCAGACCTGGATGAGGCGCGCGCGCTGGAAGCAAAACAGGCTGCGGAAGAAGCGATCAAGAGCCGTGCTTCAGACATCGACTACGCCCAAGCACAAGCAGAACTGGCGGAAGCTGTTGCCCAGTTGCGCGCAATCCAGCAGTTGCGCAAACAAGCAGGGCATTGACCGTTTTGCCCGGAGCGGGCATGACAAAGCGGGTAGGGGCTGCTTGCGCAGGTGAACGGACACCGCACCGGCACCGGTAAGGCACGCTGCCGCCTTTCAAACTATCCTTCACTTCCCGCATTATTAATGAATCTACCGTTTTGATCCGGCTGCCGCTTTGCCAGGCATGCCCGCGCACTATGCGCATGCGTAAGCAAAAAAAACGATGGCATAATAGCCCCCGAAAAGTAGAATAGCCTGCAATGTGCAGTGAACAGATCGAGGGGATATTTTGTTTTGCTTTGTAGGGAAAACACCGGGCGGTTTCATGAGAAACTTACTTGTCCTTCCACATGTCGTGTCTGTTATTTGGCTATGTCGCAGCACATAGAAAAGCTTGCCATCCTGTTTGCCGACATCTGCGGCAGCACCGCGCTCTATGATAATCTCGGCGATCAACTGGCGCGCCGTCTGATAGCGCAGTGCATTGCGACGATGGCCGACGAAATTTCCACTTATCAGGGCAAGCTGGTCAAGACCATCGGCGATGAAGTCATGTGCACCTTTACCGGCGCCGCCGCCGCCATGCACGCCGCGTGCGCAATGCAGCGCGCGGTGGAAAGCACAAAATATGAAGGCGGCCATTCAATGCACATACGTGTCGGCTTCAATTATGGCGAGGTAATCCGGGAGGCGGGTGATGTATTTGGCGATACCGTTAACGTCGCCGCGCGTGTTGCCGCGATAACCAGGGCAGGTCAGATAATGACGACCCAGGCCGCAGTTGATGCGCTGCCGCCCGATATGCGGGAAAAGACGCGCCAAATCATGCGCGCCGAGTTCAAAGGCAAGCAGGAACACTTCGACATTTCCATCGTCATCTGGGAGATGGACGACATGCTGAGCACCCGCATCGGCACACCCGCATTCCGCAAATCCCCGGATAATATCGACGAGATGTCTTTGCGCTACCGTGAACAGGTGCTCAAGGTTAACAAGGAGCAGCGCAGCGTGGTGCTGGGGCGCGGGGACACCTGCGATCTCGTCGTGCAAAATGGCTTTGCCTCGCGCCAGCATATTCGCATCGAGTTGCGCTTCGGCAAATTTGTTGCGGCGGATCAGAGCACCAACGGCACATACATCCGCTTCAGCGACGGGAATGTAGTGCGCCTCGCGCGCGAAGAAATAATCCTGCGCGGCTCGGGATCCATCAGCTTGGGTCAGTCATATTCGGAAAACCCCGGCGAACTCGTGGAGTTTTCGGTGAACTCCGTCCGTGCGCAGCGGCAGGCAACGGAATAGAGCCCCGTTGCCTGCGGATGGGCAGCTCAGGCGAATTATTGCGGAACGGCTTCCAGCGCGACTCTCAGTTGCGTGCACCACTTCTCCTGCGGGTCCAGTTTGGCGACCTGCTTGAGGCAGTTATCCGCTATCTGGATCAGATCGCCGCGCCTGCCATTTTGCCGCATGGACATAACAGCCATGTTGGCCAGGTTGATCATGATCCGCTTGTTGCCGGGTAGCAAACTATGCGCGTCGCCGAGCAGGCGGATCGCCTCGTCCAGCTTGCCTTCCTTGGCCAGGATAACCCCCTTGTCGTTGATTGCAATGACCTCTTGGCGGGAATTATTGACCAGTTCTTCGCCCCTGTCCTGCATGCCGGCTTGGCCGTATAAATCATTGACCTGCGCCAGCAGTTCGGCATTTTCGTGGTTATTCTTGACGAGGCTTTGCGCTATATTTTCGGCAGCTTCCTTGTTGCCTGTTGCCAGGAACAACTGGGCGGCTTCAAGCATGACGCCGGTGGCGCTTTGGCTGTCGTCCGCCTTGACCAGGCTAGCCACTTCCCTGGAAATTTTTTCCGCGTTAATCCGGTCGCCGGATTTTTGGTAGACCAACCCTTCTACCACTTTGGCGTGGAGGCTGGTTTCTGCGTTGTCAAATTCCTTGTGGACATCCTTAAGAATTTGTAACGCTTCACCGGGGTTGTCGTTTTCCGAGCATATCTTGGCCAAGCCGAGATATGAATCCGGGCTTTTGTGTATGGAATACTCACTCAGTTTGATGGTTTTGCGGTAAGCGTTTTCGGCCGTTTCCAGATCGCCCCGCTTGTGCGCCAGTTGGCCGAGATTTTTCTGGCGAATAACCGAATTGGGCGACAGTTCCGTGCAGCGCGTTAGCGCATGTTGCGCCTCGTCCAGCTCACCGGCGGCCTCGTGGCTTTTGGCAAGCCAGTCGTGCGCCTCCAAATAGGCAGGGTTGCCGCTGATGACTTCGCGAAAAAGCTGCTGCGCCTTGGCCAGATCGCCCTTATAAAACGTCGCTTTGCCCAAGCCGGTCTTGGCCCACGGTATGTCGCGTTTGGCCAGTATCTGCTCAAATTCCTGCTGTGCGCGGTCATAGCGGCCCATGGTCAGCAGCGTGCCGGTCTTGATGCGCAGCAATTCCGTGGCGTTGGATTTGCTTGATGCAAGCGCCCTGTCGCAAAGCGCGACGGTGAGGTCATTATCCTTGTCGCGCACCGCTTTTTCGATATCGGCCAGCATTTCCTTTCTAGCCAGCACTTTTTCCAGCCTGCTTCTCATCGTGGACTCGTTGACCGGCTTGATGATGTAATCGTCAGGCATGTACTCGGCGGCACCAAAAACTAGGTCTGCAGTTTTTTCGGCGGTGATGATAATCCAGGCTGTCGCAAGGCCGATCAAGTCGCGATACTTGGCTTCTTCGAGGACATGCTGTCCGTTTTTGCCGCTGCCCAAGTTGTAGTCGCACAGCACGACATCGTATTTGTTCTTTTCCAGAAAGGCGATGGCCTCCTTGCCGTTGGCGACGGCATCGACATTTCTGCTGCCAAATTTCCTGAGCATTTCGCGCAGCATCGTGCGCATGCCTTGGAAATCGTCAACAATCAAAAACGACTTTCCGGTAAACAGGGAGGCGGTGTCAGGGTTCATGTACATAATAATGTGCCTTGTTTCAAGCTTAGGGCAGATGCAGGATGAAGCAACTGCCGCCCAATTTGCCGCCGTTTTCCAGGGCTATGCTGCCGGTCTTGCCGCGGTTATTGTGCAGCTTCGCCACCATGGACGAGAAGTACAGCCCGAGCCCCGTGCTGCCCGAGGCAAAATTCACCCCCTTGCTGACGGCACTTCCGGCATCGAGCACGCTGATGGGGTAGCCGCTGCCGTTATCCTCGACACGCACCACCAATTCCCCATCCTCTTCTTTCACGGAAAGCATCAATCTGTCTTTGGTATAGCGGGTGGCATTGTTCAACGCGTGAGATACTACGCCGATAATCAGTTCGCGGTCAAAATACCAGGCCAGCCCTTCGTCAAATTCCACGTCCAGTGCGATGCCGGAATAATCCAGCATGGTTTTGTTTTGTTCGACAATTTCCCGTACAAAGTCATCGATGAAATTTTCCGACAGATCGAAGGGGTAAAATTGGTTGCCCACCTTGAAAATTGCCAGCATCTGCAACAGATTATCATTGACGCGTTTGACCTCGTATAGCATCGGTGCAGCCTTTTTCTGGGTATCCAGTCCGAGTTCTGGGAGGCTGGTTTCCAGAAAATTAATCAGGAGGCCGAGGGAGTTTTTCATGTCGTGTATCGACGACGCGAGAAAAGCCGATATGTCGGGGGTCGCTTCCTTGGTGTTATCCATAACTATAAAAATCCATCGTTGTTTATTGTTCGACCATGCGCCGGATGACGGAATTGAACGGCTCGATCCATTCCGGCGCGAATTGATTACTACAGGCGTTGACTTCTGCAACGGCCCGCAGCACCGAGCGGTTATGGCCGCGTGCGCTGTGCTTGAGCGTGACAGCCTCGAAAGCATCGGACATGGCGAGAATTTTGGCTCCCGGGCAAATTTCGTTCCCCTGCAATCTGCCGGGATAACCCGCACCGTCCGGCATTTCGTGGTGCTGGCGCACAATTTCCGCCGCCATTTTCCAGTCTGCCATACGCTCCAGCAGCCCGGCGGCGAAACCCGGATGGGAGTGCAGCGTGTTCCGTTCCTCATTGCTCAGGTTGCCCACCTTGAGCCATACCGCCTCCGGCAGGAACATCATTCCCACATCGTGCATATAGACCGCCGCCTCCAGTTGTGCGGTATCCACCGGGGAGCCGGCAGCCCGGTTGGTGTCCAGCACCATCTTGAGAATGCGGCCGGTGCGACCGCCGAACAGGGGGGAACGGGCTTCGAACTGCAAGGCAAGCGAATGAAAAAACAGCAGGTCGGCGGCCATGCTGTCTTTCTGCCGAGGCTGGGCAGGCGGGGAAACGATTGAAGTGCGCAGGTTGGCTTGCGGCCTGAACCCGGTTACCGATTCGATGACTTGCGTTGCGTGTGCATCGAGGTCAGCCTGCGAAGCCAGGCTCATTCGCTCCAGACCCTCCACCAACGCTGCCAGCCTCAGATGCCCGACTGGTTTACCTACCAACAGCGCTTCGGTTACCAGTTCCAGCCGGTCCACCGCGAGCAGAATCGTCTCGCCCAGCAAAGGCGTATAACGCACCTCCCCCGATCGCAAACGGGCCAACAGCGACTCGATCGGGTGCGCGATCAAACCGGCTGTTTCGACCTTGCACAGCGCAGCATCACCCTTGATGTTGTGCAGGGAGCGGAAAATATCGGCAATAACTACGCGGTTGGCTGGCTCCCGATTTAATTTTGCCATGTCCCGTTCGATCTCCGGTGCGCGATCCGCCAGCGCATCGGCAAATTCGCGCAGCGCCTCTTGGTCGAGTATTTCCGGATGGGTCAAGGCCCGAATGTTCTTCATCATGTTTCAACTTTGTCCTGGTAAGTTGGCAATGGACGACAAGACGATAAATTAAAAATATGCCGTCAGTATAGTGCCAAGGGCACGCCATTTGTTCATTTGGTGTTATTTTTGCCGTAATCGCCCGAACTGGCGTTCATGGCCTCAATGGCCTCCTTCAGCGTCATCGCGGCGGCTTTAGGGTCGCTGGTGCCCAGCATCGTATCACCGCTGCCTGCGAATGAAGGGGAGCTTCCTCCCGATTGCCGGGCTGATGGGATATAAGACCGCTGCGGCGGGGGGGCTTTTTGCAGCGCCTCGATGCGGGCTTGTAATTCGGCGTTTTTCTTCTTAAGCGCATCGACTTCGTCATGGGGCAGATCGGGTGTGGATTCTTGACCGCTGGGGGTGGAAGAGATAGAGGTGATGTCGTGCTTGGTGCCCCATCGTTTTTGCTTCGGCTCGTAAGTCTGCCAAAAGTTAATAGCGATGCCGGTTACCAATAAAACCGCTATAAGGATCGAACCGCTGACGACCAGCCATTTTCTGGAGCGCACCGGCCCGGCTGCGATTGCGCTGTCGGAAATTTCGCCTTCCTCATGCGCTGCCTCGGAGCGGTCACGCCTGTCGGCGCCCCCCTCATCTTCGCCCGCCTGTGGCGTGACGGGTGCCTTGATTTCCCTGATAAAGGCAGCAAACCCGGCATTGATGCGCATGAGCAAGCCGGGTTTTGCAGGGATTTCCGGCGCAGGAGATCCCGAAGACTCTGCCGAATCAGAGTGATCTTCTTCAGGGTCGATTGCGGATGTTTTTCTAAAGCGCTTAACCAGGGAAACAAACTGCAATTTAATCCGCGCCGCCAGTGCCGGTTTGACCAGCATTTCTGGGTCAGCCGCCTCCAATTCGGGTTCTACGGTCGCACCAGACATATCTTCCGAGTCGCAGGGTGCATCCGCAAGCCGACCATCATCTGCGCGAAACGCAGGAGGTTTCCTGAAATGCCCGGTTAAGGCGGCGAACCATAATTTGATCCGCGCTGCCAGCTTCGGAGTTGTCAGGTTCTTCAACTTGCCCGATTGGGCGACGGGCGATTCCGCTTCTGCGCCGGCTTGTTTCTTCCAGAACATCAGGTTCATAGTGCCTTCCTTATTTGCGTCCAGCAGCGCCACCGATCATTGCCGATAGCGCAGCATATTGCGCCAATTGTCCACCGTCAAACGAAGCGTGACAAACAGGCGTGCGCCTTGAAAGACAAGGCGAATTACGTGGAGTTCAGCGTTATATAAAAGGCGCCCCGCCTCAAGCTTGAAGACTACCGGATAATCCGTTTCACTTCCGGTATCTTGCGCAGGCTGCGCATGATGTTGGCAAGGTGCAGGCGATTATTTACTTCCAGCGTGAAATGCAGCGCGGTGTGCTCGCCTTCATTGGCGAAGCTGACATTTTCGATGTTGGATTCCGCTTCGGCGATCGCGGCGGCGACTTTCGCCAACACGCCGCGCTGGTTAGACACCAGCAGCTTGATGCCGACATCGAAAGGGCGATGGATGTCCTTGCCCCACACCACGTCCAGCCATTGTTCGCCTCCGCGCCCCCTGTGCGATGCCGGGCAGTCGCGGGTATGCACCGTAAGGCCCTGGCCGCTCTTGAGCATGCCGATAATCGGGTCGCCCGGGATCGGATAGCAGCATTTGGCGAACTGCACCGCCATGCCTTCGGTGCCCTGTATCGTGATGGCCGTGGTGGCGGGAGTTTCATTCGGCACCGTTTCGCCGATGCTGGCCAGTTGCCGCGCCACCACCATGTTTAGGCGGCGCCCCAGGCCGATGTCGGCCAGAATATCCTGGCGCGTTTTGACGCTGGTATCCCTGAGCAATTTGTTCCAGCGCGCCTCATCGATGTCCTGCGGCTTGACGCCAAGCGTGTGCAGCGCTTGGTTGAGCAGACGTTCGCCGAATTGGGCGGATTCTCCGGATTGCATGTTCTTGAGGAAGTGGCGGATGTGGCTGCGCGCCTTGCTGGTGGTCACATAGCCCAGCCAGGCAGGATTCGGTTTGGCGTGCGGCGCAGTGACGATTTCCACGCGGTCGCCGTTTTTGAGCTCGGTGCGCAGCGGCGCCAGTTCATGGTTGACTTTGACGGCGATACAGTGGTGGCCGATGTCGGTGTGCACGCTATAGGCGAAGTCCACCGCAGTCGCGCCGCGCGGCAACGAAAGTATTCTTCCCTTGGGCGTGAACACGTACACCTCGTCGGGAAACAGATCCACCTTGAGATGTTCGAGAAATTCCGAGGAATCGCTGCTCTGGCTCAGGCTTTCCAGAAGTTCCTGCAGCCACAGGTGGGTCTTCTTGTGCAGGTCATTGATCGAGGCATGGCCGCTCTTGTACAGCCAGTGCGAGGCCACGCCGGCATCGGCGATCCTATGCATTTCATGGGTGCGAATCTGGATTTCGATGGGCGTGCCGAATGGCCCGAACAGCGTGGTATGCAGCGATTGGTATCCGTTTACCTTGGGGATGGCGATGTAATCCTTGAACTTGCCCGGTATCGGTTTGTACAAACCGTGCAGCACGCCCAGCGCTACATAGCAGGCGGCAAAATCGTTGACCAGCACGCGGAAGCCGTAGATATCCAGCACCTCGGCAAAGGCCAGCGACTTGCTCTGCATTTTTTTGTAAATGCTGAAGATGTTTTTTTCGCGGCCGGTCACATCGGCCTGGATGTGAAAATCGGCCAGCCGTTGCCGTATCGCATCGAGCACCTTGCCGAGCACTTCGCGGCGGTTGCCGCGCGCCACCTTGAGGGCTTTGGCCAGCACCGCGTAACGGTTGGGGTGCAGGTATTTGAAGCTCAAATCCTGCAGCTCGCGGTAAATATCGTTCAAGCCGAGGCGGTTGGCGATCGGCGCAAAAATTTCCATGGTCTCGCGGGCGATGCGCTCGCATTTGACGTGCGACATGGATTCCAGCGTGCGCATGTTGTGCAGCCGGTCGGCCAGTTTGATGAGAATGACGCGCACGTCGCGCGCCATTGCCAGGAGCATCTTGCGGAAATTTTCCGCCTGTGCGTCCTCGCGGGTTTCGAACTGGATGCGGTCGAGCTTGCTCAGCCCATCGACCAGTTCCGCGACCGGCTTGCCGAATTTATTGGCGACCTGCTCGGCGGTGACATCGGTGTCCTCCACCACGTCATGCAACAGCGCGGCTATGATCGCCTGGACATCGAGATGCAGAGTCGTGAGGATGCGCGCGACGGCGATGGGGTGGGAAATATACGGGTCGCCGGACTGGCGCTTCTGCCCTTGATGTGCGGTGTGGCTGAAGGCCAGCGCATCGCGGACGTATTCGACGTCCTGCGGTTTAAGGTAGGCGGAGGCTTCCTCGATAAGAAGGTCTGCGTCGGCCATGCAAAATCAAGGTGTTATGCCTGCCCGCGGTTGAGAATTTCCTTGCCCACCTTGCCTTCGCTGATTTCGCGCAGCGCGACTACAGTGGGCTTGTCGTTGCTCTCGTCCACCAGGTGGCTTGCGCCGTTGGCCAACTGGCGCGCGCGGTAAGCGGCAGCCAGCGTCAGTTCAAAGCGGTTCGGGATTTGTTCGAGACATTCTTCGACGGTAATGCGTGCCATGGTTTACTCCGGGTTCTGTAACTGATTGATCAATGCCTGATGGCGGGCCAATTGGCTTGCACATTTCAGCCGTGCGGCAAGCACCACGGCATTGAGTTCGCGCAACGCCTCATTCAGGTTGTCGTTGATAATAACATAATCGAATTCGGCGACATGCGCGACATCGTTGCGCACCGCCGCCATGCGTCTGGCGATGATCTCGTCGTTGTCCTTGCCGCGCCCTTTCAGGCGTTGTTCCAGAGCCTCCATGGAAGGTGGCAGGATGAAAATACTGACGCATTCCGGAAACAGGTGGCGGACTTGCGCCGCGCCTTGCCAGTCGATTTCCAGCAGAATGTCCTGGCCCTTGGTGGTTTCCTGGCTGATCCAGGTTTGCGACGTGCCGTACAGGTTGCCGTAAACTTCCGCGCTTTCTAGGAATTCGCCGCGTTTCATCATGGCGACGAAAGTTTCGCGGCTGACAAAATGATAATCCTTGCCGTCATGTTCGCCCGGACGAGGGTTGCGCGTGGTATACGAAACCGATAGTTTAATCAGCGGATTGATGTTGAGAAGGGCATGCACCAAGCTGGTTTTGCCCGCACCGGACGGTGCGCTGACGATAAATAAATTTCCCGGCATGATTTACTCCAAGTTCTGAATTTGCTCGCGCATCTGCTCGATGAGAATCTTCATCTCCATCGCGCTACGCGACACTTCCGCATCCACCGACTTCGAGCCGAGCGTGTTGGCTTCCCGGTTCAGCTCCTGCATCAAAAAGTCCAAACGCTTGCCCGCCGCGCCGCCCTGCGCGAGGATGCGGCGCATTTCGGCGAGGTGGCTGGCGAGCCGCGACAGCTCCTCATCCACGTCGACCTTGCTGGCAAACAGCGTTATTTCTTGGCGGATGCGCTCATCGCTGATGCCCGGCGCTCCGGCATCCTGCGCCAAGGCATTTTGCATGGCATCGCGCAGCCGCGCGGTGAGCTTCTGCTCGTAAGCGGCGATAGCGGCGGGGACATGCGGCATTACAGCGTTGCGTAGCACCTCGATTTTTTCCACGCGCTGCAGCAGGAAATCCTTGAGTTTCTCGCCCTCGCGCGCGCGCGACGCGGAAAATTCCTGCAATACCTCCTGCAACAGGCCGAGCAGCGCGGCGCGCAATTCGTCAGCCGATGCGGCGGGCGTTTCCAGCACGCCGTTCCAGCGCAGCACGTCGGCCACGCTTAAAGGCCTTGCATCCGGCAGGGCATTCTGCACTTCCCTGTTCCAGGCGGCAAGTTGCAGTAACAGCTCGCGGTTCAACGCGGCGCCTCTCTGCGCGTCACGCGCCGCATAGTTGATGCGGCAGTCCACCTTGCCGCGCTGCAATTGCGCGCTGATCGCCTCGCGCAACGCGCCTTCTACGCTGCGCAACTCGTCAGGCATGCGCAACTGGATGTCCAGGTAGCGGTGGTTGACTGCGCGCAGCTCCAGCGTCAGCGAGCCGCTGTCGAGTTCCGCGCTGGCGGTGGCATAACCGGTCATGCTGAGAATCATTTCGGCCTTCCAATAAAATGCTGTGCTTGAGCGGCGCATTATATTACGATTGGAGCCTGTCAAATTCCCTGTTCGTCAATGAAGTTTTCGATACACCAAGCCAGCCGCATCGGCAACCGCAGATATAACCAGGACCGCGTAGCCTATGCCTACAGCAGCGAAGCGCTGCTGTTGGTGCTGGCGGACGGCATGGGCGGGCATTTGCACGGCGAAGTGGCCGCCGACCTGATTATCGGGACGTTTGTAGAATCGTTCGGTCGTGATGCGCAGCCGCGCATTGCCGACCCCAACGAATTTGTTGCGGGCGCCATGCGCCACGCCAACGAACGCATTCTCCGGCTCGTGCGCGACGAGGCACTGGGCGGCTTCCCGGGATCGACCTGCGTGGCCGCGCTGATCCAGGATGGCGAAATATATTGGGGGCATGCCGGCGACTCGCGCCTGTACTTGCTGCGCGACGGCGCGGTGCTGGCCAAGTCGCGCGATCATTCGATGGTGCAGCAGTGGTTCGACTGGGGCATGATCACCGCCGAAGAGGCGCGCGTCCACCCGCAACGCAACCAGATCACCAACTGTCTCGGCGGCGTCGAGGACATGTTTTACATGGAGCCCGGCCAGCCGATCACCCTGCGTTCCGGCGATGTGCTGCTGCTCGGCAGCGATGGCCTGTGGGGCCCGTTCACCGACCAGGAATTGATTGCGGCGTTCGCCGCAAAGCCCGTGGCCGCCGCTCTGGATGGACTGGTCGCACACGCGTTGGAGCGCGAAGACGGCCATTCCGATAACGTCACCGGCATCGTGGTGTGCTGGGGGGAAGGCGAAGTCGCCCATACCGCCGAACCCGTCTGCCATATTCTGGATATTTCCTGATCTCAGCCGTCAAGCTCACACTCTCCACCAACCGCCATTTTCAGCGAGAATCCAACATGCGCCCCAGCCAGAGAACGCCCGGTCAAATACGTGAAA
This sequence comes from Gallionellales bacterium RIFCSPLOWO2_02_FULL_59_110, assembly GCA_001801215.1. Classification (GTDB taxonomy): domain Bacteria; phylum Pseudomonadota; class Gammaproteobacteria; order Burkholderiales; family Gallionellaceae; genus Gallionella. The sequence continues at coordinate 27,057 of MGXA01000011.1, read as the reverse complement.
TCCGCATCACCCGCCGCTACACCAGGCATGCCGAAGGCTCGGTGCTGATCGAGTGCGGCGACACCAGGGTGATCTGCACCGCCAGCGTGGAAGAGAAAATACCGCCGCACAAGCGGGGTAGCGGCGAAGGCTGGGTGACGGCGGAATACGGCATGTTGCCGCGTTCCACCAACGAACGCATGGGGCGCGAGGCGGCCAAGGGCAAGCAATCCGGCCGCACCCAGGAAATCCAGCGCCTGATAGGCCGAAGCCTGCGCGCCGTGGTCGATCTCGGCAAGCTTGGCGAGCGCACCGTCCAGATCGACTGTGACGTGATCCAGGCCGACGGCGGCACGCGCACCGCCAGCATCACCGGCGCGTTTGTCGCGCTGCACGATGCGGTAAGCGGCCTCATGCAAAAAGGGCTGGTGAAGGAAAATCCGCTCAAGGACTTTATCGCCGCAATTTCCGTCGGCATCTACCAGGGCACGCCGGTGCTGGATCTGGATTACGCGGAAGACTCCGCGTGCGATACCGATATGAACGTGGTGATGCTGGGCAACGGCAACTTTGTCGAAGTGCAGGGCACCGCCGAAGGCCATGCCTTCACCCGCGCCGAAATGGACGAACTGCTGGAGCTGGCGAAATCCGGCATCGAGCAGTTGATCGGCATGCAGCGTGCGGCACTGGAGAAGGATTGGTAATTCTGCAGGGGCGCGATTCATCGCGCCCTTTTCGATACATGAAATAGATCAGGGCGCGATGAATCGCGCCCCTACGATATGCAAAAACTCGTCATCGCCTCCAATAACCCCGGCAAACTGCGCGAATTCCAGTTTCTGCTGCAACCGCTTGGCATCGAAGTGCTGACCCAGGCGCAGCTCGGCATCGACGAGGCAGAAGAACCGCACTTCACCTTTATCGAAAATGCTCTCGCCAAGGCGCGCCATGTCAGCCGCGCAAGCGGCCTGCCCGCATTGGCGGACGATTCCGGCATCTGCGTCGCGGCCTTGGGCGGCGCACCCGGCGTGCAGTCGGCGCGTTATGCGGGCGATGATCCGAAGTCCGATGCGCGCAACAACGAAAAGCTGCTGCAAGCCATGCACGGCGTGGCGGATCGACGCGCGCATTACTACTGCGTGCTGGTGCTGCTGCACCACGCCGACGACCCGCAGCCGCTGATCGCCGAGGGCGAATGGCATGGCGAGATCGCGCATGAAGAGCGCGGCGAAGGCGGCTTCGGCTACGACCCGTTGTTCTGGCTACCTGAATTCGGCAAGATGAGCGCGGAACTGTCGCGCGACGAGAAGCACGCCATCAGCCACAGAGGCAAGGCGCTCAAAGTGTTGCTGGGCAAGCTGCAATCCGGCAGCGTTGCATGACCGTTCATCCGCTGCTGCCCGCCGGATTCAAAGCGCAGGCCGTCAATTTCCAGGCCTTGCCGCCGCTGTCGCTGTACATCCACATCCCGTGGTGCGTGCGCAAATGCCCATATTGCGACTTCAATTCGCACGAGGCGCGCGGTTCAGTACCCAAAAGAGAATATGTCGCGGCATTAGTGCGCGATCTGGAGCTGGCGTTGCCGCTGATCTGGGGGCGCAAGGTGTATACGGTGTTCTTCGGCGGCGGCACGCCCAGCCTACTTTCAGGGGAAAGCGTCGCGGAGGTGTTGCGCCAGGTGCGCATGTTGCTGCCGCTCGACCTCGGTGCGGAGATCACGCTGGAAGCGAATCCCGGCACGGTAGAGGCGGAACGCTTCGCCGCGTATCGCGAGGCGGGCGTGAACCGGCTGTCGCTGGGCATACAGAGTTTTAATGACGCACATCTTCAAGCGCTGGGCCGTATCCATAATGCCGGCGAGGCGCGACGTGCCATCAAAATCGCGCAGCAACATTTCGACAATATCAACCTTGATCTGATGTACGCATTGCCGCAGCAGGCGCTGGAGCAGGCATTGCAGGATGTGCAAACCGCGCTGTCGTTCGCGCCGCAACACCTGTCCTGCTATCACCTGACGCTGGAGCCGAACACTCTGTTCCATCGCAACCCGCCGCCGCTGCCCGACGACGATGCGAGCGGCGAGATGCAGAGCGGCATCGAGGAACTGCTCGCGGCGCACGGCTACGAACACTACGAGACCTCTGCGTTCGCCCAGCCGAAAAAACAATCGCGCCACAACCTGAATTACTGGCAGTTCGGCGACTACCTCGGCATCGGCGCGGGCGCGCACAGCAAGCTGAGTTTCCACGACAAGGTGATCCGTCAGGCGCGCCACCGGCAACCGCTGGCGTATCTGGATGCGGTGGCGCAAGCTGTGCCGGTACAGGAGGAGCATGAGGTGTCAGCCGCAGACCTCGCATTCGAATTCATGATGAACGCGCTGCGATTGAACGCAGGTTCCGATAGCGCGCTGTTCAAGGAACGCACCGGCCTGCCGTTGCTGGCCATCCGGCGCGAGCTGGAACAGGCGGAGCGGCGAGGCTTGCTGGTGCGCGAAGGAACGCGTATCGCGCCAACCGAGCTGGGGCGGCGCTTTCTCAACGATCTGCTGGAGATATTTCTGGATGACGCAAAGTAGGATGGGTGGAGCGCAGCGATACCCATCCTACGCGCTACACGCTGTTACAGATCTTTCTTGCGGCGGAACACCAAATCCCATACACCATGGCCTAGGCGCAGCCCGCGCTGCTCAAACTTCGTAAGCGGACGATAATCAGGGCGGGGCGCGTAGTCGGCAGCGGTGTTCTCCAGCAGCGGCTCTTCGCCCAACACGCTCAGCACCTGTTCGGCGTAATCCTGCCAATCGGTGGCGACGTGGATATAACCACCGGGTTTGAGCTTTTGCACCAACTGCGCGACGAACGGTGCCTGGATCAGCCGCCGCTTGTTGTGGCGCGCCTTGTGCCACGGGTCGGGGAAGAAGATGTGCACGCCGTCGAGTGTGCCGTCGGCGATCATATCGCGCAGCACCTCCACGGCGTCGTGCTGGATGATGCGGATGTTGGGTATCTGTTGCGCGTCGATCAGCTTGAGCAGGTTGCCCACGCCGGGCGTATGCACCTCCAGCGCGAGGTAGCCATTTGCCGGATGAGCGAGTGCGATGGCAGCGGTGCTTTCGCCCATGCCGAAGCCGATCTCCAGTATCTTCGGCGCGGCGCGGCCGAAGGCGGCATCGAGGTCGATGCGCTTGGCAGCGTAGGGAATGCCGAAGCGCGGCAGCAGCGTATCCACCGCGCGCCGCTGCGCCACCGAGAGATGGCCCTGGCGCAGCACGTAGCTGCGGATGTGTCTGTTCTTGAGGTCGGTGGTGTCGGTCATGTTGATTTGGTTTCTGTAGGGTGGGCACGTTTTTTTGTGCCCACGCGGAAATAACTTTCGCTAACTGCGTGGGCACACCCAAAGAGTGCGAGAACCTCTTCGAGGCAAAAAAGTGCCCACCCTACAAGATTGGCTAGCTCCGTACCGAGCCGATGATCCCCGCCGTTGGCGAGCTGGGGCTGGCGCTGTAGAGTTTCTTCGGCATGCGCCCGGCGAGGAAGGCTTCGCGTCCGGCTTCGGTGGCTTTCTTCATCGCCGAGGCCATCAGCACCGGGTCTTTCGCGCCCGCAATCGCGGTGTTCATCAGCACGCCGTCGCAGCCCAGCTCCATCGCGATGGCAGCGTCGGAGGCGGTGCCCACGCCCGCATCCACGATCACCGGCATGTTCGCGCGCTCCATGATGAGTTGCAGGTTCCACGGATTCAGGATGCCCATGCCGGAGCCGATCAGCGAGGCCAGCGGCATGATCGCGACGCAACCGATATCTTCTAGCTGCTTCGCAATGATCGGGTCATCCGAGGTATACACCATCACCTGGAAGCCTTCCGCCACCAGTGTCTTCGCGGCGGCGAGCGTCTCGACCACGTTGGGATACAGCGATTGCGGGTCGCCCAGCACTTCCAGCTTCACCAGCGAGTGGCCGTCCAGCAGCTCGCGCGCGAGCCGTAGCGTGCGCACCGCGTCGTCGGCGGTATAGCAGCCCGCAGTGTTCGGCAGATAGGTGAATTTCGACATCGGCACGGCATCGAGCAGGTTGGGCTCGTTGGCGTTCTGGCCGAGGTTGGTGCGGCGGATCGCCACCGTCACGATCTCCGCGCCGCTGGCGTCCAGTGCCGCGCGCGTCTCGGCGAAATCCTTGTACTTGCCGGTGCCGACCAGCAGCCGGGAAGAGTAGCTTTTGCCTGCGATGATAAGTTTGTCGTTCATGGCCATGTTCCTGAGTAGTTTCTAGCCGCCGCCTACCGCGACGACCACCTCCAACCTGTCGCCGTCCGCCAACTGCTGCGCGGCAAACGCGCTGCGCGGCACGATCTCGCCGTTGCGCTCCAATGCGATGCGCTTGCCGGACAGCCCCATCTCCCCGATCAAGGCGGCAACGCTGAGGGGATCCGGAAATTGGCGTATCGCGCCGTTGATGCTGACAGTTATCATTTTTGCTTGCCGGGAAAAATGTGCGACGCATTTTACACCATGCGGGGGCGGGACAGCGGCAGGCAGTCCGTCGCTGGAAGCGCCCGGATTAATTGCTCGCTAGTTCCGGAGAGATAAAGCGGAACGGGTTAATGTTCCACTTTTCCGGCGACTCATGCCCCTGCACTTTGTCCATCTTCGCGCGGGGACGCGCCAGGTCGATATCTTCCGGCGGAATGAAACAGTTGTGCTTCAGGTCGTATACGAGGCGCACCATCGGTTGCGTCAGGCTCTTGGTCTGGCGGATGACGATGGCGAGTTTGTTGCTTTCCAGGCGCACCAGCGTGCCGACCGGAAAAATTCCGATGGTCTTGATGAATTGCTGCACCAGTTCCTTGTGGAACAGTTTGCCTGCTTTCTCGAAGAGCTGGCGGATCACCTGGCAGGGGTCGGCGGCGGCGCCGTAGGCGCGTATCGAGATGCACGCGTCATAGACATCGACGATGGATGCCATCTGGCCGAACAGGGAAATTTCATTGTCCTTGAGCTTCTTGGGGTAACCTGTCCCATCGATTCGCTCGTGGTGTTCCAGGACGACCGCCATTGCCTTTTCGGGGAAGTTTTCCACTTTTATGAGGAATTCGCCGCCCCAGGCGGCATGCTGCCGGGCTATGGTCAGTTCGGCGTCCGTCAGCTTTCCGGGTTTGTTGAGAATCGCTGCGGGCACGCGGATTTTGCCGATGTCGTGGAACAGGCCACCGAGGCCCAGCTCGAGTATTGCGCCCCTGTCCATATTCAGCGTCTGGCCAAAGGCCATCATCAGCGCACAATGGCTGACCGAATGTTCGAGCACGTAACCGTCTTTGTTTTTCTTGCGGCATACCGTGACGATCGCATCGCGGTTTTCGCTGACAGATTTGTAAATTTCATCGAGCAGCGGCCAGAGCGGCGCAATGTCGATTTTCTCGCCTGCGCGGAGATGAGCGATGGCATTTTCCAGTTCTGTGCTGGCCTTCGCCAGGATGCTCTTCGCATCATATAGCTCGTCCGCCAGCGTTTTCGGCTTCTGGGCAGCCTGGGCGTTGCGCATACGCGCCAGTTCGAGCACAGTCGTGTTCCCTTCGCGCCGCAGTTCTTCTTCATCGGTAAGGTCGAGGCCCTTTTCCGTGTTGATGTAGAGCTCCTGGACACCCAGTGCGACGAAACGGTTAACTTCCTGCTGGCTGACGATCAGAAAATTACCGGTTTCCCCGATGCGTTCGTTGTTATGCGTACCATAGCCGATCGCGTCGACGTACATACCCGGTATCAGGTGTTTGATCTTGATCAGTTTTCTAGTCATCGCCGCCCCACCAAAGCAATCCTGCCGATTCTATCAGCAATAAGGGCTTATGGGCGCAAGGCGACCGTTCCGGATGAGCCTTGGCCGGTGCTTGTGCAAGACAGGTGTTGTTCGAAACATGCGTGCTGGCATAGAATAGCGGCTCTGCGCGGGTGTAGTTCAATGGTAGAACGGCAGCTTCCCAAGCTGCATACGACGGTTCGATCCCGTTCACCCGCTCCACTGCCCTTACTTGTCTTGATTGCTCCGGCACTGCGCGGGACACTGTCCATTCTGACTGCGTTGCTTGCCGTCGACCTGCATCATGATGCGGTTGCGACCATGAACCTGCCGGTATTGACCTCAAACAGTTCATCGCCGCGTTTAGTGCGGATGCGCAGTTCCCAATAGCCCTTGAGCGGGAAATTGATATATCCCTGATAGTTGCCCGGCGAGGTTTCACTGAAGGCAGTGATAAAATCCTTGCTCGCGTCGGAGGCGCGATAGGCTTGCACTTCCATTGTGCCGCTGACCGGGGCGCCCGCGCGGTCAACCACGCCGATTTCATAGGCCGCTGGCGTATTGGTTACGATGGCCTCGGGCTGCTTGATGGTGGTTTTCCAGGCCAGGTTTCTGTGCGATTCAAGGTCATTCAGTGCGGCGCTATCGGATTTGCGGTCTTTTGTGTTGTATTCCCGATCCACCAGTGCGGGGCGGTTTTTCGCGGCCAGCCAGATGAATGCGCCGTTCACGCTCAGCACCACGACCATCAGGCCAGCCATTCCGAGGAACCAAGGGTTGCGTAAGCCTTTTTTGTTGTCTTGCGAAATCATTTGCCTGTCTCCATTTTCAATTTACTTCTAAATCGTCGGCTAACGCTTGGGGCCGTTGAATTTAGACTGGTACTTGGCGCTGAACAGCGGGTTGTCGGTGTCCTGGATGCTGAATTCGATCGGCGTTACTTCCATTTCGATGTTTTCGCCGGGTGTCCTGACGAAAAGGGTGAACGAGGTGCTGCGGCCATGGCGCGCAAGCAGCGGTTTATCGGCACCGACAATGACCTGGCCGGGCACGCCGCCCGCAGCCGTAACCGTCACATTAATATCCTTGCCGGTCTTGTTGAGCACCTTGAAGTCGTATTTATTCTGTATCGAACCGTCGCTCATGCTCACGTACAGGGGCTGGCGCTCCGATATCACCTTCAGCTCCAGCGAGCCGATATTGGCCAGGCCATATACGATCCCGCCAAAGGCGATCAGGATGATGCAGATGTATACCCACGTGCGCGGGTGCTGGTACATCTTCCTGGCGGGCTTGCCTTCCAGTTCATCCAGCGAGGTATAGCGGATCAGGCCGCGCGGTTTGCCCACTTTGTCCATGATGGCATCGCAGGCGTCCAGGCACAGGCCGCATGTGATGCAACCCAATTGCTGGCCGTCGCGGATATCCACGCCGGTCGGGCACACCTGCGCGCACTGGAAGCAATCGACGCAGTCGCCCTGTGTAGCGCCGCTCTCGCCCTTGCGGTGTAATTTGCCGCGCGGCTCGCCGCGCCGGTAGTCGTAGGCGGGCAGGATGGTTTGTGCATCGGTCATCACGCCCTGGATACGCGCATAAGGGCACAGCCACATGCAGGCCTGCTCGCGCAACAACCCGGCCAGGATGTAGGTGCCGAAAAAGAATGCGATAAGCACCACCCAGCCGACCAGCGGCAAGCGCAAATGCACCAGGTCGTTCCAGTAAACGTAGGCATCGACGAACCAGATCGAAAAGCTGATGCCGGTGAACAGGGCAATTGCCATCCAGAGAAAATGCTTGCCGGCTTTTTTGCCGATTTTTCCCGGGCTCCAGGGGGCGGCATCCAGTTTGCGCCGGGCGTGGGGAGCGCCCTCGATTTTGTCTTCCAGCCAGGTGAACCAGTCGGTCCATGCGGTCTGGAAGCAGAAGAACCCGCACCATACCCGGGATGCGACCGAAGTCACCGCGAACAGGGTCATGGCCAGCAGCAGCAGCAGCAGCGACAGCATCCAGATGTCCTGCGGCAGTATGGAGAGATTGAGAAAATGGAACTGGCGATTCTCGATGTCGAACAGAATGGCCTGCCTGCCGTTCCAGCGCAGATAGGGAACAAGGAAGAACAGCAGCCAGAGCGCCTGGGTGTAGTTTTTCAGGGTGCGGAAAAAACCGGGCATACGTTTAGCGTGGATGGTTTCGTCGCCCGTATTTACCTTCCAGTGTTCGAGCTCCTGATAGATTCCGGCGACGGTGCCGGTTTCTTTTTGCCCTGTTTCATTATTCACACTTTTACTCCTGACTGGCTCATCGGCGAACATGGGACTGCACTATGCCAAAATCAATAGGCGAGCATTGTAACCACAGCCGGTGCAACTCCAGTTTAACAACCGCCTTGCCCGCCAAATAAAAAAGGAGGGGAATTGCCCCTCCTTCTTGGTTCGGCGCGGGCCGGAACACAACCGCCCTTATTGCACCCGATGGCATTCCACTAAAACATGCAGAGTAGACATGCCACCTCTGTAAAAGTGCCATGCAGGCTGACAGTTACGCAAATCCGGGTTCATGCTGATTTATCTTTCGACCCGGGTTCGCGCCGCTCAAACTTATATCCGCGCCAGCCGGTCAATTTGCAGGTTTTGCATCCGTTGCCGCCGCAGGCGCGTCGGGCTGGCCACCGCCGAACTTGTACACATACACCGCCAGCTTTTTCATTTCGGTATCGCTCAATTTTCCAGCCTGCTTGAACGATGGCATGTCCGCCACGCGGCCTTGTGGGTCGCCTGCATTCACGCCATGGGTAATGGTGCGCTTGATGCCGGCAACCGATCCGTCAAAGCGCCAGATTTTGTCGGTCAGGTTGGCAGAGCCCATCGCCTGAAAACCCTTGCCGTCCTCTCCGTGGCAAGCGGTACAGCCCTTTTCAGCAAACAGCGGCGTGGAAGTCGGTTGGCCTTTGGCGGCTGCATCGGCCAAGACGTCGATCTCTGCGGCGGACAATATTTCCTTGTTCGCCGTCATTATGCCCCGGCGCCCGTTCTCGATGGAGGCGTGGATGTCGTCGATCTTGCCGCCGAACAGCCAGTCATCATCGTTCAGGATGGGCGCGAACAATCCATCCTTGTCGTGCGTACCGATGCCGTTCTGGCCGTGGCAGGCGGCGCAGTTGTCGCCGAACAGCACCTTGCCGGAACGAATGACGTACTCGGTCAATTCGCTGTCAGCCAGGATGGCAGCCGGGGTCATACCCTTGAGTTTTGCCTCGAATTTGCCGCGCACCGCTTCCACCTCGTCCTGGGCGTCTTCCATTTCCTTGATGGCCGTCCAGCCGCCGATTCCCTTGGTGAAGGTGTTCAGCGTGACGATGGGGAAGGATGGGTAGTAAATGAAATACACCACGCAAAACAATGCGCTGGCAGTCAGGCCCAGCATCCACCATCTGGGTGGCTGATTGGTGAGATCCGCCAGATCGTCGTCCCATACATGGCCGGTTGTCTGTGCGTCCGATTGATCGTGTTTCTCGCTCATTTGATTTCTCCCGCATTGATATGATCTTCATCGTCCAGCGCCATGCCGCGCCGCGACTCGAACTTGTCCTTGTTTGCCGGACGGAACACCATGACATAGACATAGACCATGCCGATGAACACCGCTACGGTAAAGAACACGCCGAGCCAGTCATTGACGGTCATGGCCGCCGTATCCATACCCAGATAATGCAGCAGGCTAATCACGGTAATTCACGCCTTCCGTGAACTTGATGTGATTGCCGAGGCTCTGCAAGTAGGCCACCATGGCGTCCATTTCGGTCTTACCCTCGACGCCGGCCGCGCTCGCAATATCGGCTTCGGTGTAATGGGCCGGATAGAACGGCATGCTGTTCATGGCCTGCATAGACTTCTTTACCTTGGACGCATCCAGTTTATTGTTGTCCAGGAAGACATAGTTGGGCATGACCGATTCCGGCACCACTTCGCGCGGATATCTCAGGTGGCTGCGGTGCCACTCGTCAGAATATTTGCCGCCGACGCGCGCCAGATCCGGGCCGGTGCGCTTGGAGCCCCATTGGAAGGGATGGTCATACATGGATTCGGAAGATACCGAGTAGGGGCCATAGCGGTCCTTCTCGTCGCGGAACGGCCGGATCATTTGCGAATGGCACAGGTAGCAACCCTCGCGGACGTAAACATCGCGCCCGGCCAATTCGAGCGGCTTGTATGGGCGCACGCCGTCGCCCGGTTTCCAGTCTTCCAGCGACTGTCCTGGCTGGCGCTGCCAGACGATGGGGGAAATTTCCTTGCTGCCCACCTTATTCTTTACGTCCGGAGACAAATGGGTCATGGTGCGATCCAGGTAAAACAGCGGAACGATTTCCACGATGCCGCCAAACGTCAGAATAACGGCAACCACCACAAACATCAGGACAGTGCTGCGCTCTATCTTGTCCTGAAACTTGGTCGAATAAATTTTATCGTGATCAGACATGTCATCCTCCTTATGCTTGCGCCGTAACGGCTTTGGCAAGGCGCGTAGCGCCTGCCTGACGCACCGTCATCACCACGTTGTACAGCATGATCCACGCGCCCAGATTGAAAATGATCCCGCCGATGGTGCGCATCGCATAGTATGGATGCATCGCGGAAACCGATTCGACAAAGGTATAGGTCAATGTGCCGTATTCGTCGTAATCGCGCCACATCAGACCCTGCATGATGCCCGACACCCACATCGCCACGATGTAGACCACGGTGCCGATGGTGGACAGCCAGAAATGCACGTTGACCAGGCTGTCGGAATACATCTCGGTGTTCCACAGTTTTTTCACCAGATGGTAAAGCGCGCCGATGGAGACCATTGCTACCCAGCCCAGCGCGCCGGAGTGCACATGGCCGATCGTCCAGTCGGTGTAATGCGACAGGGCATTCACGGTCTTGATCGACATCACGGGGCCTTCGAAGGTGGACATCGCATAAAACGCCAGAGCGACCACCAGGAAGCGCAGGATGTAATCGGTGCGCAGACGGTCCCATGCGCCGGACAGGGTCATCATGCCGTTCATCGCACCGCCCCAGGACGGAATAATCATCGCCAGGGAAATTGCGGCGCCCAGAGAACCGGTCCAGTCGGGCAACGCGGTGTATTGCAGATGGTGCGCACCCAGCCATACATAGCCGAACATCAGCGTCCAGAAGTGCAGCACGGACAACCGGTACGAGAACACCGGGCGGTTGGCCTGTTTGGGCACGAAGTAGTACATGATGCCCAGGAAGCCCGCAGTCAGATAAAAGCCTACCGCGTTATGCCCCCACCACCACTGAATCATGGCGTCCTGTACGCCCGAGAAAATGGAGTAGGACTTGGTCAGGCTGACCGGGAGGGCGAGGCTGTTCACCACGTGCAGATAAGTGATCATCACGATCATGCCCATGAAGAACCAGTTGGACACGTAAATATGCGATGTCTTACGGATCGCTATGGTCATGATGTAGTTCAGCCCGAATGCCAGCCAGACCACGGCGATCAGGATATCGATCGGCCATTCCAGCTCGGCGTATTCCTTGGACTGGGTAATCCCGAGGGGCAGGGTGATTACCGCCAGGACAATGATCAGGTTCCAGCCCCAGAAGGTGAACCACGCCAGGCCGTTGCTCCACAACCGGGTCGAGCCGGTGCGTTGCACGATGTAAAAGCCGGTGGCCATCAGGGTGCAGCCGCCGAACGCGAAAATCACCGCATTGGTATGCAGCGGCCGCAGGCGACCGAAGGCAATTTCGGGAATAAAGTTCAGCGCCGGCCACGCAAGTTCTGCGGCAATCCACACGCCGATTAACGTACCCACCACAAAATAGATTACCGCCGCGATGGAAAACCATCTGACGACGTCCATGTCGTATTTTATTGGTGCCGCTTGAGTTGTTTCCACAATATCTCCTTGAGGCGAGTTAAGAACAATATGTTATTTACAAAAATGAAGCCGGGCTGGAAAAGCAGCAGATTGAGAGAAAGCCTTGGCGCAATCCAGGTGCCGCCCTGTGTTGGCGGATGGGCGGGGGCGGTGGATGGATTCGCTGGCGGAAGCGATTAGCGTGATGTCGCTGCAGAGGCAGGTTTGCGGCACTGCGGTCAAAGCTACTCGTTTCATGAGCATTCCTTTACATAGGGTAAGAAATACAAGAACCGGCTCAAACTTTGTGGTGCGACAACCAATGCCTTGGTAGTGTAGTGCACATTTTTTCAAGAGGGAAGGCAATTCTATGGACAGCGGAAGGGATAAGCGAGCCGGGCGATCTGCCTTACAGCCGAATAAGATTTTTTTATAACATCCAAACACGGGCTATCCATCCTGAACCAAAACGATTTGCTTTACAAAAAAAGGGCCGTTCGCAACTGGGGAGAGGTCGCTGCAAACGGCCGGCACCAACGCACACAACACTATTGCGTACAGAAGAAGCAAAGCAAACTGGCAGAGGCTTACTTTGCTCCATGCTATTTTCTGTTCAAAAGCCGGAAAAAACCCTGACGCACGTCAACCCAACTGCTTTTTTGCCGGTGACATACATTACCGAAGGCAGCCTCCAAGCGACCGCTCCTGCATCATTAACCGTGCCGCCATCCATCAGAACCTGAAGCCGTAGCCGATGGCGAGCAGCGCCGGATCGAGCTTGAGGTGGCTGAGCTTGCCCAGCGCACTGTTGTTCAGATCTGTACGGAGGTAGACCTTCTTCAAGTCTAGGTTGATATAGGAATTTGTTCCAATCTTATAATCGAAGCCTACTTGCAGCGTGGGGCCGATGCTGGTGTTGTCCACCGAGTTGGGGCTGCCTGTAATGGCATCGAGCGGCGCGAGGTTCACACTAGAGAAGCGGGTGAAATTGATGCCGGCGCCGACATAGGGACGGAACTGGGCGTCCGGCATAAAGTGATACTGGAGGGTCAGGGTTGGCGGCAACTCTTTGAGAGAGCCCGCATCGAAAGCACCGGCCGCGCTCTGGGTTACACGCACATTATGCTTCTGCGGATAGGTCAGGATAAGCTCGGCCGCAAGGTTCCTGGTAAAAAAATAAGAAATATCGACCTCGGGTATCGTCTCGTTGCTGGCTTTGATGGCTCCCGAAGGCACGGCGAGCGCTGCTACCGGACCGGAATTGTTGCCCCAAAGTACGTTAACCGCCCGTACGCGCATCATCCAGTTTCCATCCTCGGCAAAGACGTTAAACGAAATAAACAATGTACTTGCCGCCATGGCCACAGCCCAATTCTTTTGCATGATCTTCCTTTCACAAATGTAAAAATAATTTAAAATTAAAGGACAATTTCGAGCAAATGCAGGCAAGCCCTGAGCGACCTTTAATAACCATGCAGACTAAATGGGTTTCAGCAAAAAAACCCTGACGCGCGTCAACGTTATTGCTTGTTAGGCAATTCGCGATAACTGGGAAATCTGAAGAAGCGTCGGATACGCCAGAAGCGCCACTGGCGAGAATCCAGGGTGGCGGTACGCGGGCGGGGTCAGCGGGAATGCAAGGCCTGCACCAGCGGCAAAGCTAGCGGTGCGGCGGAAGAAGGCTCATGCGCAATGGCGTTAAGGCGTTTGATATCTTTCAGAATAATGTGCCTGCGTTCGCTGGAGATCACCCCTTCTTCCTGAAAGCGGCTAAATATGCGGCTGACGGTCTCTTCGGCAATGCCCAGATAATTGCCGATATCTCCGCGCGACATGCTCAGATTGAACTGGGTCGGGGAGTAATTGCGCATCGCGAAACGCCGCGATAGCGACAGCAGGTAGGTTGCCAGCCGCTCTTCCGCATTTTTCTTGCCGAGCAGCAGCATCAATTCCTGGTTGTGTCTGATTTCCTTGCTCATCATCCTGAGCATCTGGTAATGCACCGACGGAATCTGCCGCGCCAGCTCCTCGAAGCAAGCCACCGAAATTTCGCATACCGAGGTAGTTTCCAGCGCCACCGCTTCGCAGCTATAGCGTTTTTCGTCAATGGCGTTCAAGCCGAGCAGTTCACCTGGGACGTGAAAACCGGTAATTTGCAGACGGCCATCGTCGGTGGAAATATAGGTCTTGACCGATCCGCTGCGGATGGCATAGACGTAAGTAAAGGCATCGCCGCTGCGGTAAAGCACCTGGCCGCGTTTGAAAGTGCGCTTTCTTTTAACGTAACGGTCGAGCAGCGCCGTATCTGCGCTGTCCAGCCCCATGGGCAGGCACAACTGGTAAAGGCCGCAACTCTGGCAGGATATCGCAGCACAGCCTGGTTCTTGTGTAGCTTGACGCGCCATAAAGTCACTCCGATTGATTCAAGGGCAGCGCGGTTGCGCATCGTCGCGCACCGCGCTCATCGCGCCCCCATAGCGGCGCAGCAACTCAAGCATTGCGGATGCCTTGTCTAGCGTCTCCTGGTACTCGGCCGCCAGATCCGAATCAGCCACTATGCCGCCGCCTGCCCAGCAGTGGATTCTACCGTTACTTTGCACCAAAGTGCGAATGGCGATGTTGCTGTCCATATTGCCGTCAAAGCCGATATAGCCGATGGCGCCGCAATAGACGCCGCGCCGGTGCGGTTCCAGTTGTTCGATGATCTGCATGGCGCGCAGCTTGGGCGCGCCGGTCACAGAGCCGCCCGGAAAACAGTCGCGCAGCACGTCCAGCGCGTCGCGCCCCGCCGCGAGACGGCCTTCCACCGTGCTGACCAGATGATGCACATTGGCAAAACTTTCCAGCTTGAACAATTCCGGCACATGTACCGAGCCGGGTATGCAGCTCTTGCCCAGATCGTTGCGCAACAAATCCACTATCATCAAGTTCTCTGCGCGGTCTTTGGGGTGATTGAGCAATTCTTCGGCAAGCAGGCGGTCATGCTGGGCGTCGCCGCCGCGCGGGCGGGTGCCCTTGATCGGCCTGGTTCGAACTTTGCCGTTCTGCACGCTGACAAAACATTCCGGCGAGGCACACAGAATTTTGGCATGCGGCAGATTCAGAAAAGCCGAGTAGGGCGCAGGGCTCAGGCCGCGCAATGCAAGATAGGCGCCGAACGGGTCGCCTTCAGCTTGCGCGCTGAAGCGCTGCGCAAGATTGATCTGGTAACAATCGCCCGCGCGCAAATAATCCTGTACCGCCGCGAAAGCGAGCGCGTAACTGTCAGGTGAAAAGTCGGAGGTGATCTGCCCATGCACGCGAAAAGTGCCGGTGGGGAGCGGCACAGTGCTCTGCAAGCGAAGCAGCAATTGCGGCAAGAACTCAGCTGTTTCGGCAAAGCGCAAATGCGACACCAAACGCGCGGTGCGTTGCCGATGATCCAGCACCACTGCCCAATCGTAGATGCCCACCGCCATATCCGGCATCGGCTCGTCGGCTGACGAGATGTCCGGCAAGCTCATCATGCGGCGCGCCAGATCGTAACCCCAGTAGCCCAGCGCTCCACCGGCAAACGGCACATCGGCGACGGGTGCAACCCGCTCGCCCATCGCGTTGCGCAACAAGTCAAACGGGCCACCACGCACCGTCGCTTCATCCAGCGTCAGCGTGCGATGTGGCGCGGCAGCCAGGATGTCGAAGCGCGCCATCCCGCCGCTGTCCAGCCATACCGCCCAAGGTAAATCGGCCAGCGCCGCATAATAGCGCGAAGCGTCGGATTGATAAGGCAGCGGGGCGCTATAGAAATTCATCGCATTAGGCGTGTGGCGACGCCGTCATTCAAGAGAAACCGGAAAATCGTGGTTGGCAGCGCCATTCCGGGGCGCAAATAATACCATCACTGGCAGGCGTGCCGCCGCCACAGCGATAATTCGCGGAATAGCCGGACAGGGTTATTGGCTACAGCCGGAGTCGTTACAAAATGGAAAAGGCCAATCGGGGAAGTAGCCGATTTCAGCTGCGCAAGCGGACGAGCCGAGATTTGGCAACGCAAGTGCAGAACCGCAAGAAGAGAGAGCACCATGCAGCAGTGCGGCGGCAAAACGCGAGATAAGAAAGATAGCGCCCTCAAGCTCAAGGGCGGCTAGACTTGGGCATCAGTTTCAGGAAAACCAGCGTAGCACAGCGGCGGAGCTCAGCGCCAAAGCGCCCAGAAACAACAGAATAATCCAGGCGCGCCGCCTGGGCATCGGCGCAGGGCGCGCGAACAGTTGCCATGCCGCAAGGACAAAACCGAGCGCTGCGCACAACATTTTCACACCCAGCGCAGCTAAGGCGATGCTGTGAATATCCGGAAACTTTCCGTAGAAGTAAAAACTGATCGCGCCGAAGGTTGCACCGCTTGCCGCCTGGGCAGCCCAGCCGCCCAGCACTATCCAGCACAGCTGGCGTTGCGCCGACGCGTCGCGCCAGGCAAGCGCACAAGCCGCACCGCCCACTACCGCCACCGCCCCGAAATTATGGACAACCTGGGTGGCGGCGTAGGCAAGGTTTTGCCAATCCATAGCTATTCCACCGTGACCTTGATGCAACGCTCAATGCCAATAGGCGTATGATTTTTGTTAACCATTTTGGCGCAAATTTCCCGAACGCCGCGCTCCATCTGGTCGAGGGTGATGCTGCCTTTCGCTTGGCGCAGCACGGCCATTTCCTTGCCATCAACATACAAATGAGCATGGTCGCCGCCGCCGCCCAGGGTGACTTCATAGGCAAACATGTGCCGATCCACGGCAGTGAGCTTGGAGCCATCGGCCGGCGAGACGATATCGATCCTTGCTTCTGCGGCCAAAGCCAGCGATGCGGTGAGGCAAGCTAAATTGATTGCCAGAATAGACAGGGTGCGCATGATTTTCTCCTTATCCTGTGTTGAAAAAGTGAGAGAGTGATTCAAGCCAAAATTGCAACTGTTCGAGTATGCAACGCTCGAACTATCACACTGCGGCAAGACAAAATCTGTAGGTAAAAATACCTATGCATCAGCTCGCTGGCGCAGCGCTATGCCAACCGCGCTGCATTGTCTGCCCGGCATGATAAAATCCGCGCTCGTTTTTCGAGCCGGACGCCATGCCACACAAGCCGCACCCTATTGAAGCACTGCTGCAACGACGCATCCTGACCCTTGACGGTGCGATGGGTACGATGATCCAGCGCTACAAGCTGACTGAAGCGCATTATCGCGGTACCGAGCTTTTCGGCAGTTTCGGCGGCGCGCGCAAGACCTTTGCCGACCACCCGGTGGACGTAAAGGGCTGCAACGACCTGCTGCTGCTGACCCAGCCGCATATCGTCGGCGGCATCCACCGCGAATATCTCGAAGCGGGCGCGGATATTCTCGAGACCTGCACCTTCAATTCCACCTCGGTGTCGATGGCGGATTACGAAATGCAGCATCTGGTGTACGAGCTGAACGTCGCCGGAGCGAAACTGGCGCGCGGGTTGTGCGATGAATTCTCAACCAAGGACAAGCCGCGCTTCGTCGCGGGCGTGCTCGGGCCGACTGGGCGCACCGCCTCGATCTCGCCGGACGTGAACGACCCCGGCGCGCGCAACATCAGTTTCGACGAGCTGGTGGAAAGCTACGCCGAAGCGATACGCGGGCTGCTCGACGGCGGCGCGGATATCCTGATGGTCGAGACGATATTCGACACGCTCAACGCCAAGGCCGCGCTGTTCGCCATCGAGCGCTATTTCGAGCAAAACAAGGTGCGCGTGCCGATCATGATCTCGGGCACGATCACCGATGCTTCCGGCAGAACGCTCTCCGGTCAGACTACCGAGGCGTTCTATAACTCGCTCGCCCATGCCAAACCGTTATCCATTGGGCTGAACTGCGCGTTGGGCGCGGAACTGATGCGCCCCTATGTCGAGGAAATGTCGCGCATCGCAAGCTGTTATGTCAGCGCGCACCCCAACGCCGGGTTGCCCAATCCGTTATCCGAGAACGGCTACGACGAGTTGCCGGAAAAAACTGCAAAACTGGTGAAGGAGTTTGCCGCCAGCGGTTTCCTCAACATCGCTGGAGGCTGCTGCGGCACCTCGCCCGCGCACATCAAGGCGATTGCCGAGGCGCTGAAAGACGTGCCGCCGCGCCGCATTCCAAACATCGAGAAAAAGCTGCGCCTGTCCGGGCTGGAGCCGTTCAACGTCGGCGCCGACTCGCTGTTCGTCAACGTCGGCGAACGCGCCAACGTCACCGGCTCGGCCAAATTCAAGCGCCTGATTCTGGAAGGTCAGTACGACGAGGCGCTGGAAGTCGCCAAGCAGCAGGTAGAAACCGGCGCGCAGGTGATCGACATCAACATGGATGAGGCGATGCTGGACGGCGAGGCCGCGATGGCGAAGTTCCTCAATCTGATCGCCTCCGAGCCGGATATTTCCAGAGTGCCGCTGATGATCGATTCTTCCAAATGGAGCATCATCGAGGCCGGGCTGAAGTGCTTGCAGGGCAAGCCCATCGTCAACTCGATCTCGCTCAAAGAAGGCGAGGAAAATTTCGTAAAACATGCCACGCTGGTTAGACGCTACGGCGCGGCGGCAGTGGTGATGGCGTTCGACGAGCAGGGGCAGGCCGATACCTACCAGCGCAAGACCGAAATCTGCAAGCGCAGCTATGACATCCTGGTGAACAAGGTCGGCTTTCCGCCCGAGGACATCATCTTCGACCCAAACATCTTCGCGATCGCCACCGGCATCGAGGAACACAACAACTACGCGGTGGATTTCATCGAGGCCACGGCGTGGATCAGAAAAAACCTGCCTTATGCCAAGGTCAGCGGCGGCGTGTCGAATGTATCGTTCTCGTTCCGTGGCAACGAGCCGGTACGCGAGGCGATCCACACCGTATTCCTGTATCACGCGATCAAGGCGGGCATGACCATGGGCATCGTCAACGCCGGACAGCTCGGCGTGTACGAAGAGATTCCCAAAGAATTGCGCGACGCGGTGGAGGACGTGGTGCTGAACCGCAACCCCGACGCAGGCGAGAAACTGGTCACGCTGGCCGAGACGGTGAAAGGCGAAGGCAAGACGCAGGTCGAGGATCTGGCATGGCGCAAGGGCACGGTGCAGGAACGCATCACCCACGCGCTGGTGCGCGGCATCACCACCTTCATTGTCGAGGACACCGAAGAAGCACGCCAGCAGGCGAAGTTCCCGGTCGAGGTGATCGAAGGCCCGCTGATGACCGGCATGAACGTGGTCGGCGACCTGTTCGGCGCGGGCAAGATGTTCCTGCCGCAAGTGGTGAAGTCTGCGCGCGTGATGAAGCAGGCGGTGGCGCATCTGGTGCCGTATATCGAAGCGGAAAAACTGCGCACCGGCAATACCAGCGCCAAGGGCAAGATCGTCATGGCCACTGTCAAGGGCGACGTGCACGACATCGGCAAGAACATCGTCACCGTGGTGTTGCAGTGCAACAACTTCGAGGTGGTGAACATGGGTGTGATGGTGCCGTGCCAGCAGATCCTCGACGCCGCGCGCGAACACAACGCCGACATCATCGGCCTGTCCGGCCTGATCACCCCGTCGC
>MGXA01000011.1:0-7832 GCA_001801215.1 Gallionellales bacterium RIFCSPLOWO2_02_FULL_59_110 | reverse complement strand
CTGGAAGAAATGGCGCATGTCGCGAAGGAGATGGAGCGGCAAGGCTTCAAGATACCGCTGCTGATCGGCGGTGCGACTACTTCACGCGTACATACCGCGGTGAAGATCGAGCCGAACTATCCGGGCGGGGCGACGGTGTACGCGACCGACGCGTCGCGCGCGGTGGGCGTGTGCAGCAATTTATTGAGCGACACGCTACGCAACGAATATATCGCGGGCATCAGGGCAGACTACGCCGAAGCGCGCGCGCAGCATGAAGGCAAGAAGACCAGGGCCGTGTATGTCCCGCTGCAAGAGGCGCGGGCGCATGGCTTGAAGACCAATTGGGGAAAGCAAATCCCCCCTGCCCCCCTTTTACAAAGGGGGGTTGATGCAGCCTCTCCTTCCAAGGAAACAGCTAAACCAGCTTCCCCCTTTGCAAAAGGGGGACTGAGGGGGATTTACGTTCCGCCAAAACCGCACCTCACGGGCGTACACAAATTCGAGTCCTACCCGCTCGACAAGATCGCCGAATACATCGACTGGTCGCCGTTCTTCCAGGCCTGGGAACTGTCCGGGCGCTACCCAAAGATATTGCAGGACAAAACAGTGGGCGAGGAAGCGCGCAAACTGTTCGCCGATGCGCAGGCGATGTTGAAAAAAATCATCGACGAAAAATGGCTTACCGCGAACGCCGTGTTCGGCCTGTTCCCGGCGAACAGCGTCAATAGCGACGACATCGAAATCTACACCGACGAGACGCGCAAGAAAGTTCAGATGACCTGGCACAACCTGCGCCAGCAGACGAAAAAGCCGGACGACATCCCGAACTACTGCCTCGCCGATTTCATCGCGCCTAAGGCAAGCAAGGTCAAGGATTACATCGGCGCGTTCGCGGTCACGGCGGGCATCGGTATCGACGCGCGCGTGGCCGAGTTCGAAAAACACCACGACGACTACAGCGCCATCCTGCTCAAATCGCTGGCCGACCGCCTCGCCGAGGCCTTCGCCGAACTGCTGCACGCCCGCGTGCGCCGCGAGTTCTGGGGCTATGCGGCGGATGAAGGCTTGGACAACGACGCGCTGATCGCGGAAAAGTATCGCGGCATCCGCCCCGCTCCAGGCTACCCGGCCTGCCCCGAACACACCGAGAAGGGCGCTCTGTTCGAGCTGCTGCAAGCGCCGCTCAACGCCGGTATCACCCTGACCGACAGCTACGCGATGCTGCCGACTGCGGCAGTGAGCGGCTTCTATTTCTCGCACCCGCAGGCGCAATATTTCGCCACCGGCAAGATGGACAGGGATCAGGTGGAAGATTACGCGCGGCGCAAGGGCTGGACACTGGAAGAGGCGGAGCGGTGGCTGGCGCCGGTGCTGTGCTACTAGAGATCGTAGGGCGCGATAACCAACGGGCATGGCGCCGAATGTTTTACAAGATGAATGGTGCAATGCGCTACGCTTATTGCACCCTAAAATTACCAACCACAAAGGAAAAGGCATCATGACTGAACTGATTAAAACCGACAACAAGGTGGGCGAAGGCGAACTGGCGGCCAGCGGCATGGATGTGCTGGTGCATTACACCGGCTGGCTGTACGACGAGGCTGCGCCCGACCACAAGGGCAAGAAATTCGACAGCTCGCACGATCGCGCCGAGCCGTTCGATTTTCCGCTCGGCGCGGGGCATGTCATCAAGGGCTGGGATCAGGGCGTGGAAGGCATGAAGGTCGGCGGGCAGCGCACGCTGGTCATCCCGGCGCATCTGGGCTATGGTGCGCGCGGCGCGGGCGGAGTGATTCCGCCGAATGCGACGCTGGTGTTCGATGTGGAATTGCTGGCGGCGCGATAATTTCTATATTGAAGGAACAGAAAAATGAAGAAACGCACTTTGTTTTTACCGCTGACTCTGTTGCTGGTGACCGGTACTGTTTCGACTGCGGCGTATGCCGAAGCGCCTGCCGCAAAAAAAGAAACAGCTAGCATAACCAGGCTGGTCAAGATCGACCGCAAGCCGGGCAAGGGCGAACAGGCCAAGGCCGGGCGCGAAGTGACCGTGCATTACACCGGCTGGCTGTACGATGCATCGGCCAAAGACAATAAAGGCAAAAAATTCGACAGTTCGGTCGACCGCGGCGCGCCGCCGATCAAGTTCCCGCTCGGTGCGGGGATGGTGATCGACGGGTGGGAACAGGGGCTCGAAGGCATGAAGGTGGGCGGTCAGCGCACGCTGATCATTCCGCCGCATCTCGGCTATGGCGCACGTGGCGCACCGGGGGCGATCCCGCCGAATGCGGTGCTGATATTCGACGTGGAACTGATGGGCGTGCGATAAGTATTTTCTGCAAGTGACGGCTTCGCACTTTCGATGAACCTGGTCTCGCACCCGATACTGCTTACGGCGCTGATGCTCGCCGTGTCCAACCTGTTCATGACCTTTGCGTGGTATGCGCATCTCAAGAACATGGCGAGCTCGCCGTGGTATATCGCGGCGCTGGTGAGCTGGGGCATCGCGCTGTTCGAATACCTGATCCAGGTGCCGGCGAACCGCATCGGCTATACCGCGCTGAATCTCGGGCAATTGAAGGTATTGCAGGAAGTCATCACGCTGTCGGTGTTCGTGCCGTTCGCGGTGCTGTACATGAACCAGCCGCTTAAATGGGACTACCTGTATGCGGCGCTGTGCCTGATGGGCGCGGTGTATTTTATTTTTCGCGCCTGAACCATGAGCCAGCAAAAACATATCCACATCCTCGGCATTTGCGGCACCTTCATGGGTGGCATCGCCGTCATCGCCAAGCAGGCGGGCTTCCGCGTGACCGGCTGCGACGCTAACGTCTATCCGCCGATGAGCACGCAACTGGAGGCGCAGGGCATAGCACTGATCGAAGGTTTTGGCATCGAGCAACTCGAACTCAAACCGGATGTATTCGTCATCGGCAACGTGGTGTCGCGCGGCAACCCGCTGATGGAAGAAATCCTCAACCGCAACCTGCCCTATGTATCCGGCCCGCAATGGCTGGCCGATACTCTGCTGCGCGACAAGTGGGTGCTGGGCGTGGCGGGCACGCACGGCAAAACCACCACCTCCTCGATGCTGGCGTGGATACTCGAATACGCCGGACTGAACCCCGGCTTCCTGATCGGCGGCGTGCCGCAGAATTTCGGCGTCTCGGCGCGGCTAAATCCCCCCTGCCCCCCTTTTGCAAAGGGGGGTAAAACCAACGACGCCAGCACAACAGTTCCATCTTTTGCAAAGGGGGGTGAGGTCAACGATGCCAGCCCAACAGTTCCCCCCTTTGTAAAAGGGGGGTTAGGGGGGATTTCTTCGTTCTTCGTCATCGAGGCCGACGAATACGACACCGCCTTCTTCGACAAGCGCTCCAAGTTTGTGCATTACCGCCCGCGCACCGCGGTCCTCAACAACCTCGAATTCGACCACGCCGACATTTTTCCCGATCTGGCCAGCATCGAAGCGCAGTTCCACCATCTGGTGCGCACCGTGCCCGGCAACGGGCTGGTGGTAAGCAACGGACGCGAGGAATCGCTGGCGCGCGTGCTACAGCGCGGCTGCTGGACGCCGGTGGAAAAATTCGGCACGGACGATGGTTGGAATATCGACCCGGATAACCGCGTGACGCTGAAAGGCAAACCGCAGGGCACGCTCGCATGGGACTTGCTCGGCGAGCACAACCGCATGAACGCGCTGGCCGCGCTGGCCGCCGCGCGCCATGCCGGCGTGCCGGTGTCGCATGGACTGGCGGCACTGACCGAATTCAAGAATGTAAAGCGGCGCATGGAAGTGCGCGGCACGGTCAACGGCATCACGGTCTACGACGATTTCGCGCACCACCCCACCGCGATAGCCACCACCCTCGCCGGGCTGCGCGGCAAGATCGGGAACTCACGCATCCTCGCCGTGCTGGAGCCGCGCTCCAACACGATGAAGCTCGGCGTGATGAAGGACGCGCTGCCCGGCAGCCTGAAAGACGCCGACCTGGTGTTCTGCTACGCCGGCGGCCTCGGCTGGGATGCAGCAGCGGCGCTCGCTTCGCTGGGCGAAAGGGCAGTGGTGAAGGATGATCTCAATGAGCTGATAGCAGCCATCGCCGCCGCCGCGCAGCCCGGCGACCAGGTGCTGGTGATGAGCAACGGCGGCTTCGGCGGCATCCACGAGAAACTGCTCAAGCGTCTGGCTTAAGCCGAAAACCACAAGCCCGGATGAAACGCAGTGTAATCCGGGGAGTGGAGACAATGCCCCCGGATTCCGCTAACGCTTCCGGGCTACGAATCTAAGCCTGCAAGCAAGCAGGCCGAAATCCAGTTTTCAATAAGCTGGATGCCCACCTTCTCCGGTGTGACAAATTATTAGAAGCCCCCAACCGCAACCAAACATCCAAAACACCGGCGCGATAGGTTAAGCTATCCCCCGTTTTCATCTACCCATTTCAATTCATCAAGCAAACATCATGGCCCAATATGTAATGTCTATGCTCCGCGTGAGCAAAATCGTCCCCCCGAAGCGTCAGATCATCAAGGACATCTCCCTAAGTTTTTTCCCCGGCGCGAAAATCGGCCTGCTCGGCCTGAACGGCTCGGGCAAATCCACCGTGCTGCGCATCATGGCGGACGTGGACAAGGAATACGATGGCGAGGTGCAGCGCGAGCCGAATATCCGCATCGGCTACCTGCCGCAGGAGCCGCAGCTCAACCCCGAGGCCACCGTCAAACAGGAAGTGGAATCCGCGCTCGGCGAGGTGATGCAGGCGCAGGCCAAGCTCGACGAGGTGTATGCCGCCTATGCCGAGCCGGACGCCGACTTCGACGCGCTCGCCGCCGAGCAGGCGCGCCTTGAAAACATCATCGCCGCCTCGGGCAGCGACGCCGCACACCAGATGGAAATCGCCGCCGACGCGCTGCGTTTGCCTGAGTGGGATGCGCTGGTCAAGAATTTATCCGGCGGCGAGAAGCGCCGCGTCGCGCTGTGCAAGCTGCTGTTGGAAAAGCCCGACATGCTGTTGCTCGACGAGCCGACCAACCATCTCGACGCCGAATCGGTGGAATGGCTGGAACAATTCCTGGTGCGCTTCCCCGGCACCGTGGTCGCCGTCACCCACGACCGCTACTTCCTCGACAACGCCGCCGAATGGATCCTCGAACTCGACCGCGGCCACGGCATCCCGTGGAAGGGCAACTACTCAAGCTGGCTGGAGCAAAAAGAAGCGCGTCTCGAGACCGAGAACAAGCAGATCGACGCGCACATGAAGGCGATGAAGCAGGAGCTGGAATGGGTGCGACAGAACCCCAAGGCGCGCCAGGCTAAATCCAAGGCGCGTCTGAACCGCTTCGAGGAACTCAACTCGCAGGAATACCAGAAGCGCAACGAGACCCAGGAAATCTTCATCCCGGTCGGCGAGCGGCTCGGCAATGAAGTCATCGAATTCAACAACGTGAGCAAGGCCTACGGCGACCGCCTGCTGATCGACGATTTCAGCTTCAAGGTACCGCCCGGCGCGATCGTCGGCATCATCGGTCCGAACGGCGCGGGTAAATCGACGATGTTCCGCATGATCACCGGCAAAGAACAGCCGGATTCCGGCGAAGTAAAAATCGGCACCACCGTGAAGATCGCGCACGTCGATCAGGCACGCGATTCGCTGGATAACGGCAAGACCGTGTTCGACGCGATTTCCGGCGGCAACGAAATTCTCACCGTGGGCAAATACGAAACCCCGGCGCGCGCCTACATCGGCCGCTTCAACTTCAAGGGCGGTGATCAGGGCAAGATCGTCGGCCAGCTTTCCGGCGGCGAACGCGGCCGCCTGCACCTGGCGCAGACACTCATCTCTGGCGGCAACGTGCTGCTGCTCGACGAACCTTCCAACGACCTCGACGTGGAAACCCTGCGCGCCCTCGAAGACGCGCTGCTCGAATTCGCCGGCTGCGTGATGGTCATCTCCCACGACCGCTGGTTCCTCGACCGCATCGCCACCCACATCTTGGCGGCGGAAGGCGATTCCAAGTGGACGTTCTTCGACGGCAACTACCAGGAGTATGAGGCGGACAAGAAGAAGCGGCTGGGTGAAGAAGGCGCGAAGCCGAAGCGGATTCGGTATAAGCCGATTAGTCGCTAACGCTTTCATCCCACTCTTCCTCAGGGGGAAGGGGAGGGCGTGGTGAAGATGTTAGTTAACAAGAAAATAGCCATGTTGGCTAACTTAGCCAGCAGGTGTAAACTGCACAGATCGCGCCGCCTTCATCAAGGAGTTAACCATGCAATGCAACATGCTTGAAGCCAAAAGCCAACTTTCCAAACTAGTGCAAGCCGCGCTGGAGGGAGAGGATGTGGTGATTGCCAACAAGGGCGTTCCTGTCGTCAGGCTGGTCAAGATCGGCGCGCAAACGGTCGCGCGCAAGCCGGGCGCATGGGCGGGGCTTCCCAAGGCAAAATCCGATTGGGACTCGCCGAAAACCAATGCAGCTATTGCCGAAGAGATGACCGGCGGTGAACTGCCTTGAAACGCTATCTGCTCGACACCCACCTGCTCTACTGGTGGATGACGGCAGATGCCCGCTTGGGCAAGGTGACACAGCGCATCATCGCCAATTCAGAAATCGCCGTCAGCGCCGCCAGCATGTGGGAAATGACCCTCAAGAATGCCAGAGGCAAATTGCCTTTACCGCAAGGTTCACTGACCGAACAACTGGAAGCGCAAGGTTTTGTGCTATTGCCCATCCTTCCGCGCCACATTGAGGCTTCGCGCAGCCTGACTTGCGCACACGCCGATCCGTTCGACCGCTTGCTCATCGCGCAGGCATGCGATGAAAGGCTGACGCTGTTAACCCGCGATGCGGCGATACTTGGGTTGGGTCTGGATGGCGTGGTGAAAGGGTGATGAAAAATCGTGGCCACGATTGTTTACCGAAAACAAATGTGATGCTGAGCCCTTTCATTGGTACTTTCATTGGCATAAGCCGATTAGCAAGTAAGCCGTCATTCGGCGCAGGCCGGAATCCAGATAATTGAACAACCCCGCGCGCGGGACAATGTCTGGATAGTGGGCGAAATGCCGCACCCCACCGACAAGGCAAGCTGGTGTAAGATTCCTACGTAAACTTACGAGCAGGAGGCAGCAATGAGCGACCGCATCACTATCGACCCCGCCGTATGCCACGGCAAACCCTGCATACGCGGCCTGCGCTATCCGGTGGAAAACGTGCTGGAGTGGCTGGCCAGCGGCATGACCACGGAAGAAATTCTGCAAGACTATGAAGACCTGGAACGCGAAGACATCCTGGCAGCGCTTTCCTATGCGGCACGGTTGACCCACGTAAAACGGCTTGAACGCTTGGCGGCATGAAATTCCTGGTCGATGCGCAACTTCCCCGGCGCTTCGCCAACTGGCTTAAAGAAGCGGGGCACGATGCGCTGCATACACTCGACCTACCCGGCAAGAACCATACCTCGGACAACGAACTCATTGCACGCGCTATGCAGGAAGGGCGCATCGTCGTCAGCAAGGATGCAGACTTCGTGCAGTCTTTTCTGGTTACGGGTGAACCGCCATTGCTGCTGATCTCTACATGCAACATTTCCAATGCAGAGCTGGAGAAAATTCTGCGCGCCAATCTGAACGGTATCGAGGCAGCCTTCGCATCCGGCAGGTTTGTTGAGATCACCCGCGAAGCGCTGGTGGTGCATGAATGAAAACTATTGCGATGCTGCCCCCTTTGGGTTCCCTGAAAAGTGATTACGGTAACCGTGGTCTGAAAATCATCTAGCCGGCCTCCCACCGCCGATGGCGGTGGGGTTATAGTGAGTTTGCGAACTTGCGATAACCACGGGAGGCCGAAAT
>MGXA01000010.1 GCA_001801215.1 Gallionellales bacterium RIFCSPLOWO2_02_FULL_59_110 | reverse complement strand
TGAAGCTGTTTTTCGCTGACGTAAAAAGTGAGTTGATTCATCGTCGCTCTCCCTGATGGTCATGGTAAAGATGTAGTTCCCTGATGACGAAACCTGCCATGCCCGCTGGCCGTTCCCCGAAACTCGCCGCAGGCGGGCGAGGGTCAAACGAATCGCCGCGCGACATCCGGGCTAATTGTGCAGCCATTTGAAAGTCTGGATACCCAGCACCGTCATCAGCAGCGAACCGCCGAGATGCGCCGCGATGATACCCGCTCCCCACGCATACTGCCCGCGCAGCAACAAGGTAACAGTCTCCGCCGAAAAGGTGGAAAAAGTGGTCAGCCCGCCAAGAAAACCGGTGATGACGAACAGCCGCCATTCCGGCGACAGGGTTGGGTGCTGGAGGAAGAAGGCGATTGCCAGGCCGATCAGGTAGCCGCCGACCAGGTTGGCTGCGAGCGTGCCGAGCGGCAATTCCGGCAACAGCGGATTGAACCACAACCCGAAACCCCAGCGCAGCCACGCGCCGACTGCCGCGCCGATTCCTACCGCAAGAAAAGCATAGAGTGTCATGGTGGAGCGATCCGCAAAGATGGGCGCATTCTATCCCAACACGCGCACCGGCGCGAAACCGCCGCCCGGCGTGCGGAAGTTGGTGGTCTGTCCCTGGTAGAGCCGCGCCGCAAGCAGTTGCACCCGCCCGTCGTAAACGTAGCAGCGCACGTCGTACTTGAGCGGCTGCGGCTCCGTCCCCTCGGCGCAGACCATGCGCTCGCCCGGCGCGGCCATGCGCTGCGCGACATAACCGCCCTGCATGATCTCATCGAACACCCGCCGCGTCAGCTTCGCGCCGCTGTAGCTGCCCTTGCTGCCGTAACCCGTGGCAGGTTTGAAGAACCACTGCTTGCGCTCCTGCCACCATTGCTCCCGCTGCGCCGCATCCACCAGCCTTGTCTGCGGCACACCGGCCTGCAACGTGGCGATGTCGGTCGCGTCTGCGCCGAGCGCGCGCAGCGCCTGCGCATCGGTCAGCCGCGCCAAATTGCGCTTGTCGGCGTAGCGCGCGTAGTGCTCCGGGTTCGGCGTCAGCACCACGCCGCCTTCAAGATACGCCTTGCGCAATGCGGGATGCTGATGCAGGGAAAAATCCGTCAGGCGGTTGTATACCAGATCGATCTTCTGGTCGCCGAGATACACGCCGTCGCCGCGCGAATGCAGCGCGGACGGGTCGGCGATATAGGCCGCGATCCCGGCGCGCTCGAACATGCGCTGCGCCAGCAGGAATTCCGGATACAGGTATTGCCCTTCCGGCTGCTCGTCCACGATGGCGACGCTTTGCAGGGACTCCGTGCCGCGCTCCGACCGCCACTCCTCGCGGAACATACCGACGAACGCCTGTTCGAGGTCCGCTTCCGCCACCGTCGCGCCCGGCCATCCGGCCTCGCGCTGGCTGTCGAGCAGCAGCGCATTCAGGAATCCGCCGCCCGCGTTGCTGTTGGTCTCGATCAGGTGCGCGCCGTCGCTGTTCAAGTGGAAGTCGTAGCCGAAAAATACGCCGTGGCTACCCTCCCTCTCCATCCGGGAGAGGGCTGGGGTGAGATAGCCCATCCACCCCGGCAGCGCCACCACCCGCTCCACCGCCGCGATCACCGCGCGCATCTGTTGCATCTGCGCGGCCGCGACGAATACCGGCACGTCGGCAAACTGATGCTGGCAGCGCTCGGTCACCATGCCGTGCCACAACACACCTTGCTTCTGCATCGCGCGTTGCAGCGCGGCACGATCTATCTTGGCCGAATGGCAGTCGCCGTTCAGCCGGTCGGCCAGCGCGGATGCGATGGCGTCAACCATCCGGCATGCCCTTCATCAACAAGACACGTTCCATCTTCAGTCACCCATCAAGAAAACCGGATGCGCAGTTTAGCGTGAAACTCGTGAAACCGGGGGCAGCCCTCATGCTGTTCGTCAGGCCGCTTGGTGTCTTGACGGTGGTGCTGGTGGTGAACGGCGCCTGCATGCCGAAGCGCGGGTCGGGGCCGGCGACGCTCGTGGTGGTGATGGTGCCGTCGGCGGCGAAGGCCTGGGTGGTGCCGTCGGGTTTCTGCACCGTGGTGGGGATGCTGCCGTCGGGCTGCGTCAGGGCTACTGGCCGTAGGTAAGCTAGTCTGAGCGGGGCGCACATTGGGATGAGTTAATTGTTGAAATCAGCCTCGTGGAAAAACAATGCGAACACGGCCCCTTTAATCGTTCTACCTACATAGTTTTGCTTATTGAGCCAGGATCGAACCCTTGTTAAATTGCCAATGTAACCCAACCAAGGTGTGCAATTCCACGCACGGAGGATATACAGATGATGAAGCTCTACTACAGTCCAGGTGCCTGCTCCCTTTCTCCCCATATTGCCCTGCGTGAGGCGGGAATCCCTTTCGAAGTCGAAAAAGTAAACCTCAAGGTCAAAAGAACCGAAACCGGCATCGACTACGACACCATCAATCCCAAGAGTTATGTTCCCGCCCTCGTGATGAACAACGGCGAACTGCTGACCGAGGGGCCTGCCATCGTGCAATACATCGCCGATCTGGCGCCCGAGAAAAAACTTGCGCCGACGGCCGGAACCCTGGAGCGCTACCGGCTCCAGGAGTGGCTCAATTACATCTCGACTGAGATTCACAAGAGCTTTGGCATGCTCTTCGATCCAGCGACGCCGGAAGATTTAAAGGATGCCACCAGGGCAAGGCTCGGCAAGAGATTGGGCTACGCAGCATCCGCACTCGAAGGAAAAAACTATCTGCTGGGAGATGCTTTTACCGTCGCCGACGCATACCTTTTTACCGTGCTCACATGGACGCGCTACACCGGGATAGATCTGTCGCTATGGCCTGCATTAAAGGGATATTTCAATCGCGTGGCCGCGCGTCCCGCGGTGATCTCCGCAATGAAAGCGGAAGAGTTGCCCGCGGATTGATCTGAAAAACTTGCTTCACGAAGAACACTGGGATCACGAAGATTTTTGCGAGTTGGGCATAAAGCCGCCCACCCCTGCCAATCCCGATTCATGGAGTTGCATGATATTGCGCGATCACCAACAAGGTGAAACCCACCTTGGGAATAACCCATCGTTCTTCTTCGCGGCCTTCGTGCTCTTCGTGGTTCAACTCAGTAGTGTCAGGTTAAAAATCAAACAGAATTATTTGGTTATTGGGTGGCGGATCAATGTTTCTGGAGCTGTCAGGCTGCAGGGCGCATAAAATAAGTTTTTTCTCGAAAATTCGCCGGCTCGGCGCGACGACGCTGTTGATCGCCGACAGCCACGGCATCCAGTTCCTGATCCGCGATCTCTGCGCGCTCGACCGCGCAGCCGCAAGATTCTGGATCGTTTCTTGTAGGGAGGTTCCATGTCAAGAAGACTCATGAGTTTGTTGTTCCTGGCCGCAGCGCTGTCGCCCGCTTGGGTTGCCGCCCAGGCCATGCCGCTGGTCGAACTCGCCGCCGGCATGTACCGCATCGAAGCCGAAGTCGCCGCCACCCAGGGGCACCGCATGCGCGGCCTGATGCAGCGCAAGGCCATGGCGCCGCAGCGGGGTATGCTGTTCGTCTTCGACGGCCCGACCACGCAGTGCATGTGGATGCGCAACACGCTGCTGCCGCTCGCCGTGGCCTTTCTCGACGAGCAGGGCCGCATCATCAACGTCGAGGAAATGCTGCCGCAGACCGAGAACAGCCACTGCGCCGTGAAGCCTGCCAAGTACGCGCTGGAGATGAACGGCGGCTGGTTCAAGGCGCGCGGCTTTGGTGCCGGCACGCCGATTGCCGGCATCGACAAGGCGCCGCCGGCGCACTGACCGTCGGCGCAGGTTCCTGGTTCAGCGGCGCGCCGGGGCGCAACCCCCGTGCGCCATGGCCGGATCGCCGTCGAGGCACAGCCGCAGCGCACCGTCCCAAGCCGGCAGCGTCAGGCCGAATGCCGCCGCGAGCTTGGCGTTGCGCCGGCAGCGGATAGTCGCGGATCGGGATGGCGGCGAGCCGTCCCTGCTAATTTTTGCCATGGGCGTTGGCGAGGCTAGGTGTCTGTCAAGGTTTTGACGATGAAAATCGGATTGGCGAGGGCGCGTAGGGGATGTTTTGTTTGAATTGTGCGGTTGAATTTCCTATCCTTTGGTGCAATCGAACCGGTCATTTCCATGCCTGTCTCGCATGCACGGAAATGACCGCAGGAGATTTTCCGGCGGGTTGACTACGGAGCTGCCAACACCGGATCGATAATAATATTCACCGCAGAGCTTGCCGTGGCGCCGCCAAACTCGGCGGTGACATTAGCTGGACATACAGCAAACGACGGATTGCCTCCCAGATCGAAAGTGTAGGTGCCAAAGCCAACGATTCCAGTGGTGATGGTATTCACCGTACCGAAAGTTGTCCCTCCATTGGTTATGGTGACCAACCCGCCGTTGTCCGGATGGGTATTGCCCAAGACACTCAACTCAATGCCGCCAGCACGTTGCCGGCATTGAGCGCGGGTGACGCTCACCTCAGCTACATTCGCATTGAGCAGGGGGGCTGCCCCAGCGCCGACCGACAAGAGAAAATAACGGAAAACCAGTCCGTCAAAATATCCTTCGGCTTCGCCCGTTATTCCTGAGGGGCCCAATAAAGGATTTACCACCAAACCGGTGAGATCGACTGGGAAGCCGAATTCGTTGGTCACCGGCCCCGCAGCGATCCGTGGGTCGCCAAGCGGTCGCATCAATGTCCCATTGATCCTGATGATACTCCCCGGACCGATACATCTGGGAGTCGTGCAATTCGCTTGGGTGATAGTACCGATTGTCACGTTTTCAGCAGGCTCGGCGAATACATCCGTGGCAACAAGCTCACCGGTCAGATCGTTGATAGTACCGTTGATAATGGCCGTACCTTTGAGAAACCCGGGGATAGGCGCACCGAGTGCATCGACTCGCCCCGGAAGCGGCTTGCCGACTAAATCGCTGAGGCCAGTCAGTTCACGGGTGGGTGTGGTAATTGGGGTGCCCGGCGGTACGGTTACCCTGGCTTTCATCACCACCATTAAGTTCTGATTGGGCGCAACGCTACTCAGCGGCCCTTCCAGGGAGAAGGGAACGGTCTGGGCGGCAACCGGCATCGTACCCGCCAAAAAGGTCAAGGCCAGCCCCGCCAAAGTAATCCCACGGGTTCCAGATACTTGTCTACTCATCTCAATACTCCTTTCGTTGATCCCGGATTGTCCAATAGAGCTTTCTCCATTTGCAGGAGCACCTCCACTGCTATGCCGCCGACCAAAGAGCGAGGGAATGTAACTATATTTTTTCATGGTATTCTCCTTTAAACGTTAGCCACAACCTTGCTGGCCTGAATTTTTCATGTGTATGGCAACACGTAATAAAGCCTACGCTTGCAGTCAGGAAAAGTATCTACTGTGCTTTGCTTATTTTGGCGAGCGCGGACGGAAATTCCGCGTAGGGCGGTGTGGCGTTACGCCGATTGCTGCATGGGTAGGAGCGCCGGCAGGCGCGATCAGCGATCTATCGCGGCACCCGCCGCTCTATAGGTGTGCTGATTTTTAGTCACGCGCGGAATGAATCCCCCCCTCACCCCCCTTTTTGCGAGTTGGGCAACAAACCGCCCATCCCTGCCTACCCCGATTCAAAGGGGGGGATACCCCGCCACGACCCAATTCATGGCTAATGGACAATCTGGGTTTAACGCAAATTTGCCGCAATTTATGGAAAGCTCAATACAGGGGTGGCATCCTTGCCCTGACCGTTAGCCGAGCATCGCATAAATGACTCAAGGAACCCCCGATATTTCATGAGGCTTTCGGTTTGGCCATGCTGCGCCAGCCCAGCACCGCCAGCGCGAGCAAGCAGATCAGCGCGCCGCCATAAAACGTGCTGGCCGCGCCCAGCCCGTCCCACAGCAATCCGGCCAGGACGCTCGCCAGCAACATGGCCACGCCGCTCACCAGGTTGAACAAGCCGAAGGCGGTGCCGCGCAGGTCGGCAGGCGCGGTATCGGCCACCATGCGTGACAGCAACCCCTGGGTGATGCCCAGGTGTATGCCCCACAACGCCACGCCGAACAGCACGGACCACCAGCTATCGTCCCAGGCCAGCACAAGGTCGGCCGCGATCAAAACGGCCAGGCCCCATGCCAGCAGTTTGGTATGGCTGACGCTATCGGAAAGCTTGCCGAACGGATAGGCCGTCGCCGCATAGATCATGTTCATCGCCACCATCACCAGCGGCACGAAAGCGACGGGGATGCCGCCCTGTTCGGCGCGCAACACCAGGAACGCCTCGCTGAAGCGCGCCAGCGTGAACACCGCGCCAAAGCCGACCACCCACCAGTAGGCGGTACTGAGCCGTTTCAGGTTTTCGCGCTTGATCGGGTTGACCGGCTTGTATCCTGCCGGGCGCTGCGGTTCGCGCACCCCGAACAACAGCAGCAAGACTGCCAGCATTCCGGGAATCACCGCCACCCAAAATACCGCACGGAAATCGTTCGCCCACAGCAGCATCAAAGCGACCGCCAGCAGCGGCCCGAGAAAAGCCCCCACGGTGTCCAGCGACTGGCGCAAGCCAAAGGCAGCGCCACGCACCTCGGGCGGCGTGATGTCCGTGAGCAAGGCATCGCGCGGCGCGCCGCGAATGCCCTTGCCGATGCGGTCAGTCAGGCGTGCCGCCATCACCATGCCTGCGCCTTGCGCCAGCGCGAACATCGGCTTGGTCAATGCGCCGAGGCCATAGCCGAGCAGCGCCAGCCCCTTGCGCTTGCCCAGATAATCGCTCAACGCGCCAGAAAATATTTTCACGATCAGCGCGGTCGCTTCGGCCATCCCCTCGATCACGCCGACCGACAACACGCTCATGCCCAGCGTCGTCACCATGAACAACGGCAGCAGGCTGTGGATCATCTCGGAAGAGACATCCATCAACATACTAACGAAACCAAGTACCCACACGCCGCGCGGGATACGGGGTTGCGGGGGAAGACGATTCACCATCAAAACCTCCGAAGTTCGCGCTGTCGGCCTACAACGCCTCGAATATCCCCGCCGCGCCCATCCCCGTGCCGATGCACATCGTCACCATGCCGTACTTCTGCTTGCGCCGGCGCAGGCCGTGCAGCAGGGTCGCGGTGCGGATAGCGCCGGTCGCCCCGAGCGGATGGCCCAACGCAATCGCGCCGCCGAGCGGGTTGACGATGGCCGGGTCGAGGCCGACATCGCCGATCACCGCCAGCGCCTGCGCGGCGAACGCCTCGTTGAGTTCGATCCAACCCATGTCGTTCAGGCTCAACCCGACTTGCCGCAAGGCGCGCGGAATCGCCTCTTTCGGCCCGATACCCATGATCTCCGGCGGCACGCCCGCGACGCTGAAACCGAGAAACCTACCAATCGGCGTGAGATTAAAACGCTTCAGCGCGGGCTCGGAACACAGCAGCACCGCGCCCGCGCCATCCGACATCTGCGAGCTGTTGCCCGCCGTGACCGAGCCTTTTTGGGCAAACACCGGCTTGAGTTTGCTCAACGCTTCGAGCGACGTATCGGCGCGCGGCCCCTCGTCCTGCGCCGCCATGCGCGCGGCAATTTTTACCTCGCGCGTATTCGAATCCGGTTGATGCTCCTCGATGCGGTAGGGCGCGATCTCGTCGCCGAATTCGCCGCAAGCGATTGCATGCAATGCGCGCTGATGGCTGCGCAACGCGAATTCATCCTGCGCTTCGCGCGACACCTTCCAGCGCTGCGCCACCATTTCGGCGGTGATGCCCATGCCGAAAGCGATGGCGAGATTTTCGTCGCGCGCAAAAATTTCCGGATTGAACGCGATCTTGTTGCCCATCATCGGCACCATGCTCATACTCTCGGTGCCCGCCGCGATCATCACCTCCGCCTCGCCCAAACGAATCCGATCCGCCGCCAGCGCCACCGCCTGCAAGCCGGAAGAGCAGAAACGGTTCACCGTCATGCCCGGCACGCTATCCGGTAGCCCCGCCAGCAGCAAAGCGAGGCGCGCCACGTTCATGCCCTGCTCCGCCTCCGGCATCGCGCAGCCCGCGATCACGTCGCCGATGCTCGCCGGATCGAGCGACGGGGCCTGTGCCAGCACGCTCTTCAGCACATGCACCAGCAGATCGTCGGGACGCGTGTTGCGGAACA
Organism: Gallionellales bacterium RIFCSPLOWO2_02_FULL_59_110; assembly: GCA_001801215.1. Classification (GTDB taxonomy): domain Bacteria; phylum Pseudomonadota; class Gammaproteobacteria; order Burkholderiales; family Gallionellaceae; genus Gallionella. The sequence continues at coordinate 10,011 of MGXA01000010.1, read as the reverse complement.
TCCCGCGCGGCGCTTTGCCCACCGGCGTGCGCGTCGCGGCGACGATATAGGCTTCCTGGACTTGTTTGCTCATGACGTTTCCTTTTCAAACCGGCTTTCGCATGGGCTTAAGTTACGCTATCGTGCCGATCTTGCAAAGAAAATTTTGAAAGGCGGATCATCCATGACAGACAAGCAGCCAGCCAGCGTTGCGGAACAGGTCGAATCGAAAATATTTACCGTGCGCGGCCAGAAGGTCATGCTCGACATGCACCTGGCGGAAATGTACGAGGTCGAGCCCGAGGCGCTGGAACGCGCCGTCGAACGCAACATCGAATGCTTCCCGGCAGAGTCGGTATTCCGCCTGAGCGCCGGCGAACTTGCCGGGCTGGGAGCACAAGCCGGACTTTCGATCCAGGCAGCGCCTTACGCCTTCACCGGGCCGGGCATGGCCATGCTCGCCAGCATCCTGCTCGACGAGAACGCGATGCCCGGCGACCGTGATTCATGCGCGCCCACTTGCAGTTGCCGCAGCTGACGTCAAACAGCGTGCAACACTTTCCGGGTCAGCGACAGCGGCGCTGCCGACATCATTGCCGGAACGCCATCACCGCTTCCGGATATGGAGCTCCGGGTTATTGATGAGGTCATACTCGAGCTGGGCCGCCAGGCTGTCGATCAGGGACGCTTGCGCCTCGGGCGTGAACAGATCGGGATTGTCCACATGTGCCTGGTAGGCCGCGAGCGAAATCTGGTGCCCGTCCGTGCCGAACGCGGCTACATGAACGGTGTCCGAGTGTATCCAGGATTCGATCGTGACGGTCGTTCCGTCGCCGAGACGAAAATCGTTTCTCTTTACGCGATGGTGGATCATTTGGAACTCCTTTTTTTCGATTGTTTCACAAGGGGCGTTTCCAAGCCTGCTCCAACGGTGACCAGCCGGGCGCTTGCGTCCGGGCATGTATGGCTATGCCGACATTCATAGTGCCACCGCCATTATTCGTCGTGCAATAGGGTTATTCCCGCAATTTCCAGCGCGGGTCACAGAAAAGGAATCGTGGGCAGGCCGCAAATATTAGGTTAAGCGAGAACCCCCATCGTTCTAAACCTCATTCAAGCCAACTGCTTTTTTAGGCTTATTCGACAGTATGCTTTTCCAGCCCCCAGCTGCGCAGCTCGCTGCGCCGTTTCGCGTAGTCCGGGCAGACCGTTGCCACCACATGCCAGAACGCGGCCGAATGGTTCATCTCGGCAAGATGGGCAAGTTCGTGCACCACAACGTAATCGATCAGGCGCAGGGGCATTTTGATAAGCTGCCAGTTCAGCCGCACACTGCCGCGCGTGGTGCAACTTCCCCACTGGGTGCGGGCAGCCGAAAGTTTCACCATGCGCGGGGACACGTTCAACAACGGGGCGTAATATGCCACCCGCCCCCTGAACAAATTCTCCGCTTCGCGTTGGTACCACTGCGTAACCGCCTGCTCCACAACACGCTCGCTGTCGCTGCCGCCAACATGCACGAACAGTTGCGCACCCTGCAATTGCGGCGGCGCATCGAACAGGCTGGGGATCACGCGCAGGGCGAGCGGCTTGCCGAGGAAAAAAACCTGCTGCCCATCCACCCACTGCGGCGCAACAGGTTTGTTTGCGCGCCAATTCTCCAGCTTGTCCACTACCCAGTGCGCCTTGTCCTGCAACACGCTGTGCAGCCATTTTTCCGAGGCGCGCCACGGCACGGTCACGGTCAGGCCGCAGTCGTCAATGCGCAGGCCGATGCTTCTGCGCCGACTGCTGCGCTTCAGCGTGTAGGAAATATTTTTTCCGGCGAGCAGCGCGGCGCGCTGCTCGATGGCGGGAGGGTCGTCGCGAAGTAACGGGGACACCCCGGACATGCCCCTTGCGGGTATTGCGGGAGGATCGATCAGGTTGCGCAGACGTTTCAGCATCAACCTTATAAACCGTAATTCAAGCCACAGAGAACACAGAGCACACAGAGATGAAGCGAACCCAACTTGCTTTTGTGAGCCATCGCCACACAACTTATCTGTGGTAAACATTTCCGGCTTGTCTGGTGAATGAAGTTAACCAATTGTTTTTCTCTGTGAACTCTGTGTTCTCTGATGTAACTACTAGCAGCCTGTCTGACTTAAAGGAAATCGGCTGCAAATCCGCCTGGCCGGGCCATATCTCACCGATTTTTTGGTCAATAGAACGACTATTGACCTGCAAAACCGGCAAAATCTGTCCTCGCCCAGCCGAATTTTCGCTTCGATTCTTCAAGTCAGACAGGCTGCTAGCCATTCGACTAAGCTGGCAAAAAACGCCAGCCAAGTCACTGGTTATGTGGCTAATTGATTTTTTCAGGATCAATGCGGCAATTGCTGGATTTCATTCTCGATCCACGCCTCGACCTCGGCGTTGATTTCTTCCGCCTTGCGCCCCCGCGTGGCGATGGGCCTGCCGATGCTCATGGTAATCAGGCCGGGATGTTTGCTGAACGCATTGCGCCCCCACAGACGCCCGGCGTTGTGCGCCACCGGCACGACCGGCACGCCGCTGCTCGCCGCCAGCAACGCGCCGCCAATCTTGTATTTGCCGCGCGTGCCGAACGGCACGCGCGTCCCCTCGGGAAAGATCACCACGCAGAAGCCTTGCGCCAGCCGCTCCTTGCCCTGCTTGAGCAACTGCTTTATCGCGCCCTTGCCGTCGCTGCGCTTGATCGCGATCGGGCTGGTCAGCGCCAGCGCCCAGCCGAAAAACGGCAACCACAACAGCTCGCGTTTCAGCACCCATACCTGCGGCGGGAAAATCTCCTGCAGCGCGAGCGTCTCCCATGCCGACTGGTGCTTGCACAGCACGATGCAGGGCTCTTGAGGGATGTTTTCAAAGCCGCGCACCTCATGGCGGATGCCGCACACCAGGCGCAACAGCGGCAGCATCAGCTTCGCCCATTGCGAAATAAAACGGTAGCGCGTGAGCCGGCTGAACGGGAAGGTCAGCAAGGCCAGCAGTGCAAAAACCGGTGTGATGAGAATTTGCAGCAGCAGGAAAGTCAACGAACGCAGTGCCAGCATGTCAATCAGGGCGGCAGGGGCAACCCATCAACGCCCCCGCTCCAACTCCGTTACCGCTTCCGCAAGATCGGCAAAAACCCGCGTGCCTTCCGGCAGTCCGCCCGCCTCCTGCGTTTTCGCCCCCTTGCCGGTCAGCACCAGATAAGGCTGCGCGCCCAGTGCGGCGGCAGGCTGCAAATCGCGCAGCGAATCGCCCACCACCGGAACCCTGTCGAGATTGCCGAGGCCGTAGCGCGCCGCGATCTCCTCCAGCATCCCGCTTTTGGGTTTGCGGCAAGTGCAGTCGTGATCGTTGGTATGCGGGCAGAAAAACACCGCGTCGATGCGCGCGCCCACCAGAGCGCAGGCCTTGTGCATCTTGTCGTGAATCGCGTTCAGCATCGCCATGTCGAGCAGTCCGCGCCCGATGCCGGACTGGTTGGTCGCCACCGCCACGCGGTAGCCGGCCTGGTTCAACCGCGCGATCGCCTCCAGGCTTCCGGGGATCGGCTTCCATTCCTCCGGCTTCTTGATGAACTGGTCGGAGTCGAAGTTGATTACGCCGTCGCGGTCGAGAATGATGAGGTTCATGTTGGAGCCGTGAAAGTTGAAACGTGAAAGGTGAAACGTGGCATGCGAAAAGCAATCACCCTTCCGACAGGTGAGGTGGCGCGCAGCGCCGGGTGGGCATCACGTTTCACGTTTCACGTTTCACGTTTCACCTTTCACTGTTTCACGCTGCCAGTTTCGAGATATCGGCAACCTGGTTCATCAGCTTGCCGAGCTGTTGCAGCAGCGCCGCACGGTTCAGGCGCAGCTCCCTGTCTTCGCACATCACCATGACCTTGTCGAAAAAATCGTCGATGAAGGGCTTGAGCGTGACCAGCACTTTCAGGTTCTGCCCGTAGTCGCCACGCTCCAGGCAACCCTGGGCAAACGGGGCGATGTCCTGGATGGCCTGGTGCAGGTCGCGCTCGGCCTGCTCTTTGAGCAACGCGGGCTGCACGGCTACGCCGGTCGAATCCGCCCCGAGCTCCTCATGGTTCTTGCGCATGATGTTCAGCACGCGCTTGTTGGCAGCCGCCAGATCCTTTGCCGCTTCCAGCGCGGCGAAGGCGCGCACTCCTTGCAGGCGCGGCAAGGCCTCGTGCATACGCCCATCCAGGACATGCAGCACCGCCTCGATATGCGACGGCTCGAAATCGCGCTCGCGCAGATAGCCGCGCAGGCGATCCAGCATGAAGCCTTCCACGTCGCTCGCGACCGTCGCGCCCAACATGCCTGCGGGAAAATTCCCGGCAGCGGTTTTGATCAGCGCGTGCAGCGGCAAATCGAGCGGCGTCTCGACCAAGATGCGCAAGATGCCCAGCGCATGGCGGCGCAAACCGAACGGATCCTTGTCGCCGGTGGGCACCTGGCCAATGCCGTAGATACCGACCACCGTTTCCAGCTTGTCGGCCAGCGCCACCGCGCACGAGATCGCGCCCTGCGGCAGCGTGTCCCCGGCAAAACGCGGGTGGTAATGCGCCTCGATGGCATCCGCCACCGCCTGCTCCTCGCCGTCGTGCAGCGCGTAGTAACGTCCCATGATGCCCTGCAATTCGGGGAACTCGCCGACCATGTCGGTGAGCAGGTCGGCCTTGGCCAGCCGCGCCGCCAGTTCCGCGTCCGCCTTGTCCACATCCAGCAGCCGCGCGATGGTTCCGGCCAGCGTGGCGATGCGGGCGGTACGCTGCAACTGCGTGCCCAACTTGTTGTGGTACACCACGCTGCCGAGTTTCTCGACGCGCGTTTCCAGCGTCTTCCTGCGATCCTGGTCGAAGAAGAATTTCGCATCGGCGAGGCGCGGACGCACCACGCGCTCGTTGCCGCCGACCACCAGGCTCGCGTCCGCCGGGCGGATGTTGGACACGATCAGGAATTTATTGGTCAGCTTGCCGCCGGTATCCAGCAGCGGGAAATATTTCTGGTTCGCCTTCATCGTCAGGATCAGGCATTCCTGCGGCACTTCGAGAAATTCCGCCTCGAACTGCCCGATCAGTACGTTGGGGCGCTCGACCAGCGCGGTCACCTCGTCCAGCAGCGCGTCGTCCACAACCGGCCTCGCTCCGCCGCCCGCCTGCACCGCTGCCGCTGCCAACTGGCGCACGATCTCGTCGCGGCGTTTCTCGAAGGACGGGATCACCGCGCCCTCGTTTTCCAACTGCGCCGCATAGCTGTCGGCATCGCGTATTTCCAGCGCCGCGCTGGCCGCCTCGAAGCGGTGGCCCTGCGTAGCCCGCCCGGCCTGCAAACCCAGCACCGAAACCGGCACAACCTCGCTGCCGTGCAACGCGACCAACCCATGCGCGGGACGCACGAACTGCACGCTGCTCCAGCCGTCGGCGAGCTGGTAGGTCATCATCTTGGGGATCGGCAGTTTGGCGAGTGCGTCTTCCAGCGACTTCTGCAAACCTTCCGCCAGCGTCGCGCCATTCACCACGCTTTCGAAAAACAGCGCTTCCGCCTTGCCGTCCTGCGCGCGCTTGAGCTGCGGAACCAGCGAGGTGTCCGCACCGATGCTGGCGAGTTTTTTCAACAACGCGGGCGTTGCCTGACCGTTTGCGTCCAGCCCGACCGCAACCGGCATCAACTTTTGCGAAATAAGTTTTTCCGCCGCCTGCCCTGCCACATCGGCGACATGCACCGCCAGACGGCGCGGCGAAGCATAGGCAATAACGGCGGCCTCTTTCGCCACCAGCCCTTGCGCCCTCAGATTTACTTTGAGGCTCTCGGCAAAACTCTCGCCCAGTTTCTTCAATGCCTTAGGCGGCAGTTCCTCGACGAGCAACTCGACCAGCAAATTCTTCGTCGTCATCACGCAGCCCTCTTCTCGATCTGCGCCAGCACTTCATCCGCCCATTCCTTGGGCGCCATCGGGAAACCGAGGCGGGCGCGGCTGTCGAGGTAGCTCTGTGCAACGCTGCGCGCCAGGTTGCGGATGCGCCCGATGTAGGCGGCACGCTCGGTGACCGAGATCGCGCCGCGCGCATCCAGCAGGTTGAAGGTGTGTGCGGCTTTCAATACCTGTTCGTAGGCGGGCAATGCCAGTTGCTGTTCCATCAGATGCTTGGCTTGTTTCTCATGGCTGCCGAACGCGCCGAGCAGGAATTCCACATCGCTGTGCTCGAAGTTGTAGGCGGATTGCTCGATCTCGTTCTGGTGATACACGTCGCGGTAAGTCACGCCCGGCGTCCAGGTCAGATCGAACACGTTCTCCACGCCTTGCAGATACATCGCCAGGCGCTCCAACCCGTAAGTGATCTCGCCGGTAATCGGCTTGCAGTCGATGCCTCCGACCTGCTGGAAATAGGTGAACTGCGTCACTTCCATGCCGTTCAGCCACACCTCCCAGCCCAGCCCCCACGCGCCGAGCGTCGGATTTTCCCAGTCGTCCTCGACGAAGCGTATGTCGTTCTGTTTCAAATCGAAGCCGAGCGCCTCCAGCGAGCCGAGATACAGATCGAGGATGTTGGCGGGCGAAGGTTTAAGCACCACCTGGAACTGGTAGTAATGCTGCAAACGGTTCGGGTTCTCGCCGTAGCGCCCGTCCTTGGGACGGCGCGACGGCTGCACGTAAGCGGCTTTCCACGGCTCCGGGCCGAGCGAACGCAGGAAGGTCGCCGTGTGCGACGTGCCCGCGCCGACCTCCATATCGTAAGGTTGCAGCAGCGCGCAGCCCTGCTTGTCCCAGTAATTTTGCAGCGTCAGGATGATCTGTTGGAAGGTGAGCATCGGTTGTTATTCAGGCAATTGCAAAGACGCGCATTTTACGGGTTTTGAGCGTGTTGCGTCACCCTGTCTAAAAAACCGCAAGACTGCTACCACGGCCTAAAAACCTGTCTAAAGTTTAAAACACCAGCCTTTCCTGCGTTGATACGTCTGTCAGCGGGCGCACGCGGGCGAAATTCAACAGCTCGCCCAGTCGCGCCCCCTTGCTACGCCAGTCATGGAACAGAGCCTCGCCCAGCAGTACATAGTGCCAGGGCAAGCCGCCGCGCAATTCGGCATTCAGGCCGTTGATGCGCCCGCACCATGCGGTGGCGGCCTTCAGTTTTCTTTGCACATTGGGGTGGGTGGTTTGTTGCTGCGCCTTGGTTTCCACCAGATAGATCGCGTCCCCGGTGCGCACCAAAAAATCGGGTGAGTAAAACGCGGGCAAGCCGTCTTCCTTCACATAGCGCAGCCGCACGAAATCATGGCGGGTTTCGCTCACCTTGCAGAATGCGTGAATCTGCGAGTCAGCCTGCGCCCATTCGATGAACGCGCGTTCCAGCCCGCCATTGCGGGCAGGGAATGGCAGACGCTCGTAGATACATTTGACGACCGGTAGCGAGTTGCTCTCGCGCATCATCAGCTTGGTGACTTCTGACAAGTTGCGATAACGCACTTCGGTTGCACCCACCACGTCCTGATGTTCCGCTTCGATCAACGCCACGGCAAACACCTTGCTGATGTGGTCGATCACCGGCTGCAACAACAGCACGCGCCAGTTCTCACTTTCCATCGGGTTGAATGTCGCACCGAACAAATAACCTCGGATATAACCATCCAGCCAGCCGGTCAACTCGGCGGTATTGGTCTGCAAATACGGGTTCGCCAGATGCGTGGCGATCTTGTTGCCTTTGGGCAGTGGCTGGCTCAATGCCTGGCTGATACGGCGTGTCAGCCGCGCCAGAAAATCGTTATAGCCGCTGACATTCATCACCGCGCCCTCCACGCGGTAATCGCCAAACAGCGTGCTGCTCTGCAAATCTTGCGAGACGAAAGTGTCGCCCTTGCCGAGCAGTGCAGTGAGTTGGGTCAGCGTCATGGCAGTGAAAGTGGGCAGCGCCGTCAAGTCCAGCGCATGGTGTTCCAGAAAAGATTCAGCCTCGCGCAGGATGAACGGAATCGCGAAGTCATATTTCTCGAAACCATCAAGCAATTCCACCGCAATCACATCGCCGGTGCTGCTGGTGCTATCCATCTCCTCGGTAGTCACACCGGCCAGACCTTCGGCCATCAACTCATCGTAGAACGACTGAAAGGCCGGATGCTCGACGATGGAAAGAATGTCGATCAGGTTGCCCGGCTCCAGCCCGGTATTGATACGCTCGCGGTTCTCGCGCTTGAGGTCAGTATATTCCTCATCGCGCCACATCAGCCGCAAGCCGCGCCCGATGGTCTGCTCCAGCAGAATCTGGGCTTGAGAGGAGCGCAGCGGCACGATGACGCAAATATTGTTCACGTCGAAGCCTTCGCGCAACATCAGCACGCTGACGATCACGCGCGGCGTGGCGTGCTGATCCACGCTGAACAGCCGTTCGCGCACCGGCACCCAGTCTTTCTCGCCCAGTTCTGCTTTTTTGCCTGAATCAATCAGCAATACTTCGTCATCGAGGCCGCCTTCATAGCGCAGCCCTTCATCCCTCAAAAACTTGGCGACTTCTGGCGATACCGTGGTGTCCTCGCACACCACCAGCATCTTCGGATGGCGTAGCGGATCAATGCGCGCAAAATCGGCTTCCAGCTTTTTCAGTTTCTGCAATCCGGCGCGCAGCATCACCCGCTGGCCTTCGCTCAAGCAGGGGTTGCCGTCCTCGTCGCGTTCCGCCTTGAATTCCAGCGGCAGTGCGCCGATTTCCTTGCGCCTGTCCAGCACCAGCGATTTCACCAGCCCGGCGCGCATCGCGCTTTTCAGGTCAAAGTCGGTAATGATGTGCGGGAAATACAGCTTGCGTTTATTCTTGCCGGAGCCAACATCGTTGTAGGGTGTGGCGGAAAAATCCATCTGCACAAAGCGTCGGCCTTTACTCTCGGCAATGCGGCTCAGGCTCTTCTGCCATTCCACCTCGCTGGTCTCGCCTTCTTTCTTCAACTCGTGGATGTGGTGTGCCTCGTCGTTGAACACCATCAAATCCGGCAAGCCAACCAGAAACTCCAGCACATTGCCGCGCGCGTAGCGGCGATCCAGCATGTCCAGGCTGTTGCCGGTGGCGCGCCCCGGTGTCAGCGGCAACACGGCATCAATCACTTGTTGCGGTTCCAGCATTGCGCCCGGTGCCGCGATTTCCTCCTCGCTTTCCAGTTCCTCCGCATCGGCCAGCAAATGCCAGTTGGCGATGGCGATCATGCCGTTGCCTGTGGCCTTCAAGCCGATTTCTACCTTATTACACACATTGCCGCGCACAAAGCCAAACACCAGTTCACGGTACGCTTCGGGAATGAACAGCCCGGCAAACTGCGCCACATCCGACGTGGCAAAATCGCGCACCACGTCAACCTGCTTGCCGCAAAAGGCATCCAGCAAACGGTCATACACAATCAAGCCGGGCGCGACGATCAAAAACTGGCGCGTGAAGCGCGGATCGTCGATGCCTTCCGCCAGCGCCGCCGTCTTGTTAAGCAACTGCCAGATCATCAAGGCTTGCAGCACCCAGGTCTTGCCCGTGCCGGTCGCCATCTTCAAACAATATTTCGGATGCGCGTGCTTGGCTTGAGTCACTTCACCCATCCGGCCACCGGCCAGCAGCGCATCCGGTACTGCCTGCTGATACAAATCAAGCAGCGTCTTTGCTCCCAACACTTCATGCGCGACGATGGCGTTAAGTATCGCCTGCCGCTGCCCCGCATGAAAATTCAGCGTGCCGCGCGCGGCGATCATGTCCTCGCCAAACCACCACTTCAGCAGCTCCGCCGTGGTGGGCGTCACCAGCTCGTAAATATCCGCCACGCCATATTCTAGGCCGATGCAAAGCTGATTGGTCTTGGCGGTGAGGCCGATAGATAGCGCAAGTTGATCTTGTATTTCAGACATGGCATATACCCCGTTGAAAAGTCATCTGTTTGCTGGTGATAGAATTCGCTGCATGAAACCGCCACGAATGCCTTGGGAAGATTTTCCTGACGTGCTGATACACGCCAGCGAGTCCGCCGTTAAACAGCACCCGCATTATTG
>MGXA01000009.1 GCA_001801215.1 Gallionellales bacterium RIFCSPLOWO2_02_FULL_59_110 | reverse complement strand
AGCGCATCGCCATCGCCCGCGCCCTGCTCAAGCGCCCGCGCGTGCTGATCTTCGACGAAGCGGTGAGCAGCCTGGATCGGGCCACCGCAGAGCACTTCGCGCATACCATCAACAAGCTCAAGGGCAAGGTCACCATGCTGTTCATCACCCACCAGTTGCCCGAGGCGTTGCAGGTGGATGAAGTCGTACATTTCGGGCTGCCGGAAGCCGGGGAAAAAACGGCGCAGGGCACGAATTGACTTTTGGTGAGTAATCCTTACAATCAGGTAAGGAAAATCAAGGAGTCTCATCATGACTACTGCCGTACTAACCAGCAAAGGGCAAATCACCATCCCGCTTCCGGTGCGTAGCAAGCTCGGCGTAGAGGCGGGTGACCGGATCGAGTTCATCGAACTGGGCAATGGGCAGTTCGGCATTATTGCCGCAACAGAAGATATTTCTTCCCTGAAAGGCATTGTCGGCAAACCGAAAACGCCCGTCACGATAGAGGATATGAACCGCGCCATCGTCAAGCGTGGTGCGGGCAAGTGATCGGGCTGGACACCAATGTTCTGGTGCGTTACCTGGCGCAGGACGACAAGAGCCAATCCGCAGCGGCCGGCCGTCTGATCGAGCGCGAACTGAGCCAGGAAACTCCCGGATTCGTTTCGTTGATCGTGCTGGTCGAAACGGTCTGGGTGCTGGAAAGCTGTTACGGCTCTTCCCGCGCGGATATCGCCGCCGTCCTCGAACGGCTGCTGCGCGTCAAACAACTCAAGATACAGGACGCCGAAACGGCGTGGCGCGCATTGCGCTTGTTCCTTTCCTGTAAAGCGGACTTCTCCGATTGCCTGATCGAGCGTTTGGGGCATGCGAATGGTTGTCTGCATACCGCCACGTTCGACAAGGTTGCCGCCAAATCCGCCGGAATGAAGTTGCTGTAGAGACACTGTGCAGCATCGGTATTGATGCCTCGTTCGGCTTGCTCTCACGAGGCATTTTTCATCATAGCCGGCATACATAATACCGCCCGCATACCACTTCTTGAATGGGATTCATGGCTGTTGGGTTACGCGATGAAACTGCTAACCCAACCTACTATGAAAACTGCGGCCTTGTTGTTCAGGGGGGATCAGTCCTTGATCGCTTCCACCGGCGAGGAGATTTTCACCTCGTCGCTCACCATCGGGACGTATTTTGTCATGCCGAATTCTGAGCGTTTCAGGGTGGCGCCGATGTCCGCACCGCAGGCCGGTTTCTTGAGCATCGGGTGCATGGCGCAGCGGAAGTTGCTCACGGTGAGCGTCAGCGGTTTGGTCACGCCGAGCAGGGTGAAGCTGCCTTCGGCGGCTATCACCTTGTCGCCGTCGAATATCAGTTTGTCCGAGACGAAGCGCATGGCCGGGAATTGCGCGGCATTGAAAAACTCATCCGACTTCATGTGCTCGTCCCATTTTTCAAACCCCATATCGATCGATGCGGTCTCGATGGTCAGTTCCACGCTGCCTTTCTTTGCGGCGGGGTCGATGGCGATCTTGCCGCTGGATTTATTGAAGCGGCCGCGCTGGGTGGAAAAGCCCATATGGTTGACCTCGAACACCGGCCAGGTATGGCGCGGGTCGATGGTGTAGTTGTCGGCGGCCCAGGCGGGCGCGACAAGCAGGCCGGTCAGGAGGATTGCGAGTAGTTTATTCATGGTATTTTCCTTTCGGGATGGTTATTTGCTGGAAACGGTAAAGTGAAAGCGGATATGCACTTCGTCGGCGACCGTGTCGGTGTCGCTCCAGATACCGGAGCCGATGCCGTAATCGAGGCGCTTAAGTGGGAGCATACCGTCGATGACCAGCATATCGGCATTTTGCTTGAGCGTGAAGGGGGCTCTGATGTCCAGCGTCTTGCCCTTGATGGTCATTTTTCCGGTCGTTTCATAGCGCCCCTTGACCGGCTGTTTGACGCTGCCGGAAACGAAGTTGGCAGTCGGGTAATTTTTCGTGTCGAACCATGCCTTGCCCGCGGCTTCCGCATCGGCTTCGGCGCTGCCGGTGTCGATGCTGGCGAGGTCGATATCGATGCGCGCCGTGCCGGTTTCCGGCCTGGCCGGATCCACCGCGATGCGGGCGGTGAATTTTTTGAAGCTCCCCTCCACCGGCACGCCCATTTGTTTCGATACAAAAGTGATGCTGCTTTGCTGCGGGCGCAGCACGGTGAATTCCACGCCGGATGCCGGCGAGACGCCGAGCAGCAGCGGAACGGCCATCAAGTATTTCATGTGCCCCCCTGTTTGAGAAACGGAATCATGCGTGCCAGTATCCCGTCGCGTTCGATGAAATGGTGCTTGAGCGCAGCGCCGATATGTGCGAGCACCAGGCCGAGCATCAGGAAATTGAGGTATTCGTGCACCTCCTTGAGCAGATCGCCCAGCTCCTTATCCTTGGCGATCAAATCCGGTAGCGGCAGCATGCCGAACCATACGGTCTGAAAACCCTTGGCGGAGCTCATCAGCCAGCCGCTCAGCGGTACGGCGAAGATCAGCAAATACAGCAAATAATGCACAGTATGCGCCGCGAATCTCTCCCAGAGCGGGGTCGCGGCGGGCAGCGGGGGCGGGCGATGAGCGATGCGCCACGATATGCGCAGCACCGCCAGCAGGAAGACGGTGACGCCGATCCATTTATGGTAGCTGTATAGCCGGAGCTTGTCCGGGGATAGCGGCAGATCGTGCATATACACGCCGAGCGGGAACGCGGCGAAGATCAGCAGGGCGATTGCCCAGTGCAAGGCGATGGCGGTGCGGGTGTAGCGATCCGGCATGATCGTGCTCCATGAGTTGCGGCTATCTTAACCCGAATATTTCACCAGACCGCCACAAAATCAACGTAAAGCGGCATGAAACTTTTTTGTTGTCCGCCCATCCAACTGCGCGCTTGAAAAAACGGCGCGCCACCCAAATATGGCGAGACAAAGGGCGGCTGGTGATAAACTGCGCGCCATGGATTTCTGACTACGGAGAAAATAAATATGAAGCGGATTTTTTTGTTCATCCTGACCAACCTGGCGGTGCTGGTTGTCATCAGCATCACCCTGCGCCTGCTCGGCGTGGATCGATGGGTGACCGAGACGGGGGCAATCGACTTCAACGCCCTGCTGATATTGTCGGCGGTGATCGGTTTCTCCGGCTCGCTGATCTCGCTGGCGATGTCGAAATGGTCGGCCAAGCGCATGGTGGGCGCGCAGGTCATCGAAAATCCGAGCGATCCGACCGAACGCTGGCTGGTGGATACCGTGAAACGCCAGGCGATTTCGGCGGGCATCGGAATGCCGGAAGTGGCGATTTACGACGCGCCGGACGTGAACGCATTCGCCACCGGCTGGAACCGCAACGACGCGCTGGTGGCGGTGAGCACCGGGCTGCTGCGCAACATGACCCGCGAGGAGGCCGAGGCGGTGCTGGCGCATGAAATTAGCCACGTCGCCAACGGCGACATGGTGACGCTGGCGCTGATCCAGGGCGTAGTGAACACCTTCGTGATTTTCTTCGCCAAGCTGTTCGGTTACTTCGTCGATCGCGTCATCCTCAAAAACGACCGCGGCCACGGCATCGGCATGATCGTGGCGGAGATCGTCGCGCAACTGGTGCTGGGCGTGCTGGCCAGCATGATCGTGATGTGGTTCTCGCGCCAGCGCGAATTTCGTGCCGATGCGGGCGGTGCAAACCTGGCCGGGCGGCAGAAGATGATCGCCGCGCTGGAACGCCTCAAGGTCAACCACGAGCAGGCGACCTTGCCCGAGCAGATGGCCGCATTCGGCATTTCCGGTGGCAAGAGTTTCACCAAGCTGTTCATGACCCATCCGCCGCTGGACGAGCGCATCGAGGCGTTGCGTTCCGGGCGGTAATGGCCGGGCAATGGCAAAAACAATAAGGCCTGCGCGAGCAGGCCTTATTGTTTTGGGCGGGCCGGATTCCTCCCGAACGGTGCTCAAATCTGGTAATCGTGGTTTTTCGGCGACGTTTCTACCGGCGAATTCAATAATGCCTCAAATTCGTCTGCCGGCACCGGTCTGGAGAACAGGTATCCCTGCGCATAATCGCAGCCAGCCTGGGTCAGCAGCATCCGCTGCGTCTCGGTTTCCACGCCTTCGGCTATTACCTTGAGGCCGAGTTTGTGCGCCATGACGACGATGGCTTCGGATAACGCCATGTCGTTCGGGTCAGTCGCCAGATTGCGCACGAACGACTGGTCGATTTTCAGGAAGTCGATGTCGAATTTCTTCAGGTAGGACAGCGACGAATAACCGGTGCCGAAGTCGTCGATCGCGACCTGGATGCCAGCGTCGCGGAATTCGAGCAGGGTGTTGGCGATATCCGGATCCGCGTCCAGCAACAGCCCTTCGGTGATTTCGATAACCATGCCCCGCCCGGGCAGCTCCAGCGCCTGCAAATAACTGAACCATGCATTCTCCTCGCCGCTCGAAGTGTGGCGAAACTGAACCGGCGAAACGTTCACGCTGATCTGAAGCGCGGCGTTGTGCGTTGACCGCCAGTGCTTCAGTTGCTGGGCGGCTTCCCTGAACACCCAGTCGCCGATTTCGACGATCAATCCGGTTTCCTCGGCCAGCGGGATGAATTGGGCCGGGCTGACCATGCCGCGCTGCGGGTGCTGCCAGCGGATCAGCGCTTCCGCCTTGTCGATGCGACCCGTGGCCATATTCACGATGGGCTGGTAATAAACCTTGAACTGGTTGGCGGTCAGCGCGCCGCGCAGTTCGCTGGTCATGCGCATCCGCATCTGCGCGGCTTCCTGCATGGACGATGTGAAATAATCGAAACGGTTGCGCCCCGCATTCTTGGAGGCATACATCGCCTGGTCGGCGTTTTTGAGCAGCTCTTCCACTTCGGTCGCATCGTCCGGATACAGCGTGATGCCGATGCTGGACGATATGTAGGCCGTTTCTTTTCCCAGCTGGAACGGTTCGGCAAGATGCTTCCGGATATTTTCGGCTACCCGGTCAATGCTGTCGGTATCGTCGAGCTCCGCCAGGATGACGGTGAATTCGTCCCCGCCCAGCCGCGCCACGGTGTCGGTTTCGCGCACGCACCCGCTGATGCGGGATGCCGCCTCCTTGAGCAGGATGTCGCCCATGCTGTGCCCGAGCGCGTCGTTGACCTCCTTGAATTTATCGAGATCGATGAACAGCAGCGCCGTTTTCAGGCTGGCGCGGTGCGCTTTTTTGATGTCCTGCGTCAGGCGGTCAAGGAACATGTGGCGGTTGGGCAGGCCGGTCAGAATATCGAAATTGGCCTGGCTCCAGATCAGTTTTTCGGATTCTTTCTGCAGGGTGATGTCGCGGATGAAGGCGTTGAACTCGTAATTGCCGCCTGCCTTGATGGCTGTGACGGATAGTTCGACCGGAAATTCGCGACCGTCGCGGTGCAGCCCGAGCAACTCGACCCGCGAATTCAGCATCTCTCCCTTGCCGGAGGCCAGGAAGCGCTTGATGCCATTGACGTGCGCTTCGCGGTATTGCGCCGGAATGATGGTCTGGCTCAGCGGGCGGCCGATTGCCTCGTCGCGGTTCCAGCCGAAGATTTTTTCTGCCTGGCGATTCCAGCTGGTGATGATTTCCTTGTCGTCGATCTGCACCACGGCATCCAGTGCGGTCTCGATGATGGTGTAGAGTTTGCCCTTGCTCTCGGACAATGCGCGCTCCGCCAGCTTGCGCTGGGTGACGTCGCGCGCCGAGCCGTACACCAGTTTCTGTCCGTCGACGTCCACCTTGACGATGCTGACTTCGACGTCGATGATGCTGTCGTCGCGGCGGCGATACCGGGTTTCAAGCGTGATGGCGGTATCCCTCAGCCCGGCGATAATTGCCTTGATCTGCGCGGCCGTCCATTGCGCGTCCCACTGTGCGGCATTCATGGAGGACAGCTCCTCTGCCGTGCGGTCGAGCATTTTGCAGAATGCGTCGTTCACCTGCGTCACGTTGCCGTCGAGATCCAAGATATGGATGCCGTCGCTGGCAGCGCGCAACAGCGTCAGGTTCTTGCGGCTTTCCTTCGCCAGCGATTCTTCGGCGTGCTTGCGCGCTTCGAGCAGGGCGCTGAACCCGTCGGCCATTTCGTTGAAACTGTCGCCCACCCAGCTGAGCTCGTCCTGCGTGTCGAGGTGGATGCGCGTGTTCAGGTCGCCGCTGGCGAAGGCGTGGGCGGAGCTGCCCAGCGACCGGATGCTGCCGAGGATTGCGTAATAGAGGCTGGCCGACAGATAAACCACCAGCAAAAATGCCAGCAAGGCGATGCCGGTACTCGTGTACAGTGTATTCTGAGCCGTGGCAATGCGCTCCTTGAGCAGGATTTCGACGGTCGGCAGCAGAGAGTCATACAGTTGCGCATAGCCGTTGTCGATCGCCACGGTAGCAATGTCCAGAAATTCGCCGGGGGGCAAGGAGAAGCGGCCGGAGAGGATATCCGATGTCACATGCATAGTGACTTGCTGCGCCGATTTGACTATGCCTTCATAGGTGTCTTGTAGCGACGCCTGCGCTGCCGGGTTGTAATGGCCGGTCTTTTCCAGGTTGGCGTCGAGGTTTCTGATGGCAGTGCCAAGCTCGGCCATCTTGACTTTCAATTCGACTTTCTGGTTTTCGGTGAGATGTTTCCTGGACAGGATGCCGGTGCCGTAGGCGCGCAGTTGCCCGAGATGTTCGAGTGCGTGCGGCAGCTTGTTGAGTGCGGTATCGATCAGGTAATAAGTGGCATGTTCCGGATCCAAGGTCAGCAAGTAGCCGTCGGCGACCAACACCTCGAACTCCTGTATTTGTGCGATCAGGCGGGTATGCATGGCGAAATTTTCGAATACGGACAGCTTCATGCCGTCTTCGCGCAAATGTTCCCAATTTTCCCTGATAAGCCGGAAATTCTTGCCGGAAACCAGGTTGGCGGGCAGTTCTTTCTCCATTTTCGCAAAGGCGGCGGCGGCAATATTTTCCTGGGCGGCGCGCTTGTCCCGCATGGCCTCGTTGCCGCCGAGCAGCGAGGCGGAAATGCCGCGGTGCAACTGGACGGCTTGCACGGTGCGGGTGACCGGCTTGATCATCGCGAGGCCCTGCAATTCCTGGTGTGTGGGCTGGATGACGCGATCCAGGCTGACGAACAGGCTGTATACCACCACGGCAATCGCGATCAGAGACAGCAGCCACAGCAAAGTAAATTTCTTGGTGTAGCCCAAGCGGTTCAGCAGCGAGATGGCAGGGGTGAAGATTGCTTGCATTACTTTTCCAGTCTCTCCTGTTGGTTACTGCTGTTTCTTTATACTCCGGTCTTCTATGGATAACCGGTTTTTTTTGTGCGGCGGGCGATCATGGCGCTCGCCATGCCGAATGGCGATTCGTTATCCGGTCAGCGTATGCCGGTGCGTTGCGCTACCCATATTCTGTGTACGCCGGTGCGTCCGGCGTCGGCCGCCGCCGTTTGCGGCCTGCTCGCGGGCTGCGGGGCGGCGGGCGAGTGGTCATGTTGCGAGGAAGGCACGCTGGGAATCGGCACTTCCTGGTATTCGAAGTCGCTTTCTTCTTCGTAATCCTCGTATTTGCGGCGCGGCGGATCGCCGTCGTATACCAGGTTTTGGCGGCGTTGCAGGTAGGCGTCGCGGATGAACTGATAGCGGTCGATCGCGGCCACCTCCAGCACTTTTTCCTGCTCGAGCAGCTGCGCGCGGTAGCCGACCGCCTTGGTCAGGTACAACTGGTTGCGGCTGCGCATGTGATCTACGTGGCGCAGCATGCTCGGGCGGCTGTCCGCATACAGACCTATGCCGTCGCGTAACGTGCTCGGGCCGAGAATGGGGATGACGAGGTACGGGCCGCTGGAGGCACCCCAATAGCCCAGTGTTTGGCCGAAATCTTCATTGTGTTTTTCCATTCCCAGCGATGAGGCCACATCGGCTATCCCGAAAAGCCCTATCGTGGAATTGACCAGAACACGTCCGCCATCCGAAATGGACTGCATTATTTTGAATTGCAGCAGGTCGTTGATGGTGATGAGAATATCGTCGAGGTTGGAGAAGAAGTTGCTTAACATGAGCCTGAAAGGGGGCGGCACGACGGCGATGTAGCCTTGTGCGACCGGCTTCGCGATGGCTTTGTCCAGGGCGTCGTTGAACTGGTATACGCCACGGTTAAACGATTCCAGCGGGTCGGCGGGGTTTTTCGCGGGTGTCGAGGCGCAACCGGTCAGGGCGAGTGCGGCGAACGCGATACCCAGCGGCTTGGCCACCGTCAAGCGGCGCCTTGTGCAACCGGGTTTCGATGGTTTGGATAAATGGTTATGCAAAGTCTTTTGGCAGCCTGGCCGAATGGCTAGCAGCTTTATCAAAAGGGCGAGTGTGGCGAACATATCATCCGGCTTGTTATAAGTTATGCGGATTATAGGCGGTTTGGCCGATTCCGGCAAAACTGCCTGGTAGTCGCTTTGCCGGATCGTCGCTGCACCGGGCACTGCAACCCGCGCAATTTATTCTTGAAGCAAAATCGGCGCTCGGCCCGAGTCTGCTAGAATAACCGGAACGGATAAAAATTAGGGTTCATCGGATTCTCACCGTATCATGACGATAGTCGCGGTATTCAACCAGAAGGGCGGGGTCGGCAAGACTACCACGGTGCTTAACATAGCCGCCGCGCTGGCGCGCCGCGGCCTCAAGCCGGTGGGTATCGACCTCGATCCGCAGGCGCAGCTCGGCATCATTACCGGCGTTGCGGCCCAATCCGGCGACGACAGCATTTACAGCCTTTTCCAGCGCAACCGCCCGTTGGGCGAAATGATCCAGGAGACGGCCAGCGGAATCGGCATCATCCCGTCGCATATCGAGCTGTCCAAGGTGGACGCGCTGTACGGCAAGGGCTACAACGCGATCAACAAGCTGAACCTCAGTTTGCAGGCGGAAAAAGCTGCGACCGGCTATAAACACTGGGTAATCGATTGTTGCCCGCTGGTTGGCGTGCTTTCATTGAGTGCCATCTTCGCCAGCGACGGCGTCATCGTTCCCATGTCGGCGGATTACCTGTCCCTCAAGGGTGCCGTCCAGATACAGAAAACCCTCAAGGCGCTCGAACGGGTGCTGAAGCGCCGCGTAGAGCGCCGTTACCTGCTCACGCGCTTCGACTCGCGGCGGCGCATGGCCGGCAACGTCCTGCTGATGGCCAAGGCGGAATTCGGTGCGGATGTGTGCCGGACGCTCATTTCGGAAAATGTCAGCCTGGCGGAAAGCCCGTCGCTGAGCAAGACCATCTTCGAACACGCGCCGAACAGCCGCGGGGCGCATGATTACGATGCGCTGCTCGACGAACTGATGGCAGACGGGTTTATCGAATAGCGTAGCGGGGGCCGAAACCTGACCTCTGCCATCATTGAGCTAGTCCTGCTTGACGATCAGCGACAGCACATCCTCGATATCTGCCGATTGCGATAATTCTTTTTCGTGGCTGACAGTCCTGCATTGCGTCACTTGGCAATGGTGGTACATCTGGCGCAGCTTGCGCTCCGCATCCGGCAAGTCCTTGCCGTAAATCTGGATGCTATCGACCTTTTGTCCATCCCGTGTGGTCAAGGCAAAATCGAACTTCGGCATACTCTCCTCCCAATTCCCCAAAAGCCCGGCAAGCCGCAAAACAAATACCGCGAAACACCGGGACGCATTGTAGTCCGCGCTTTATAGTTCTGCATAGCTTCAATACGGTTTTATCTCTGCTAGAATGCCGCAACTTTCAATCTGTGGGAGTGCAGCCATGACCTATGTTGTTTCGGAAAATTGTATCAAGTGCAAATACACCGACTGCGTCGAGGTGTGCCCGGTGGATTGCTTCCGCG
>MGXA01000008.1 GCA_001801215.1 Gallionellales bacterium RIFCSPLOWO2_02_FULL_59_110 | reverse complement strand
GATCGCACGGATGCGTTCACGCTACGCCGAAGCTCAGCACCTGAAGCTCGCGGCTTGAAAAATACGTGTGCGAACTTATGAAACGGAGTACTTAGGTTGAATACCTTCCGGGGTTGCGCGGAGTGAAGGCGGTTTTGCATGGGCGTTTACCGCGCGGGTATCGCAGCAAGCGTTTGCCCCTACACGCGCGCCGTGACATCCTCCATCGCCAGCAGGATCAACTGTGCTCCGCCCGCCTTGCCGGTGATGCGCCGGGCGTTGAGCAGCATTTTGCGTTTGCCGATACCGGGAAAATCATGCTCGACTTCAAAGCCTTCCAGCACCTGATTGCTCGGCAGTCTGGTTTCCAGCAATTCCCTGAGTTTTGGGATGTCCCACTGGCTGTTGCCCAATTCGTATAGCTGGCGGCCCACCGTATCCTGGGGCGCGACCCGGAAGTTCTCGTAAAACGAGCGGCTGGCGGAGACGACCTTCAACGCGCCGTCCATAACGACGAGCGGCTCGCGCACCGTGTCCACGATGCTTTCGGCCAATTCGCGCGCATCCTTTATGGCGGATTCGGCCAGCATGCGCTTGGTGATGTCGGTGAAAGTCAGCACCACGCCGTCGATCACGTTATCCAGCGTGCGGTAGGGCTGGATGCGCGCCAGATACCATGCCCCGCCGGCGGTGTACACCTCGCGCTCGCGCGGCACCAGAGTGTCGAGCACGGCTTGGGCATCGGCGAGCAGGTCATCGTCCTGGATGTTCGACTTGATGTCGGCCAGCGGGCGCCCTACATCCGAAGCAACCAGGCGATAGGCCTGCACCGCCTCGCGGGTGAAACGTTTGATATTCAGCGCATCGTTGAGGAAGATCGTGCCGACATTGATGTTGTCGAGCAGGTTCTTCATGTCGTTCTGCATTCCGGCCAGTTGTTCGATCTTGTCCTGCAATTCGGCGTTCACCGTGACCAGCTCTTCATTGACGGATTGCAGCTCTTCCTTGGACGTCTCCAGCTCTTCATTGGTGGACTGAAGTTCTTCGTTGGTGGACTGCATTTCCTCGTTGGTGGATTTGAGTTCCTCGTTGGATGCCTGCTGTTCCTCGATGGTGGCATGCAGATTCTCTTTGGTGTAGGCCAGCTCGCGCTCCAGTTCCTCGACACGGTACAAGTAGGCCGGCTCTGTGCCGGGTTTTCCCCGCGCCACTTTGCTCGGTGCGGGGTGTGCCGCTGCGCATGACGGGGGTTTGCTGCCCGGCACATCCTGGAAGCTCACCAGCAGCAAGCCGCTGCCGGCGTTGTGGTGAGGCAACGGCCGCACGCTGAAGCGTGCGTTGTAGAAGTCGCCGTTGCTGCCGAATGACGCTTCCCGGTTCAGCGCCGGCGTGCCTTGGTCGGCGGCGGTCTGGATGGCGGCGCGCAATTCCATTTGCAAGCCTTCGCGCGCCATTTCGATCACGTTGAGAGTGGCTTGGCCGGGCGCCGGGCGCAGGTATTTTCCGGTGTCGCCATGCACGAAAAGAATATCCCCTTTGCTATTGGTCACCACCGAGGCCGGCGCATAGGCCTGGAGCAGCATCCGCTTGGTCAATTCGGCAAAGTCGGTTTCTTTTATCCTGGTTATCACCTCGTCAGACTCTTTTTTCATGTTGTCACTGGCCCAGGATAGCCCGCTGGTCATCACCGCACGTGTGGAAGCGGCCGAAGGTATGGTCTGGTAGAACTTCCATTTGCGGTTGAGCGGGGTGAACAGCTCAACATGGTTGCCGATGCTCTCCGAAGGCGAAAGGAACAGCACGCCACCCGGTTTCAGCGCGTAGTGGAACGCCGGAATGACGCGGTTTTGCAACTCGGGTTCCAGATAGATCATCAGGTTGCGGCAACTGAGCAGATCCAGCTTGGTGAAAGGCGGATCCTTGATGACGCTCTGGGTGGCGAACACCACCATCTCGCGTATTTCCTTTTTCACCCGGTAGCCCGCGTCCTCCTTGATGAAGAAGCGGCGCAGCCGTTCCGGCGTGACATCCTGCGCGATATTCGGCGGGTAGATTCCGGCGCGCGCCACCGCGATGGCGTCGTCGTCGAGGTCGGTGCTGTAGATCTGCGTCTTGAACTCGCGGTGCGGCTCGTCCATGATTTCGCGCAGCAGGATGGCGATGGAATAGGCCTCTTCGCCGGTGGCGCCGCCCGCCACCCAAGCGCGGAACACATAGCCTTCCGCTTTGCCTTCCAGCAATTTTGGCAGAATATCCTGCTTCAGCACGGCGAATGCCTCCGCATCGCGGAAGAAGCTGGTGACGTTGATCAGCAATTCCTTGAACAACACTTGCAGCTCGGCCGGGTGCTCCTTGAGGTAGCGCGCATAGACTTCCATGTCGTCGATGCTGTGCTGCGACATGCGCCGTTCGATGCGGCGGCCGATGGTGCTTTTCTTGTACAGCGAAAAGTCGTGCCCGGTGCCGGAGCGCAACAGCATCAATATCCGGCTCATGCCGCCCATCCCGGACGGAGCAGGTTGCTGCTGCTCCTGCCGGGCATTCAGATGGCGCGTATTGTTCAGCAGTTGCTCCGGCATTTTCTCCACCGGCAGAATGTAGGTGGCATAGCCCGCATGGATGGCGCTGCTCGGCATGCCGTCGTACTTGGCCGTGGCCGGGTCTTGCACCAGCGTGATGCCGCCCGCCCCCTGAACGGCGCGCAGCCCCAGCGTGCCGTCGGTGCCGGTGCCGGAAAGGACGATGCCGACCGCTTTTTCGCCCTGATCTTCGGCCAGCGAACGCAGGAAAGCATCGATGACCATGCGTTGCCCGCGCGGCAATTCCGGCGTGCTGAGTTGCAGTTCGCCGTGGAAGATGGCCATTTCGCGGTTGGGCGGCAGCGCATAAACGCGGTTCGGCGCCACCTTCAAATGATCCTGCGCTTCGACCACCGGCATGGTGGTGGCGCGTTGCAGGATTTCGGTCAGCATGCTGTCGTGATCCGGGTCAAGGTGCGACACCAGCACGAAAGCCATGCCGCTGTCCGGCGGAGTGTTGCGGAAAAACTGCTCGAACGCCTCCAGTCCGCCGGCGGAAGCGCCGATGCCGACGATGTTGAAGCCGCCGCTCTTGCCGGCTGCCGCCTTGGCGGGAGCGGCTGCGACGACTGGCGTTTTGGTTTTTTTTACAATTTTTTTGGTTGCCACAAAATCCTCTTTTGCTCGGGAGCTGCCTGTGAACTCTATCATGCTACTCCAAATTCGAGAGCAATCTGATTTTGGTTTGGGCGGGCGTGGCGGCGATCGTCAAACGAATCCGGTTGCGAGCAGCGGTTAATTTGTTTAATGTCGGAAAACTCGCTAATATTGGCGGACTCTTTCAGTGCTGGTATATGTTTGATCGGGAGAAATCAAATCCCTGCCACGGCCTGATAAAAATTCCCCGTCAATCTCAATTTTGGTTAATTCAGCCGATGCGCATCCTGATCAGCAATGACGACGGTTATTTCGCCCCTGGTTTGGCTTGCCTGGCCGAACATTTGTCCGGGGTGGCCGACATCGTGGTAGTGGCTCCCGAACGCGACCGCAGCGGCGCCAGCAATTCCCTGACCTTGGATCGCCCGCTCAAACTGAGCCGCGCCATCAATGGTTTTTACTATGTCAACGGCACGCCGACCGATTGTGTGCATCTCGCCGTCACCGGGATGCTGGATCAGCAGCCGGACATGGTGGTGTCCGGCATCAATGCAGGGGCCAACATGGGCGACGACACCATTTATTCCGGCACGGTCGCGGCGGCAACCGAAGGATTTCTGCTGGGCATCCCGTCGCTCGCGGTTTCGCTGGTAAGTAAAGAATTTGCCCATTACGAGACTGCCGCTAGGGTTGCCGCCGACCTGGTGCAGCGCTTTGCCAGGCAAAAGCACAGCCATTCATGGCTGCTCAACGTGAACGTGCCGGACGTGCCGTACGATCGGTTGCAGGGCATCGAGGTGACGCGCCTCGGCAAGCGGCACAAGGCCGAGCCGGTGGTGAAGGCCAGCAACCCGCACGGCGAGACCGTGTACTGGGTCGGCGCGGCGGGCAAGGCGCAGGATGCGGGGGAGGGCACGGATTTTCATGCGCTGGCGCAGCAGCGCGTCTCGCTTACCCCTCTGCAAATCGACCTTACCCAATACAACCAGATCGATGCGGTGCGAGGCTGGATCGAGCAATGAATACCCGGCATAACGGCATCGGCATGACTTCGCAGCGCACTCGCGCGCGCATGATTGAGCGTCTGCGCAAGGATGATGGCGACAGGATCGGTATCAGGGACGAGGCGGTGCTGGCGGCGATGTTCGAGGTACCGCGCCACCTGTTCGTCGACGAGGCTTTGGCGAGCCGCGCTTACGATGACGTGTCGCTGCCGATCAATTTTAACCAGACCATTTCCCGGCCCTACATCGTGGCGCGCATGATCGAGGTGCTGTGTGCCGGCAAGCCGCTGGGCCGCGTGCTGGAAATCGGCACCGGCTGCGGCTACCAGGCGGCGGTGCTGGCGCGGGTGGCGAAAGAAGTCTATACCGTGGAGCGCATCCAGCCGCTGTACGAGCGCGCCAGGCGGCAGTTGCGCGATTTGAAACTGCGCAACGTCAGCGTGCGCCATGCCGATGGAACCGCCGGTTTGCCCGAACTGGCTCCGTTCGACGGCATCATCATGGCCTGCGCCGCACCCGCACTGTCCGCGGCATTGCGGGAGCAGCTCGCGGCGGGTGGTAGAATGGTGCTGCCTGTCGGGATGCAGGAGCAGCAGTTGTATCTGGTCGAGCGAGAAGCCGGTGGATTTCGCGAAACCAGAATGGAGCAAGTGAAATTCGTGCCGCTATTGATGGGGAAAGAATGAAGCAAGGTAATACCCGCATATTGTTATTAGTGGCTGCCGTATTGGCAGGCTGCGCATCGAGCGGGCAGCGCGCGCCGGTTGTCGATCGTGGCGAGCCATCCCAGAATGGTGTTGCGGCAGCCGAAGAAGCGCGCAAAAAAATCGCGCTCGAGAAAGATTGGCGGCCTGAAACGCATACCGTGCAAAAGGGCGATACACTCTTCAGCATCGCCTTCAATTACGGCTTGGGTTACCGGGAACTGGCCGAATTGAATGGTATCCAGGATCCCAATGTGATTCAAATAGGACAGCAAATCCGCCTGTTCCGGGGCAGCGCGACTGCCGTTGTCCGTCCTGCTGCCGCAGGCGACAGCAAGCCGGTCGAGCCGCCGGTGCGCGAGCAACCCAGGCTCGCGAAGTACGCCTACAGCGAGGCGGCGCTGGCGCAGATAGATAAGCTTCAGGGGCAGACTCAGCCCGAGATTGCGGCTGCGGTTAAACCGGCGCCCAAGCCACAGCCCAAACCTGAAGCCAAACCCGAAGCCAAGCCGGAGAGCAGCGCCGGCGCTGGCGAAGATGAAGCTCTGGAATGGAGCTTGCCGGCCAATGGCAAATTGATCGGCGAGTTTTCCGAATCGGCCAACCGCAAGGGTATCGATATCGCGGGCAAGCTCGGCCAGCCGGTCGCCGCCAGCGCGCCCGGCAAGGTGGTATACAGCGGCAACGGATTGCGCGGCTATGGCAAACTGGTCATCATCAAGCACAACAGAACCTATCTCAGCGCCTACGCGCACAACGACCAGGTGCTGGTGAAGGAAGGGCAGAACGTCACGCGCGGGCAGAAGATCGCCGAGATGGGCAACACCGACGCCGACCAGGTCAAGCTGCATTTCGAAGTGCGGCGCTTCGGCAAGCCGGTGGATCCGGCGAAGTATCTGCCGCTCGGCAAGTCTTGAGCGATTCTTCGATTTTAGGTCGGGCTGCGCCCGACATGGTGGGCACAGCCCACCCTGCGATACTTCGACAGAGCCAAGGATATGCGGATTTTCGCCATGGTTTTTTGAGATTTCCTTGAACAATACAAAACTCAGCACCGTCAACCATGATCGCGGCAGCGCGGAATTGCGCTACGTCTACCCGGTGGTGTCGCGCCGCGCCGGCGGCGTCTCGGTCGGCATCAACCTCAATCCCAATAATGCCTGCAACTGGCGCTGTATCTACTGCCAGGTGCCGAGCCTGACGCGCGGCGCCGCGCCGCCGGTCGATCTGGCCATGCTGGAAAAAGAATTGCGCGGCTTCCTCGACGAACTGCTGCACGGCGATTTCATGCGGAGCCGCGTGCCGGAAGGCATGCGGCGTATCAACGACATCGCGCTGTCCGGCAACGGCGAGCCGACCAGCGCCGCCGAATTTTCCCAGGTCGTCGAACTCATCGGCCGCGTGCGCCGCGAGATGGCAGTACCGGAAGCGGTGAAAACCGTGCTGATCACCAACGGCAGCCTGCTGCACCGCAGCGAAGTGCAGCAAGGCCTGTGCGCCATGGCGCACCTCAACGGCGAAGTGTGGTTCAAGCTGGATCGCGCCAGCGAGGCGGGGATGCGGCTCATCAACGACACCAGCACCAGTATGGTCAAGGTGCGCGACAACCTCGCGACTGCCATCGCGCTGTGCCCTACATGGCTGCAAACCTGCTGGTTCGCGCTGGAAGGCGAGCCGCCCGGCAAGCAGGATGAAGAAGACTATCTGGAATTTGTTTCGGGGCTGTTGCGCGACGGCCACAAGCCGCAAGGCGTGCTGCTTTACGGTCTGGCGCGGCCTTCGATGCAGCCTGAGGCTGCGCGCCTGTCCACATTACCCGCAGAAAGTCTGCAAGCCTTTGCCGGGCGTATCGGAAAACTCGGCTTGTCGGCCAAAGTAAGCATCTAGGGAAACGCAGATTTAATCCGTTCGTGGTGAGCTTGTCGAACCATGTGCGGATTAAATCAAACACAATCAAATCGTTGCAAAATCCCTTCGACAGGCTCAGAGCGAACGGATGATTAAATCTGCGTTTCCCTAGCGCGGATTAAGGGATGGCTGCTCGCGCACGACCGGCAATTCAAACTCCGGCACCCGGAAATATGCATGAGGACAAATTTACCGTGCCAATTCTGAATACATCGCTTCCAAGCCTATGCCCATTGCTGGCACAATGCGGAATCGGCAACGACCCAATACCTTCAAACCATGTTTAGCAAGTTTATCCGGAAAAACGCTCCGTCCGCCGCGACGGAACCAGTATCGATGCCTGCGCCTGTCATTGGGGTAGATTGGGAGAGCAGGCTGCGGGCGGCCTTGGGCGACGACATGGCGCTGCTGGCTCTCGCGAAGGAGGCGCCATCGATCGACATCAAGCTCGCTGCGGTGCTGGCCCTGGCAGGCGAGGATACGCTGCGGCAGGCCGAGCGCGAGTTTCGCACGCATGACCGGCGCGTCCATCGCGCCGCCAAACAACGGTACGAAACGCGAGTGCGCCAGCGTGAAATGCGTGCGCGCGCCGAGGATCTGATCCGGGCTGCCGCCACTCTTGTCGAAGAGCCGGTGATTCCGGCTAACCGCTTGGTGGAGCTTGATCGCGCCTGGCGCGAGCTCGACGCTGCCCTGCTCGAAGACCCCCAGAATGCCCGGTTTTGCAGTTTGCGGGCAAGCTTGGCCGAACTGCTGCGCGGACGCGGCGAATGCAAACGCCTGGCCGACCGCTGGTGTGCCGATGCCAGGGTGGCGCTGGCGCATTTGAGCGCAAGCTGCAAGGGAGCGGCAACCGCCGCTCTCGAGCCGCACGAACTTGCCGCCGCCACCGAGGCGGCGCGTTCGACGCTGGATGCAATTCCCGCGTCGGGTTCCATGACGACGGCAGAGGCGAGCGCCATCGCCACGCTCGATCAGGCATTGCGGGGCGTATTGCGGGATGCGGCGCTGCTTGGGGCCAGGCTGGAAGTACTCGGCGAACTGCAGCGGGGCACACCGCCGCAGAAGGTCGGCCCGGAGGAGGGAGAGCACGATGCCCGCCCAGCAGCAACGCCGCTTCAGCGCTGGCAGGCGCTGGAGCCCATCGCCGACCGGCACATTCGCGATGCGCTCGACGCCCGTTTTGAGGAATGGCTGCGCATGCAGGGCGAGACGCGCAGGAAACGCCAGGCCGACAAACGACAGTGCGCGGACGAAAAGGACAAGGCGGCGTTTCTGGCGCGTGTTCGCGCTTTGACCGAAGAGGCGGACGCAACCGAAGCCGCGCTCGCCGCCGGCAGTCTGGCCGAAGCCGAAAAGCATCTGGCGACCCTGCAAACCGCGTCGGTAAAGGGCAGCATCGGGGCATTGCAAATACGAATCGACGCCCTGCAGGCGGAAATCGCCCGACTCAAAGGTTGGCAGCACTGGGGCGGCGGTCGCGCGCGCGACGATCTCGTCCTCGAAGCCGAAGCGCTTGCCCGTTCCGTTGCTGCCGCAGACGGTGCGCCTCCGGCCAGGGTGCAGCTCGGAGAACTCGAAAAAAGCATCGGGCAATTGCGCGCGCGTTGGAAGGAACTGGACCGATTGGGCGGTGCCACCAGCAAATCGATCTGGCAAAGTTTCGACAGCGCGCTGAAAACCGCGCACCTCCCGGTGGCGGCGCATCTGGCCCGGTTGAGTGATGCCAGGCAAGAGAATCTTGCCGCGCGCGAAAACCTGCTCGCCGCTATCGATGCCATCGACATAAACGGCAACGGCCCGGAAACGGCGACCGACTGGAAAGAAATTGCGCGCGCGTTCGCCCATTTTCAAACGGAATGGCGCAAGCTCGGCCCGCTGGAACATACGGTGCCGCGCAAGGCGCAGGCGGCATTGCTGGCGCGCACGAAAGCCAGCACTGCAAGGCTGGAAGAGCCCTTGCGGGAAGCAAGGCGCGGCGCGCAAGCGGAACGCGAGCAATTCATCGCCCGCGCCAGCGCATTAGGGCCGCATGCACAGGAGCGCGACATTGCCGGCAAGCTCCGCGAACTGCAAGCCCAATGGCAACAGCATGCCAAGGCGCAGCCGCTGCCGCGCAAGATGGAGAATGCGCTGTGGGCGGATTTCAGGGCGGCAATCGAGGCCGTTATGAGCCAGCGCGAGGCGGCGCAAAGCGCCCGCAATGCCGAATTTGGGGCCAACCAAGCGGCGCGCGAGACCCTGATCGCTCGCCTTGATGAACTTGCTGAAGATACCGCGCCGGAAGAGATCAAACGCGTCATGGCAACGGTCGATGCGGAATGGCGCAAGGCCGGCGAGGCACCCAGAAATCAGGCGGCCAAACTGGAGTCCCGGTTTCGCGCGGCGCGCGATACGGCCCTGCAATATGTTGCCGGCAGTGCTCAGAGAATCTGGCGCGGCACTTGCGATGCCCTAGTTGCCAAGCTCGCGCTTTGCGGCGAGGTCGAGTCTGGCGCGCCGGATACCGCCCCGGATATCGAAGCGCGCTGGGCGGCGCTGCCCATGCTGCCGTCCCGCTGGGAGGAAGCGCTACGGGCGCGATTCGACGCCGGTGTCGAACATGCGCGCAGCGGCAACACGGCAAACTGCGGCTCTTCAGTTGCGTGCGGCGAAGCGCTGGATAAATTCCTGCTGCAACTGGAGCTCGCGCTCGACATTCCGTCGCCGGCAACTTGCCAGGCGGAAAGACGCGCGTTCAAGCTCATGGCAATGAAAGAGACGATGGAAGGGAGGCGCCCGACCGGCGCCGCTGCGGCGGATATTGAGAAAATGACTACGGCGGCTTTTGCCTGCACGCACATCAATCCGGATCAACGTCACCGCCTCGCCGCAATCATTGCCGCATTGCACGCGGCTGGCCCGGGAAGTTTGCGCAAGGGGCAATAGGGGTTGCAACCTGGCTGATGGATCGAATTGAACCGAAAATGGGCGCGGATTTGATTGCCTGTTTATGTTTGCCTGAAAATCGATCCATGCGAGACTTTACCGAAATGTCGGCTTGCGGGCGATTAAAATACCGGTTCCTGGAGCCGCCCCCGAAAAGCAAAGAGGGCCACTCCGAAAGGTGGCCCTACTGTATGATTCGCTTGGTAAAAATATCTGGCTCCCCGACCTGGACTCGAACCAGGGACCTGCGGATTAACAGTCCGTCGCTCTACCGACTGAGCTATCAGGGAATGAAGAGGTGCGCATGATAGAGATTTTGCCTTGCCCGGTCAACCTTATCTTGTTCTTCTTGCGAGGCGGTTACGTCAAGCGGGTTTGGCGCAAACAAAGCAACACGGGCAAGACCGGTAGCGCATGGCGCCCGGCCCGATTCGACGATTTGACAGGCTTGCTTACTCCGGATGCAAGTGGTTACCATTCCGGGATGGATGGAATGTGCCCCGCTCGCCGGAATGCCGGTGGCAAGGCGGATCTAAGCCCTTCGTTGCTGAATGGCGAAGCTGAATGTCTGTGTCAAAGGGGCGCTGGTTTTTGAACGGGCTGCCCGGCATAAATGATGAAAAGCAGCAGTAAAGATGCGGCCTCCATGCCGCCCGCAAAAAAAACAATTTGCTGCCGATATAAGCGCTCTATCAGGTAGGATGCGATATGAACAGTAATACCACTTTTGTCAGAACTTCCAAAGGCGAAGATGAGATGCGCAACAAGAGCGCGTATCTTGTCGGGGACATTAAACGCGCCTTGTTGATGGTAGACGGGATCGCAACTTTCGGCGAAATCAGCAAACGGGCCGCGCCCAGCCTGCGCAGCGTCCTCAACGAGATGTTCGGGGAGTTGGAGAGGGGCGGTTTCATTCAGGACAAATTAGCCCAGAAAAAAGCCCCGGTTGGCGGCGCTCCCAGGATGGCTGAGCCGTTCAAGATGGCTGTTCCGCGCAAGAGGCCGGCGAATGAAGGCGCAGAACTGGATTTTACCTCCATGTTTCGTGCGCCTTCTGCGGAGATGCTGGCGGAAGAGGCAAAGAAGGCTGATACGGCAAAACTGAAAATGGCGGTTGAAGCCAAGGCGCGCGCGCAGGACGAAGCAAAGGCGAAACAAGAGGCCGAAGCTGCGCGTATCAGGGCCGAGGGAGAGGCAAAAGCCAGGAAAGAAATCGAAGCAGCGAAATTAAAGGCGCAACGGGAGGCGGAGGAGGCACGCCTCAGGGCCGAACGAGAGGCTGCCAAAGCGCGTGAGGAAGCCGAGTTCGCCAAACAAAAGGTATTGGCCGAAGCCAGAGCGCGCGAGGAAGCCGAACGCCGCGCCAAGGACGAAGCGGAAGCAGCGCGGGTGCGCGCCGAGCTGGAAGCGGCAAAAGCGAAAGCCGCAGCGGAAGCGAAAGCGCGTGCCGAAGCTGAAGCCAAAGCCAGGAAGGAAATCGAAGCGGCGAAATTAAAAGCGCAACAGGAAGCCGAAGCCGCACGGGCAAAAGCGGAGCAGGAGGTCGCGCGGGTGCGCGCCGAGCTGGAAGCGGCAAAAGCGAAAGCCGCAGCGGAAGCCAGGGCGCGCGCCGAAGCCGAAGCCAAAGCCAGGCAGGAAATCGAAGCGGCGAAATTAAAAGCGCAACAGGAAGCCGAGCAAGCACGTCTCAAGGCCGAACGGGAAACCGCCAAGGCGCGCGAAGAAGCCGAACGCTGGGCCAGAGAAGAAGCCGAAGCCGTGCTGCGGGCGAAAGCGGAGCAAGAGGCCGCGCGCGCCGAACTGGAAGCGGTAAAGGCGAAAGCCGAGGCCGAGGCGAAAGCCAGGGAAGAGGCGGAGCGCCGCTCACGGGAAGAAGCGGAGGCGACCAAATTAAAGGCGCAGCAAGAGGCTGAGGTGGAACGCCTCAAAGCCGAGCAGAAAGCGGCCAGAGCACGCGAGGAAGCCGAGCTCGCGAGGCGGCAGACCGAAGAAGCCAAGGCCCGCGAAGAGGCGGAGCAACGCGCCAGGCAGGAAGTGGCAAGGGCTAGAGCCGAGACGGAGGCAAAAGCCAGGGAGGAAGCGGAGCGCCGCTCACGGGAGGAAGCTGATAAGGCGAAATTAAGAACGCAACAGGAAGCGGAGGAGGCTCGTCTCGAGGCCGCACGGGAAACCGCCAGAGCGCGCGAAGAAGCCGAAAGCCGTGCCGGGCAAGATTCGGAAACGGCGGCCAGGTTGAAAGCGCAACGGGAAGCGGAAGCACACAAGTCCAGGACAGGGACTTATCAAGCAGCACGCTCTACCA
This sequence comes from Gallionellales bacterium RIFCSPLOWO2_02_FULL_59_110, assembly GCA_001801215.1. GTDB lineage: Bacteria > Pseudomonadota > Gammaproteobacteria > Burkholderiales > Gallionellaceae > Gallionella. The sequence continues at coordinate 7,473 of MGXA01000008.1, read as the reverse complement.
GCGCGACAGTATTATTTTTCGATGTGGTCGGCTATACCAAGCAACCGTTCAACAAACAGATTGAAATCAAAAAGCAATTCAATCAGCTGGTTTCGGATAGCCTGAGCGCACTGGATGAAGGTGATCGAATCATCCTGGATACAGGGGACGGTGCGGCGATAGGCTTCCTGCAGCACCCGGAAGATGCGCTGGAAGTGGCGATGCAATTCCGCGACACGCTGATGGCCAACCGGCACTTGGATTATCCCGGCCTGAACGTGCGCATCGGCATTCATCTCGGCCCCATCAATGTTGTCAAGGACATGAACGGCCAGAGCAACATGCTCGGCGACGGAATCAATGACGCGCAGCGCGTGATGAGTTTTGCCGATATCGACCAGATTTATATTTCCCGCTCCTATTACGATTTCATTTCGCGGTTGAACGACGAATACGCCGGCATGTTCCAGTATCGCGGCCTGCAAAAAGACAAGCATGGGCGCGAGCATGCGGTTTATGAATTGAAGGATGCTGCGGCGCCTGCTGCGGCAACCGCGCCGCCGCAAGCAAGCGAACCGGATATGGCGATCACGCTGGAGCCGTTCAAATTTACGATACCCGAGGCCGTGATTTCTCCCGAGCCCAGCGTGGTAAATGAAAAACCGCAACCTCGGGATGATGTCATCCTGCTGGGCGGTATGGGGCAGTTTGATATTCATGAAGAGGCCGTGGAGAACCCGGTTGAGGCGGCGGAACCCGCAAGGCAGGAGCTGCCGCCCGTTGAGCCGGAAACACCAGCGCCTACAAAAGCAGCGGACAAGGCTACCGCAGAGGCGCGCATGCCTTCCACCGAAGATGTGGCGAAACTTGCGGAAGCTCAGGCCAAGGTCTGGGCGGAGGCCGAGCGGCGTCGCGCCGAGACTGCCGCTGCCAGTTCGGAACGTGCCGCTCAGCCTCGCGAGGCGCAGCAACCGGCCAAGGAGAAGCCGGTTGCACGGACTCGCGGTAAGCCGGTGCCTTGGGGCAAGATAGGGGCCGGATTATTCGTGGCATTGCTGGCTGCGCCGTTCGCCATTCCGCCCTTGATGCCCACGCAGGGTTATGCGACCGGTATCGAACAAATGCTCGCCGCCAAATTGAAACAGCCGGTGCATGTCGGGCAATTGGCGGGGCGGCTTCTTCCCACCCCGCGTCTGGAGTTGACAAATATATCGATCGGTGAAATGAAGCCGATTCAGGCGCAGCGGGCGCAGATCGATTTTGCGCTGTCCGCCTTGTTTTCCTCGGACAAACCGATTGCCGGCATCGAGCTGGAAGGCGTGCGGGTGAATGGTGCAGCCTTGACACAAGTGGCCGCGTGGCTTCAGCAAATTTCCGCCGATGCCCGGTATCCGGTTGCGCGCATCGGGTTGAGCCAAGGCAAGCTGGAAGCGGACGGAGTGCAACTGTCCGGCATCGGCGGCGAGATAAATTTCAACCAGGCCGGGAAATTCACGCAGGCGAAATTGTATTCCGAAGGAAGCAAACTTGTGCTGGACTTGAATGCCGCTCCGGACAACAAAATGCAGGTATCGATTACGGCACGCGGCAGCGCGTTGCCGTTGCTGCCGAACTGGGTTTTCGACGACTTGAGCGCAAAGGGTGAACTGGGCGGGGATGGTTTGGTAATTACCGGCCTGGATGGCCGCATCAAGGGCGGGATACTGCTCGGCGATGCCCGTATCGACTGGCGCTCCGGTTGGCGGGCCGAAGGAAACCTGACAGCCAAGTTGATTACCTTGCAGAATTTAAGCAAGGCGTTGAGCGGAGATATGGACGGCACGGCGCGCTTCAAGATGCAGTCGGCAAGCCTGGACAAACTCACCGAAACGGCGACGTTGGAGGGCGCTTTTTCCATCAAGAAAGGCGTCCTCAACAGCGTCGATATCGTTGAAACTGCCCGCCTGCGCAGCGCGGAAAGCCTGGCGGGCGGACGCACCCATTTCGACGAACTCAGCGGCGATCTGTTTTATGCCAATGGCGATTATCATTTCAGGCAGGTAAAGATGAGCACCGGTGTGTTGAACGCGACTGCCACCCTGGACATCGCCAGACAGCAGGTGTCCGGGCGCGTCGTCGCCGATTTGACCATGCGTGCCGGGATGGGGCCGATTGCTCTGCAAGTCGGCGGAACGACCGATAATCCCTCGCTGCGCGCCGTGCGCCAATCACGGGAAACGGAGAGCAGCCCCTGAGCCGGGCCCCAGCCGGGGCAATTATCCTTGTTTATGAACGCTCCCGACTGCTCATATCATGTGCCGTCTTGACCGGTTCCAATCTAATTTCCATTTAACCGCCATGTTTGATACAATGCGCGGCGTTTTGAGATGGGCTTCGAGCCCGTTTTTTATTTGTGGGCGGTCATTATGGACGTGGTGAAGCTGGTTGAAGCGACAGTGAACGGCATGGGCTATGAGCTGGTCGATTTCGAACGTTCGGGGCGCGGGCTGTTGCGCGTGTTTATCGATAAACCGGATGGCATTTCGGTGGACGATTGCCAGGCCGTCAGCAACCAGTTGACGCGGCTGTTTCTCGTCGAGAACGTCGACTACGAACGGCTCGAAGTTTCTTCGCCGGGGCTGGACAGGCCGTTGAAAAAGGACGCAGATTTTGTGCGCTTTGCCGGGCAAAAGGCGCAGATCAAGTTGCGTATGCCGCTGGCGGGGCGCAAGAATTTTGCCGGTGTTATCGGCCCCGTCAACGATGGGATATTGCAGTTGGATATGGATGGCAGTCAGGTGGCAATTGAACTGTCAAATGTGGACAAGGCACGTTTGGTGCCGATTTTTTAGGTGCGGGGTGCGCTTCGCGCGACTCTGCACATGCAGGTAATTAGACGGAGAATGGTATGAGCCGTGAAATTTTGTTGCTGGTGGATGCACTGTCGCGTGAAAAGAGCGTGGACAAGGAGGTTGTCTTTGAAGCGCTGGAGTCCGCTCTGGCCTCCGCGACCAAGAAACGCTTTGCGGATGAAGCCGATGTGCGCGTTTCGATAGACCGCGAGACGGGGGAGTATGAGTCCTTCCGCCGCTGGGAGGTGATGGACGACGAGACTTTCGAGACGCCGGACATGCACATCAAGCTGGAAGAGGCGCAAAAACACAACCCCGATATCCAGCTCGGCGAGTTCGTCGAGGAGCCGCTGGAATCCATCGATTTCGGACGCATCGGGGCGCAAGCCGCAAAGCAGGTCATTTTTCAGAAGATCCGCGATGCCGAACGCGAGCAGGTGCTGAGCGATTTTATGGAGCGCAAGGAGCATCTGGTTTCCGGTACGGTGAAGCGGCTGGAACGCGGCAATGCGCTGATCGAATTCGGCAAGATCGAGGCCTTGTTGCCGCGCGAACAGATGATCCCCAAGGAAAACCTGCGCGTCGGCGACCGCGTCAAGGCGCATTTGCTGCGCGTGGATCGCAGCGCACGCGGCCCGCAAGTGATTCTGTCGCGCACATCTCCCGAGCTGCTGGTCAAGCTGTTTGAGCTGGAGGTGCCGGAAATCGAGGAAAACCTGCTGGAAATCGTCAGCGCGGCGCGCGACCCAGGTTCGCGCGCCAAGATTGCGGTGCTTTCGCACGACCCGCGTATTGACCCGATCGGCACCTGCGTCGGGATGCGCGGCTCGCGCGTGCAAGGCGTGACCAATGAGTTGGCCGGCGAGCGTGTGGACATCATTCTCTGGTCGAACGATCCCGCGACTTATGTCATCAATGCGCTGGCCCCCGCGGAAGTGAGCAGTATCGTGGTGGACGAAGAGAAGCACAGCATGGACGTGGTGGTCGAAGAGGAAAATCTGGCGCAATCGATAGGTCGCGGCGGCCAGAATGTGCGCCTGGCCAGCGAACTGACGGGCTGGGAACTCAATATCATGACCGTCGAGCAGTCCAACGAGAAACACGCCGAAGAGTTTTCCAAGACGCGCGTCATATTCATGGAAAAACTGGACGTGGACGAGGAGGTCGCCGACATTCTGGTGCAGGAAGGTTTCAATACGCTGGAAGAGGTGGCGTATGTGCCGCTGGAGGAAATGCTGGAGATCGAATCTTTCGACGAAGCGACGGTAAACGAACTGCGCAGCCGGGCGCGCAACGCGCTGCTGACTGCCGCGATTGCCAGCGAGGAAAAAGTTGAACACGGCATCGAAGATTTGCTCAAGCTGGAAGGCATGGACGAGCAAACTGCGCGCACCCTTGCGGCCAAGGGTGTGACGACGCAGGAGCAGCTGGCGGATCTGGATGCGGATGAACTGGTGGAGCTTTCCGGCATGGATGGCGAACGCGCCAATGCCTTGATTATGGCGGCGCGCGCACCTTGGTTTGCTTAGGCTTGCAGTATCTAAAGGACGGTAATGGGAAAATTGAACGTAGCGCAATTTGCGGCTGAACTGGGATTGCCGGTTACATTGCTGCTTGAACAGTTGAATGCGGCCGGGGTCAGCAAAGAGCAGGAATCCGACTCGCTTTCCGAAAAGGATAAGGCGCAATTACTGGAACATTTGCGCCAGGCGCATGGCGCCGAGAAACCTGCCAAGAAGATTACGCTGACCCGCCGTGAAACCACGGAAATCAAGAAGGCGGACAGTTCGGGGCGAGCGCGCACCATCCAGGTGGAAGTGCGCAAGCGCCGTGTCGTGGCGCCAACGGTTGCCGCCGTGGAAGCTGCTGCGCCCGCAGCCGTACCCAAGGGCGAAGTTGCCAGGGTTGTCGACGAACAGGAGCTGGCCGCACGCGAGCAGGAGGCGCGCTTGCAAGCGGAATTGGCGGCACGCCAGGCAGCTGAAGTACAAGCCAAGCAGGAACGCGGCAAGCGCAAGACTGCCAAAAAAGCGGTTGAGCCGGAACCGGAACAGAAGCCTGCTGCCCCGGTGGCACAGGAAATTGTCGCACCCGTCGCGGCGGCTCCGGCGGCCAGTTTGGCCGAAGGCACGCTGCACAAGCCCGCACCCAAGCCTGGCGACAAGATAGCCAAACCAGTCAAGAAACCCAAGACTGAAGCCAAGGCCAGCCCATGGGACGAAAAAGGGCACAAGAAACGCACCCCGGTCAAAACCGGCGAGAAGACGGGTGTCTGGACGACCCCGGTGCGTGCGCCGCGCCATGACCGACACGGCAAACACGCCGCCGAGCCGGAACACGCTTTCTCGTTGCCGACCGAGCCCATCGTGCGCGAAGTGGCCGTGCCGGAAACCATCACCGTTGCAGAATTGGCGCAGAAGATGGCTGTCAAGGCCGCCGAAATCATCAAGGTGCTGATGAAAATGGGTTCGATGGTGACCATCAATCAGGTGCTCGACCAGGAAACCGCGATGATCGTCGTGGAAGAAATGGGGCATATCGCCAAGACCGCCAAGCTGGACGATCCGGATGCTTACCTGCTCGATGCAGAGGTGCATCACGACGTGGTGCAGGAGCCGCGCGCACCGGTCGTCACCGTGATGGGACACGTCGACCACGGCAAGACCTCATTGCTGGATTACATCCGCCGCACCCGTGTCGCTTCCGGCGAAGCGGGCGGCATCACGCAGCATATCGGCGCGTATCACGTCGATACGCCGCGCGGCATGGTCACTTTCCTCGATACGCCGGGTCACGAGGCGTTTACCGCAATGCGCGCGCGCGGCGCCAAGGCGACCGATATCGTGATTCTGGTGGTGGCCGCCGATGATGGCGTGATGCCGCAGACCAAAGAAGCTATCGCTCATGCCAGGGCAGCCAATGTGCCGCTGGTGGTGGCGGTGACCAAGATCGACAAGCCCGAGGCCAATGCCGAACGCGTCAAGCAGGAACTGGTCGCCGAAGGCGTGGTGCCGGAAGACTGGGGTGGCGACGCGATGTTCGTCGAGGTTTCCTCCAAGTCCGGGCAGGGCATCGACCAATTGCTGGAAGGCATTCTGTTGCAGGCTGAAGTGCTGGAGTTGAAGGCGCCGCGCGCAACGCACGCCAAGGGGCTGGTCATCGAGGCGCGCCTGGACAAGGGCAAGGGGCCGGTCGCCACCGTGCTGATCCAGTCCGGCACCTTGAAGCGCGGCGATGCGGTATTGGTCGGTTCGGTGTTCGGGCGGGTGCGCGCCATGCTGGACGAAACCGGCAAGACAATCGGCGAAGCGGGGCCGTCCATCCCGGTCGAGATTCAGGGGCTATCCGAAGTGCCTGCCGCCGGCGAGGAATTGATGGTGATGGCGGACGAGAAACGCGCCCGCGAAATTGCGCTGTTCCGCCAAGGCAAGTACCGTGGCGTCAAGCTCGCCAAACAGCAGGCGGCGAAGCTGGAAAATATGTTTGAACAAATGGCTGAAGGCGAAGTCCGCACCCTGTCGCTGATCGTGAAGTCCGATGTGCAGGGTTCTGCGGAAGCGATCGCACAATCCCTGAAAAAGCTTTCTACCAGCGAAGTCAAGGTCAATCTGATCCACAATGCCGTAGGCGCGATCTCCGAGTCGGACATCAACCTGGCGCTGGCTTCCAAGGCGATCGTGATCGGCTTCAACACGCGCGCCGACGCGACCGCGCGCAAGCTCGCCGAGTCTGCCGGCGTGGACATCCGCTACTACAACATCATCTACGCGATGGTGGACGAGATCAAGGCGGCCCTGTCCGGCATGCTGGCGCCGGAGAAAAAGGAGAGCATCCTCGGCATGGTCGAAGTGCGCCAGGTGTTCACTGTTTCCAAGGTGGGCACGATCGCCGGTTGCTATGTGCTGGATGGCATCGTCAAGCGCGGTGCGAAGGTGCGCGTGCTGCGCGATAACGTGGTGATACACGACGGCGAACTGGACTCGCTGAAGCGCTTCAAGGACGACGTGAAGGAAGTGAAATCCAACTTTGAGTGCGGCTTGTCGATGAAGAATTTCAATGATCTGGTGGTGGGCGACAAGCTCGAAATATACGAAATCGTCGAGGTGGCGCGCGCGCTGTAATGGGCAACTTCGCCAGAATTGACCGGATCGCCCAGCAGGTTCAGCGCGAAATAGCCGAGCTGGTGCGTCTCGAAATCAACGATCCGCGCGTGCGCCTGGTGACCATCACCGGCGTCGAAGTGGCGGGCGACTATTCTCATGCCAAGGTTTTTTTCACCCGGCTGGATGGCAAGCACGCCGAGGCGCAGCAAGGTTTGGAAAGCGCCAGCGGCTTTCTGCGCAAGCGGTTGGCGCATAGCCTGAAACTGCGCATCATGCCGCAACTGCATTTTGTCTACGATGCCTCCGTCGAGCGTGGCAGCCATTTATCGCAACTCATTGATCAGGCGGTGGCCAGCGATCGGCATCACGAAGAAAAGAAGCAATCGCAATAAACCCAAAAACCGCAATTCAAGCCACAGAGAACACAGAGCACACAGAGCACACAGAGCACACAGAGAAAAAATAATGGGTCTTCGTGAAATCGAGTGGGTAGAATTTAGCATGAAATCCTCTGCAAGCCTTGTGGCATCTGGCAAAATCCTGTCTGCACCCTTTGCAGA
>MGXA01000007.1 GCA_001801215.1 Gallionellales bacterium RIFCSPLOWO2_02_FULL_59_110 | reverse complement strand
CGAGTGGTCGTTCACGCGGCAGGATGCAGATGTAAAAATGGCTCGGCATTATGTTTCGTAATTAATGGGTTTATATACTAGCCATTCGACTAGGCTGCCAATAAACGGCAGCCAAGTCGCTGGTTATGTGGCTTGTATTTTTGTTAAGGGTCATCTGAAAAGTTTGTGAATATATTGCTGTGCTGCCTGGCGCGCTTCGGCATCCGCACCCAGCACATCGTCCAGGCTGCCGACCGCATTGACCGGCAGCGCATCCAGCGCCGCTTCGATGACGCGCGGAATCGACAGGAAGGGAATTTGTTTATCGAGGAATGCCGCCACGGCCACCTCGTTAGCCGCATTCAGCATCGCCGGGGCGGTGCCCGCCGCGCGCAATGCCTGATAGGCCAACGCCAGGCAGGGAAAACGCCCGAAGTCGGGCGCGGCGAAATCCATCGTCGCCACCTTGAACAGGTCGAGCGGCGCGACGCCGGAATCGATGCGCTCCGGCCAGGCCAGGCCGTAAGCGATCGGCGTGCGCATGTCGGGGTTGCCGAGCTGCGCCAGCACCGAGCCGTCCACGTATTCGACCAGCGAATGAATCACGCTCTGCGGATGCACCACCACCTGGATGTCGTCGGCAGCAGCATTGAACAGCCAATGCGCCTCGATGACCTCCAGCCCCTTGTTCATCATGCTCGCCGAATCCACCGAAATCTTGCGCCCCATCACCCAGTTGGGGTGCGCGCAGGCCTGCTCCGGCGTGACATGCTGCAATTCTTCCAGCGGCGTGTTGCGGAACGGCCCTCCGGAGGCGGTGAGCAGGATGCGGCGCACGCCGTTTTTCGCCAGGTCGCCGTCATAGCCGCGCGGCAGCGCCTGGAAAATCGCGTTGTGTTCGCTGTCGATGGGCAGCAGCGCGGAGCCGCTGGCGCGCACCGCGTCCATGAACACGTTGCCCGCCATCACCAGCGTTTCCTTGTTCGCCAGCAGGATTTTCTTGCCGGCGCGCGCCGCCGCCAGGGTTGGGCGCAGGCCCGCCGCGCCGACGATCGCGGCCATCACCGTATCCACTTCCGGCAGCACGGAAACCTGTTCCAGCGCCGCCGCCCCGCTCAATACCTCGACAGCCAGCCCCGCTTCGCGCACGCGCTCGCGCAACTGAGAGGCAGAATTTTCATGCAGCATTACCGCATAACGCGGCCTGAACTGCACGCATTGCCGGAGCAGCAAATCGACCTGGCAGTTTGCCGTCAGCGCGACGACCCGGAATTTATCGGGGTGGCGCGCCACCACATCCAGGGTGCTGGTGCCGATGCTGCCGGTGGAGCCGAGGATGGTCAGGTTTTGCATTATCGAAGTAGTGAAAAGTAAAACCTTATAAGCTGCTTAAAATTGCCGCGAAGGGATGGATGCAAGGCGCACGGAACGCAGAAACCGGAATGTACACAAAGTACATGAGGATTTCGAGTACCGCGCAACGCCGCAGACGCCCTCCGCAGCAATTTTTAACCCAGTTTCTGCAACAGCATCGCCAACGCGGCAAGCGGCAGGGTCGAGGTCAGCGCGTCGATGCGATCCAGCAACCCGCCGTGCCCCGGCAGCAACGCGCCGCTGTCCTTGACCCCGGCCTGACGCTTGATCGCCGACTCATACAGGTCTCCGATCACCGCCAGCCCCACCCACCACCATGAAGCCAGCAGCAGCATCGGCAACACTTCGCGATGCGCAAAATAGGGGCTGAAGCCCCATACCAGCAGCACATAAACCGACACGCCCAGCAGCGCGCCCGCCACGCCTTCCCAGGTCTTGCCCGGGCTGATGTTAGGGGCAAGCTTATTCCTGCCGAATCTGCGTCCGGTGAAATAGGCCGCAATATCCGCGACCCATACCAGCCCCATCACGAACAACAGTATCCAGGGGCTCGGGTCGGCTTCCCGCAGATCCAGCATCGCCAGACCGGTCGGGATCAGGATCATCCAGCCCAGCAGCGCCATCGGCAGCGGTTGCCTGGTTTTCCAGCCTGCCATCAGCCAGGCCGGCACGACGATCAGCCAAAGTAAGGCCGCTGCAACATAGACCGCCAGATGGATAAAAATTTGTTGCGCTTCGTCGGCGAAGGCATCCGACCATAACAGCCCCGACATCAGCAACAGGGTCAGCCCCCAGTAGATGTTTGCCTTGTTGCCGCTCAACCCGGACAGCCGCGACCACTCGACGGCACCCTGCACGACCATCGCGACAACCAGCGCCGCCCAGGCGGCAGGCGGTAACGCAAACAGCGCCGCCAACAGCAATACCAGCAGAACGATGGCGGTGATAACCCGCGATTTAAGCATCCCTCTTATCCTGTGACTGCCCCCCGGCCAGCAACTGTTCGCTGGTCCTGCCAAAACGCCGTTCGCGCTTCTGGTAAGAAACGATTGCGTCTTCCAACTCTTCGCGCCCGAATGCCGGCCACAATATTTCGGTGAAATACAATTCGGTATAAGCGAGCTGCCACAGCATGAAGTTGCTGATGCGCTGCTCGCCGCCGGTGCGGATAAACAGATCCGGCTCCGGCGCATCGCTCATCGAAAGATAGGGTGCCAGATCCTCTTCCGTGAAGCCTTGCGCCAGATGCGGATGATCCTCCAGCATGCCCTGCACCGCATGCATCACATCCCAGCGCCCGCCGTAATTGGCGGCGATGGTCAGGGTCAACGCATTGTTGTTAGCGGTGAGCTGCTCGGCCTCCTGCATGGTTTGCCGGAGCTTGTCGTTGAAGCGGCTGCGGTCGCCGATGATTCTCAGGCGGATATTGTTCTTGTGCAGATTGGCGGCTTCGCGCTCCAGCATTTTCAGAAACAGCGTCATCAGAAAGGAAACTTCGTCGGCGGGGCGCCGCCAGTTTTCGCTGCTGAACGCGAACACGGTCAGGTATTCCACGCCCAGGCTGCGGCAGGCCTTCACCACCTCGCGCAAAGCATCCACCCCGCGCTGATGCCCCATCACGCGCGGCATGAAACGATGTTTTGCCCAGCGCCCGTTGCCATCCATGATGATGGCGATATGGCGCGGAACATTGGCGATGTCTGGGATAGTGCGGGTGGAACTGGGTGGAAGATTTGCCATTATTCCAGATTCGGTTGGAGCTATACGGCCATCAGGTCAGCTTCTTTGGTCGCCAGCGCCTTGTCGATTTCGGCGACAAAACGATCTGTCAGCTTTTGCACCTCGTCCTGGGTGCGGCGCTCTTCGTCTTCGGCAATCTCTTTTTTCTTGAGCGCTTCCTTGAGAGTGTTATTGGCGTCGCGGCGAATGTTGCGCACCGCAATCTTGGCGTTTTCGCCTTCGGACTTGACCACCTTGATCAAATCGCGGCGGCGCTCTTCGGTCAACATCGGCATCGGCACTCGGATCTGGTCGCCGTTGGTCGCCGGATTCAGCCCCAGGTCGGAATCGCGGATCGCCTTCTCCACTTTCGCGACCATGTTTTTTTCCCACGGTTGAACGCCGATGGTGCGCGCGTCGACCAGCGTGATGTTGGCAACCTGATTGATGAGCGTCGGATTACCGTAATAATCCACCATCACGTGATCCAGCAAGCCGGTATGCGCGCGCCCGGTGCGCACCTTGCCCAGGTCAGTCTTCAGCGCCTCCAGCGACTTCTGCATTTTCTGTTCGGTCGTTTTTTTGATCTCAGTAATCACAGTTCTCTCCCGATCTAACCCAAGCCGGACAAGCCGGAATCAAAAATGTAGGTCGGGCTTTGCCCGACATGGTGGGCGGAGCCCACCCTACGGTTTCACTGAAAAAACCTTGTCACGCTTTAAAGAGAGCACAGAGGTAAAGCAAATCCGTACTTCAAATTGTGCGGCACTTGAGAATGACGGCCTTTGCAACCAATTGTTTTTCTCTGTGGTCTCTGTGGTCTCTGTGATCTCTGTGATCTCTGTGGCTCATTGTTCTTCACATGGCTAATCACAGCGTACTAATGTTCCCTCGCCTTCGCCCATCACCACGCGCTTCAGCGCACCGGGCTTGAATATGCTGAACACGATGATCGGCAGTCTCTGGTCGCGGCACAGCGTCAGCGCCGTCGCATCCATCACCTTGAGATTCTTGCTGATCGCCTCGTCGAAGCACAGGCTCGGGTAGCGGGTCGCATTTGGGTCTTTCTTCGGGTCGGCGGTATAAACGCCGTCCACCTTGGTGGCCTTTATTACCACGTCGGCGGACATTTCCACACCGCGCAACGCGGCGGCGGTGTCTGTGGTAAAGAACGGGCTGCCGATGCCTGCCGCAAAGATCACCACCTTGCCGTCTTCCAGATAGCGCAGCGCCTTGCCGCGGATGAACGGTTCGGCGACCTGTTCCAGGCTCAACGCCGACTGCACGCGGCAATCCAGCCCGGTGCGTTTCATCGCATCCTGCAACGCCATCGCGTTCATCACCGTGGCCAGCATGCCCATGTAATCGGCGGTCGCGCGATCCATCCCCGCCGCAGCCGGAGCCACGCCGCGGAAAATATTCCCGCCACCGATCACGATCGCCACTTCCACGCCCAGCCCGACCACTTCCGCAATCTCGCCGACGATGCGCTCGATCACCTCGCGGTTGATGCCGTAGCTGTCGTCGCCCATCAGGGCTTCGCCGGACAGCTTGAGCAGGATGCGCTTGTAGGCGGGTGCGCTCACGGATCAGCCCTTTGCCGCCGCCGCTGCCGCGGCCACTTCAGCCGCGTAATCTTCGACTTTCTTCTCGATACCCTCGCCGACCACGAACATCTGGAACGCGGTCACCGAAGCTCCCTTGCCCTTGAGCAATTGCTCGATGGTCTGCTTGCCGTCTTCCGCCTTGACGAACACCTGTCCGAGCAGCGTCACTTCCTTGAGGAACTTCTGCACTGTGCCATCGGCGATCTTTTCCAGCATCGCTTCGGGCTTGCCGGATTCCTTGGCCTTCTCGATGGCGATGCGGCGTTCGGTGGCGATTTCTTCCGGGTTCACGCCGGATGCATCGATCGACTTCGGCTTGCTCGCCGCGATGTGCATGCAGATGTCGCGTCCCAGCGTTTCGTCGCCGCCGGCAAAATCCAGCAGCACGCCGATCTTGCTGCCGTGCTGGTAGCTGGACAGCTTGCCGGTGGCGGTCGCGTAGCGCTCGAAACGGCGCACGGCAATGTTCTCGCCGAGCTTCATCACCAGCGCCTTGCGGGTCTCTTCCACAGTGCCGGAGCCATTGGCTATCGCCATGCCGGACAATGCCTCGATGTCGGCCGGGTCGTTCTTCGCCACCGTTTCGGCGACATTCTTCACAAACGCCTTGAAGTCGTCGTTCTTGGCCACGAAATCGGTCTCGCAGTTCACTTCCGCCACCGCGCCGGTCTTGCCGTCCGCCGCGATGAACGTGCTGACTATACCTTCTGCGGTCACGCGCGATGCGGCTTTGCTCGCCTTCGCCCCGCTCTTGATGCGCAACTGTTCTTCGGCCGCCTTGAAATCGCCGCCGGATTCAACCAGCGCCTTTTTGCACTCCATCATGCCGAGGCCGGTTGCCTCGCGCAGTTCCTTGACCATGCTTGCAGTGATTTCTGCCATCATCAAAACTCCATAAAAACATATAAAAAAAAGGGGCTCGCGCCCCTTTGCGCGCCTTACCTAAACTCAGGCAGCTTGTTCTTCTGTGGTCGCAACCTGCTCGACCAGTTCGTTCAGCGCTTGTGCGCGGCCTTCCAGCACCGCATCGGCGATGCCGCGCGCGTACAGGCGGATCGCCTGCGTGGAATCGTCGTTGCCCGGAATAATATAGTCCACGCCGAGCGGGGAATTGTTGGTATCGACGATGCCGATCACCGGAATGCCCAGTTTCTGCGCTTCGACGATGGCGCCCTTCTGGTAGCCCACGTCGATCACAAACAGCGCGGACGGCAGACCGGGCATATCCTTGATGCCGCCCAGGCTGCGGTCCAGCTTTTCCTGCTCGCGCTTCATCATCAGCGCTTCTTTCTTGGATATCTTCTCGGATGCGCCCTCGGCAGTGATCGCTTCCAGCTCGCGCAGGCGCTTGATGGATTGCTGCACGGTCTTGTGGTTGGTCAGCATGCCGCCCAGCCAGCGGTAGTTGACGAATGGCGAGCCCGCGCGCACCGCTTCTTCTTGCAGGATGTCGCGCGCCTGGCGCTTGGTCGCCACGAACAGGATGGTGCCCTTCTTCGCCGACAGTTTGCGTACGAAGTTTTCCGCTTCGGCGAACATCGTGACGGTTTTTTCCAGGTTGATGATGTGGATCTTGTTGCGGTGGCCGAAGATGTACGGAGCCATCTTGGGATTCCAGAAACGGGTTTGGTGGCCGAAATGAACACCGGCCTCCAGCATTTGACGCATAGTTACAGCCATGATTACTCCAATCGTAAGGGTTATTGACTACCGCTTGCCAGCCTGACCCTCGAAGATCAAGGGCACCCCAACTTGCGCGAGCGGGAAATTCGCCCCGGTCTATTCCGGAGCGGCGCGCATTCTAGCACTAATGCGCTGTTTCACTCAACTTTATCCGTCTTGCCCGCCGCCCCTAAAGGTTGCACTGGCCATGCCGATAAACCTCCAATAGGAAACCAAGGAATAATCCGATGAAAATCGAAAGTTCAACTATCGGCTTGGCCAGCCAGCACACAAGCTTCAGCCAGGTTAGCGTCGAAGAATCCCTGCGCGCCTGGGCCGGTCCGCAGCGGCCCGGTTTCGAAGGCCGCGCCGCCGAAAACCTGGCTGCCCTCCAATCGACCGTGGCGACGATATCCGATGCCGCCCGCCAGGCTGCCGCCCATGCCCAGGCAACCACCCATGCCGCCGCTCCCGCGAAAGCCCGGAACGATTCCGGAATCGAAGATGCGGCAGATCAGGCCCGCAACGACCCGAAGTTACAGGTCATTATCGGCATGATCGAGGCGTTGACCGGAAAAAAAGTCAGGCTGTTCAATCCTGATGAATTAAAGCATGACGATGCCGCACAGCCCCATTCCCAGCATACCGCACAGCCGGCACAGCCCGCGCAACCGGCGCAGCGCCAAGGCTGGGGAGTGGAATACGACCGGCACGAGACCATCCGCGAATCAGAACGGACATCCTTTGCCGCCGAAGGCGTCGTCAGAACCTCCGACGGCAAGGAAATCCGCTTCCAGCTCGCGCTGGAGATGAGCCGCGAATTCTTTCAGGAAAGCAACATATCCATACGCGCCGGCGATGCGGTCAGGAAAGACCCGCTGGTCATCAATTTCGACGGCAACGCCGCGCAACTGACCGATACGAAATTCGACTTCGACATCGACAGCGACGGCGCAGCGGACAGCATTTCCTTCGTCGGCGCAGGCAGCGGCTTCCTGGCGCTGGACAAAGACGGCAACGGCGCTATCGACAATGGCTCGGAGCTGTTCGGCACGCAAAGCGGCGACGGCTTTGCCGAACTGGCCGCCTATGACGGCGACGGCAACAACTGGATCGACGAGAACGATGCCGTCTATTCAAAACTGCAAATATGGAGCAAGGATGTTGCCGGTCAGGACACGTTGAGCACCCTGGCGCAACGCAATATCGGCGCGCTGTATCTCGGCAATGTCGCCACCCCGTTCGACCTGAAAAACTCTTCCAACGACTTGCAGGGGCAGGTGCGCAGCAGCGGCATCTATCTGAACGAAGATGGCGGCGCGGGGACGATGCAGCAAATCGACCTGCTGGTTTGAATCTTTCTCGTTCTCACGCGGAGCATGGGAACGATGCAAAATATGTAGGATGCGGTGAGCCTGTGAACCGCATCCATCGCGAACACCGCAATCGGCCTGCCCCGCAATTCTGTCCCCAATTCTCGTCAAACGGCAAAAGTTGTGCTACGGTTGCCGCCCGTTTTACCCACATGAACTTTCGATGACCGATGCCGATTACATGCGCCATGCACTGGAGCTTGCCGCCGAGTCGCAGACTTGCGGCGAAGTGCCGGTGGGTGCAGTCGTAGTGAAGGACGGCGAGATCGTCGGGCGCGGTTTCAATGCGCCGATTTCGCGCCACGACCCTTCCGCCCATGCCGAAATGATGGCATTGCGCGACGCTGCGCAGCGGCTCAGCAATTACCGGCTGGTGGGCTGCGAGCTGTTCGTCACGCTGGAGCCGTGCCTGATGTGCGCCGGCGCGATCATGCATGCGCGCATCGCGCGGCTGGTGTACGGCGCGCGCGACCCCAAGACCGGCGCATGCGGCAGCGTGCTGGACGTGTTTGGAGAGTTAAACCCCTCCCCAACCCTCCCCTTGTCAGGGGAGGGAGCCAATTCTCCTCCCCTGATGGAACCACTAGCCATTCGACTAGGCTATCAAGAAACGATAGCCAAGTCGCTGGTTATGCCAAGGGGAGGCCGGGAGGGGTTGCGCCTGAACCATCATGCCGAAGTGACGGGCGGCGTACTGGCGGAAGAATGCGGCGCGCTGCTCAGCAATTTTTTCGCAATGCGCCGCGCGCAGCAACGGAATGTATAAATTTATGCCTATAACATTTCCGTCATTCCCGCGCAGGCGGGAATCCAGCCGGTTAAACAAACCCAACGCAGTTGGACAGCATTCTGGTTTTGTCCGCTTCGCGGAGTTTTCGGGTAACTGGATTCCCGCCTGCGCGGGAATGACGAGGTAGTATGAAAATCAACGTCCACATCGCCACGCAGCAGCTCGACTTGCTCGACGATGCCAACCAATTGCTGCGCCGCTACAGCGTCTCGACCGCCGCGAACGGCGCGGGCGAAACCTGCGGCAGCTATTGCACGCCGCGCGGCAGGCACGTCGTCCGCGCCAAAATCGGCGCGGGGCAACCGGCAAACACCGTGTTCGTGCGCCGCCGCCCGACCGGGGAAATCTACACGCCGGAACTGGGCGCGCAATCCCCGCAGCGCGACTGGATATTGACGCGCATCCTGTGGCTGTCCGGCAGCGAACCCGGCTTCAACCGGCTCGGCGAAAACGATACCATGCGCCGCTACATCTACATTCACGGCACGCCGGATTCGGCGCAGCTCGGCGCTCCCGGTTCGCATGGCTGCATCCGCATGCGCAATGCCGACCTAGTGGAACTGTTCGACCTGGTGCCTGCGGGAACGCCGGTCGAAATCATCGCCTGAAGGGGGCCGCGAAAAATGGAAAAGGATTTCTGGCTGGAGCGCTGGGAGCGTAAAGAAACCGGTTTTCACCAGGACGAGGTCAACCCCTATTTGCGCCAATACTGGCAGGAGCTGGGGCTTGCAAAAAACAGTGAGGTGTTCGTGCCGCTATGCGGCAAAAGCCGCGATATGCTGTGGCTGCGCGAACAGGGGCACACCGTGCTGGGCGTGGAATTGAGCCCCGTCGCGGCACAGGCGTTCTTCGAGGAAAACGGCCTCCATCCGCACCGGACTGCCGGGGAAGGCTTCGATTGCTGCGAGGCGGACGGCATCCGCATCCTGTGCGGCGATTTCTTCGACATAGGCAGGGACGATCTGGCGCAAACGATAGCGGTGTACGACCGCGCATCGCTGGTCGCGCTGCCGCCGGAAATGCGCGAACGCTATGCGCGCCACCTGGCGAGCATCCTGCCGCCCGTGACGCAAATCCTGCTCGTCACCTTCGACTACCCCCAGGCGGAAATGTCCGGCCCGCCGTTTGCAGTTTCCGTGGGCGAGGTGCAAGCGCTCTACCGCGAGTACGCCGAAATACGCCTGCTGGCGCAACTGGACGTGCTGGCGCAAAACCCGCGCTTCCGGGAACGCGGCGTGAGCCGGTTGCAGGAGAACATTTTTCTGCTGACGCTACGTTAGCGGGCGTTACACAGACCTTGATGGAATGTCGGGAAGGTGCCGATAACGGTCGCATAAACCTAGAAAAAGCAGTTAGCCACAGAGAACACAGAGTAAAACCAAACGGTTATAGAGAAAAGCTTATTCAACTTTTGGGTGAGACCAGGAAAGGCGAATAAACCCTGACTTTCTCTGTGTTCTCTGTGAACTCTGTGGCCTGAACTGAGCTTATTAGTCTCTTACCGGTCAAATGATGTCAAAACATGACAAGAGTTTTGCATTTATCTGGCATTGGCAAGGGTTTGAACGAAGGTGAGCCTTGCGGGGTT
>MGXA01000006.1 GCA_001801215.1 Gallionellales bacterium RIFCSPLOWO2_02_FULL_59_110 | reverse complement strand
CTCATTGCATGCTCTCCATTGCCATGCTCATGCGCTGGCAGGCCAAGCTGCAAATCTGTACTGTGAGCGATTTCAGGAATGTGCGGAATGACATGATGCCCCTTCGGCTTAGATGGCCACCATTATCCAGGCCCACAGGCTCATTCCACGAGCCTGCCAACCACACGGCGCGGTCAGACGGTGGCGATTTCAGTGGGCAGAAATGGGGGTGGCTTGGGCTATGTCCGTCTGGGCGAAATCATTGCCCTTGAATAACAGGGTGTCGTTGCGCGCGCGGGCGAGTGCGTAAGAGCAGCAGTCACCGAAGTTCAATCCGGCAGGGTGCCTGCCCTTGCCATAGCGCCGGTAGGCTTCGCGTGCGGCTCGTTGTTGCGCATCATCAAAGGTGGCAACCTCGAACTGTGCTGCAGTGAGCAGCTCATCCAGCAGCGCAAGCCCTGCTTCACCCTTTTTGCTTTCCATGACGATGGATGCCTCAAGGACTGAAACGGCGCTTATGACGCGTGGGGAAGATGCGGCAAGCGTGGAGGAGAGTATTTCGGCATCCGGTTCATTCAGGAGAATCGCAACCAGCGCCGAAGTATCAACAACCATTTTTATTGAGGCAGTCCGGTTTTGCCGTAACCGAGTATTTCGTCTGCGCTACGCGGATCGAGATCGGGGAGTGCTTTGCAGCGCGCGGCGATTTGCAGTATTGCATCGCGGGTGAGGGCGGTTGTGTTTGGCGTTCTCAGAATGGCCAATTGCGCTTCAAGGGCACGGACGACCGCATCGGGGATAGTACCGCCGATCTGTTGTGCGAGCTCCCGTGCAAGTTGCTCGGCTTTTGGGTCTGTGATTACCAAGGACATGCGCGCACTATAAGGGAGGCGGAGTGATTGTTCAACACAAATTGCTCAATCCCAGACGCTCCCGCAATTCGACAATAATGGCGGGATCGAGGGGCTGAGTGGTAACTCTTCTCATGCGTTCGATTTCCATGAGCAGCTTCGACCATTTCCCTACCGCCCGCAGTCTTGACGGCTTGTAGGGACGTTTTGCCGTTCAGCGCCGGGGGGCTTCGTGCAGGCTGTTCAAGTCCTCTTGTTTTTGAGTTTCCGGTTTCTTGCCAAGGCGCGCGATAAGGCGGTACATGACCATTTCGCCTTTGCCCTTGACGTGTATCGTGGCGGGCGGCTCGAAGGAATACTCATGCCGGATGCGGTTATAGGTCATCCTGTCCACCTGAATCGCGCCCTGCGTCGCGTCGTCGGTCAAACGGCTGGCGATATTTACCGTATCGCCCCACAGGTCGTAAATGAAGCGCTTGGTGCCGATCACCCCGGCGACCACGGGGCCGGTGGCGATGCCGGTATGGATGCCCATATTGAATCTGGACAGATCGTGGTGGCCGGCCACAAACTGGCGCATCTCCAGCGCCAGATCCGCAATATCTGAGGTGTAATCCTCCCTGTCGCGGCTCAGCCCGCCGACTACCATGTAGGCGTCGCCGATCGTCTTGATTTTCTCCAGCCCGTATTTTTCGCTCAGTTCGTCGAAGCCGGAGAAAATGGTGTTGAGCAAAGCAACCATTTGCTCGGGTGACAGCGACTCGGTCAGTTGCGTGAAATTCACCAGATCGGCAAACATCACGGTCACGTCCGCATGGCCGTCCGCGATCAGCCCCTGGTGGTTTTTCAGGCGCTGCGCGATGCTGTCCGGCAGGACATTGAGCAGCACGCGTTCGGATTTCTTCTGTTCCTCGGCCAGCAACTGGTGCTGCCGGTCGAGCTGTTCCCTGATCTTGTCCATCTCCACGACGAAATGGCGCACCAGGAAATAAATGATGGAGGACATTGCGGCAAAATTGAGCGCGAAGAACACGCCGATGGTTTTCATCGGCAATCCGCCCTCGGCGCCCGTGCCGAGGAAGTAATCGAATACTCCGGACACGACTGTCATCACGACATACGCGACAAACCAGGGAATGGACTCGCGCCAGCCCGACACGACCAATGCGCCGATCGGGGCCAGCAACGCCCACAGCATCACGCCGCTCGATGTCACCGAGCTGCCGATGCTCCATTGCATAATAAACGGCGCGAACAGGAACAGGCTCAACTGCACGAAGCGGAACGGCTCAAATCGCCTGGTCTTGAAATAGTAAATCAACGATGCCACGGAAATGAGCTGGTAGCCGAGCGGCACGTTTGCCGAGAAATGCAGCCCCATCATCCAGTAAATGGCCAGCCACAGCACCACCGCCAGGTTCATGAAGGCGCAGGCGAAGATCAGCAGGCTCTTGCGCAACTTCTCTTCTTGCGTATCCGTTGTTCCTGAGGTAACTTCCGGCAGATCGATCATGGGTGCGCTTGCCCTTCGGATAGGGATGGTCGGGGTATTCTCCGACAAACGCGGCAATCATACCCGAATTGCCGGTCAGGAAATAAGGCCGGCCATCGGCGGCTGCCATACTTCTTCATAAACCGGCCAGAAAACGCTAGAATCCGCGCTTTGCAACCGAACCTCAAAGGAATTCCATTATGTCGATGTCCGATCGCGACGGTTTTATCTGGTATGACGGCAAGCTCGTTCCGTGGCGCGATGCCACCACCCATGTGCTGACCCACACGCTGCATTACGGCATGGGCGTTTTCGAAGGCTTGCGCGCCTACAAGGCGGAAAAGGGCACGGCGATTTTCCGTTTGCGGGAACATACCGACCGGCTGTTCAATTCCGCATACATCTTCCAGATGAAGATGCCCTGGGACAAAGAGATCATCATGGAAGCGCATCGCGAGGTAGTGCGCGCCAACAAACTGGAATCCTGCTACATCCGCCCGATCGCGTTTTACGGCTCGGAAGCGATGGGTATCGCCGCAACGGCCCTCAGTACCCACGTTGCCGTGGCCGCCTGGCCGTGGGGCGCGTATCTGGGCGAAGAGGGCATGGCCAAGGGCATCCGCGTCAAGACTTCCAGCTTCACGCGCCATCATGTCAACATCAACATGTGCCGCTCCAAATCGGTAGGCACCTATACCAACTCCATCCTGGCGCATCAGGAAGTAGCGCACGATGGCTACGACGAGGCGCTGCTGCTGGATGTGGACGGTTACGTTGCGGAAGGCGCGGGCGAAAATATTTTCATCGTCAAGCAAGGCAAGCTGTATACGCCCGACTTGACCTCATGCCTGGAAGGCATCTCGCGCGACACGATTATCACGCTGGCAAAAGAACTCGGCATCGAGTTGATCGAGAAGCGCATCACCCGCGATGAAGTCTACACTGCGGACGAAGCGTTCTTTACCGGCACCGCAGCCGAGGTCACCCCGATCCGCGAACTGGACAACCGCACCATCGGCATCGGTTCGCGCGGCCCGATTACCACCCGGCTGCAACAGGCTTTCTTCGACTGCGTGACGGGCAAGCATCCCGGGCACACCGACTGGCTGGCCTACGTTTGAGGGAGAAATATTGTGAACAGCGAAAAAATCACCCAGCGCTATATCGAAGTGACCGCGCACGACTTGCCGTTGGCCTGCCCGATGCCGGGCATGAGCCTGTGGGATGCCCACCCGAAAGTGGCTATCCCTCTGAATCACGGCGGAGAAGCGCGCTGCCCGTATTGTGGCACCTTGTATAAATTCAAGGGTGAATTGCCCAAGGGACACCACTGAAACCAGCGAGTAGCCTGTAGCTTGTAGCAAAAGCTTTGCTGCGAGCCACCAGCTACAAGCTGCGAGCTCCAATGCAAAAAATCCTCGTCATCAGCCCCAGCTGGGTAGGCGACTGCATGCTGATGCAGCCGATGCTGATGCGCCTGGGTCAACGCTTTCCCGATTGCCGCATCGACGTGTTCGCCCCGCCCTGGACGGAAAAACTGCTGCGCGCCATACCGGAAATTCACGATGTCATCGTCAACCCGTTCCCGCACGGCGCACTGCAACTGGCGGCGCGCTACCGGCTCGGCAAACAACTGCGCGCAACACGTTACGACCAAGCCATCGTGCTGCCCAACTCGTGGAAATCCGCGCTGGTACCGTTCTTCGCCCATATTCCATTGCGCACCGGCTTCGTCGGCGAGTCGCGCTATTTCCTGCTCAACGATGCGCGCAGGCTCGACAAGCAGAAACTGCCGCTGATGGTGGAACGCTTCGCGCAGCTCGCCGAAGCACCCTGTGGCGAAATCCCGCGCCCGCTGGCGAATCCGCAACTGGCAATCGACGCAGCGCAACGCGACACCACCCTGCGCAAACTCGGCCTGACGCTTGATCAGCCCGTCGCGGTCTTCTGCCCTGGTGCCGAATACGGCCCCGCCAAACGCTGGCCGACAGCCTACTACGCGGACATTGCCCGGCGCCTGAAACAACATGGCTATGCGATCTGGCTGATCGGCTCTGCCAAGGACAAGCCCGTCGCGGATGAAATCAACCAGTTCGCCGACGGTCAGTGCATCAACCTGTGCGGCCGCACCGATCTGGGCGATGCCATCGCACTGCTGGCCTGCGCGCAACTGGTCGTCAGCAACGACTCCGGCCTGATGCACCTGGCCGCCGCACTCGACCGCCCGATGCTGGCCCTGTTCGGCTCCAGCAGCCCGCAGTTCACGCCGCCGCTGTCGGTGCAGGCGCGGGTCATCAAGCTCGACATCGAGTGCAGCCCGTGCTTCAAGCGTGTATGCCCGCTGGGGCATTTCAACTGCATGATGCAACTCACCCCCGATCTTGTGTGGGAAAAGTTGACGCAAACCATCACTTTGAAAAACTAAAATTCAAGCCACAGAATTCACAGAGAACACAGAGAGGCCATCGCTTTAATTCTTTCCTTATGTGCCACCCAAAAGACGAGTCGACCTCTTGTCACAACTGGTTGCTTTCCTCTGTGGTCTCTGTGTTCTCTGTGGCAAACTGTTTTTGACAGATTACCGATTTAAATTGAAACGAAGGGCAACGCAATGCAAAACCTACCCAAAGAAATCTTCAAGGCCTATGACATACGCGGCATCGTCGGCAAGACGCTGACACCGGAAGTGGTGGAGGCCATCGGCCACGCGCTCGGCTCGGAAGCGGCGGCGCGCGGGCAGCATACTATCGCGATCGGACGCGACGGCAGATTGTCCGGCCCGGAGTTGATCGCCGCGCTGGCGCGCGGCATCCGCAAGAGCGGCATCGGCGTGATCGACGTGGGGCTGGTCGCCACGCCGATGGTGTATTTCGCCGCCTACCAGTTGCAGACCAACTGCGCGGTGATGCTCACCGGCAGCCATAACCCGCCGGATTACAACGGCCTGAAGATGGTGCTGGCCGGAGAAACATTGTCGGGCGAAACGATACAGAAGCTACGCTCGCGCATCGAACAGAACGACCTCGCGCATGGTTCCGGCAGCTACGCGCAACAGGACATCAGCGCGGATTACATCGCGCGCATCGTCTCCGACATCAGGCTGGCGCGCCCGATGAAGGTTACCGTGGATTGCGGCAACGGGGTGGCCGGAGCCTACGTTGCCAACCTGTATCGCCAGCTCGGTTGTGAAGTGGAAGAAATGTACTGCGAGGTGGACGGACATTTCCCCAACCATCACCCCGACCCGTCCGACCCGCACAACCTCGAAGACCTGATCGCCGCGCTGCGCGACAACGACAGCGAACTAGGGTTGGCGTTCGACGGCGACGGTGACCGCCTCGGCGTGGTCACCAAGGACGGAAAGATCATCTATCCGGATCGCCAGTTGATGCTGTTCGCCGCCGACGTGCTCTCCCGCAATCCCGGCGCGGAAATTATTTTCGACGTGAAATCCACGCGCAATCTTTTCTCATGGATACGTTCTCACGGCGGCAAGCCAACACTATGGAAAACCGGGCATTCGCTGGTCAAGGCCAAGATGAAGGAAACCGGTGCGCTGCTGGCCGGCGAGATGAGCGGCCACATGTTCTTCAAGGAGCGCTGGTACGGCTTCGACGACGGGCTATACAGCGGCGCGCGCCTGCTGGAGATATTGAGCCGTGTGTCTGACCCGAGCGCCACGCTGAACGCGCTGCCGGATGCGGTCTGCACCCCGGAACTGCACATTCACACCGCCGAAGGGGAAAATCACGCGCTGCTGGCGAAATTGCAGCACACCGCAAAGTTGGCCGGTGCGCCTATGTTTACTGATGCGAGGGAGATCATCACGCTGGATGGGCTGCGCGTGGAATATGCAGACGGCTTCGGGCTGGCGCGCCCCAGCAACACCACGCCGGTGATCGTGCTGCGCTTCGAGGCGGATACTGCGGAGGCATTGCAACGCATCCAGAACGACTTCCGCGGAATGTTTCATCAGTCCGCGCCGCATTTGCAGCTGCCGTTCTAGGGAAACGCAGATCAATTCGTCATCCCCGCGAAAGCGGGGATCCAGACGCTTGATTTGACTGGGTTCCCGCCTACGCGGGAACGACAAAACCGAATAAATCCGCATTTCCCTAGGAAACAGGATTACCGGATTTACACGGAGTAACGGTCAGTGCCGTCCTGTTGCACCCTGTTGTCCCGCGGCAAAGGCCAGTTCGCGCTGGCGCGGCTGAGTCCAGTACGCCAGCTGCTCGCGGAAAAATCCGGTGAATTGCTCGAGGTCAACCGGCTTGGCCACGAAAGTATTCGCACCGGCCCGGTAACTCATCAGCACATCTGCCTGCGTGTATTCCGCCGAAAATGCCACAATCGGAATATTGCGCGTGGCGTCATGCATGCGCAGTTTACGCAATACCGCCAGTCCATCCAGCTTGGGCAGGTTCAGGTCTATCAGGATGATGTACGGCATCTGTTCCTTATTCGCAACGCTGTCGTTCAACCAGTCCAGCACGGTATCGCCGCCGCCCACCATGGTCAGACTGATTTCCGGACAAGACCCGACAGCGGCGCGGTGCGCCAGCTCCATCGCAGGCAAATCGTCCTCGACAAGCAATACGTTATAACGTCCTGTGTTCACCTGTGTCGTTCCTTATAAACGAGCCTTGATCCAATCCGTGACCGAACCCAACGCCGCAGCCAGATGCTCGGGCTGCGTGCCGCCGGCCATCGCCATGTCCGGTGCTGCTGTGACACGGTGGCGGCGCAGCCGCTCTGGTGCGGGAGCAGCTTGCAAGGCCGGACTCACCATACTCACAATTTCGCCTTAACCCAGCTTGGAACGGAGGCCAGCGCCGCAGCCAGATGCTCCGGTTGCGTGCCGCCGGCCATCGCCATGTCCGGCCTCCCCCCGCCCTTGCCGCCGACCTGCTGCGCGACCATGTTCACCAGTTCCCCTGCCTTGATTTTCGCGACCAGACCGGGAGTCACACCGGCAATCAGGCTGATTTTATCACCGTCCAGCGCCGCCAGCACGACGGCGGCGTTCTTGAGCTTGCCCTTGAGCTTGTCGAGCGTTTCGCGCAATGCCGCCGCATCCGCGCCCTCCAGCATCGCGGCCAGCACCTTGATGCCGTTGATCTCGACCGCCTGGTTGACGAGGTCGTCGCCTTGCGCGGAGGCGAGCCTGGATTTCAGCGCGGCCAGCTCCTTTTCCAGCGATTTTACGTTGTCGAGGATTTGCGCGACGCGCGATGCCGCCTCCTGCGGCTGCACCTTCACCGCGTCCGCCACCTGGCGCAGTTGCGCCTCTTGCTGCTGCACCAGCGCCAGCGCGCCTTCGCCGGTCACCGCCTCGATGCGCCGCACCCCCGCCGCCACGCCGCTCTCCGCGACGATCTTGAACAGGCCGATGTCGCCGGTGCGTTTCACATGGGTGCCGCCGCACAGCTCGCGCGACGAACCGATGTCCAGCACACGCACTTCGTCGCCGTATTTCTCGCCGAACAGCATCATCGCGCCGGTCTTCTGCGCGTCCTCGATGGACATCACGCGCGCCTGACATTCCGCGTTGGCGAGTATCTCGGCATTCACGATACTTTCCACCTTGAGGGTTTCCGCATCGCTCAACGGCTGGGTATGCACGAAATCGAAGCGCGTCTTGTCCGGATCCACCTGCGAACCCTTCTGCTGCACATGGCCGCCGAGCACTTCGCGCAACGCCTTATGCATCAGGTGCGTCGCCGAGTGGTTGCGTATCGTGTGGTTGCGCGCCGCGACATCCACCTTGGCGGTGACGCCGTTGCCCACTGTCAGTTTGCCGGTGGTTACCACGCCGTGATGCCCGAACACCGTGGCCTGGATCTTCTGCGTATCCTCCACCGCAAAGATGCCGTGCACGCTGCGCAGCTCACCGCGGTCGCCGACCTGCCCGCCAGATTCGGCATAGAACGGCGTATCGTCCAGCACCGCCACGCCGACCTCGCCCTCGTGCAGCGTATTCACCGGCGCGCCGTCCTTGTACAAAGCCAGCACGTTGCCCTTGCTTTCCAGCAGGTCGTAGCCGTGAAACTTTGTTGCCGGGCCGCCATATTCAAGGTTCGCCGCCATCTTGAACTTGCCCGCCGCGCGCGAACGTTCTTTTTGAGCATTCAACCAAACATTAAATTGTTGTTCATCAACTCCCAAACCATACTCCCGGCAAATATCCGCAGTAAGGTCATATGGGAAACCGTAGGTGTCATGCAACTGAAATGCAATATCACCAGCAAGCATATGTATTTCACTTGGCATTCCTGGCGTCAAATTCGCGCCCTTAGTTTTCCATCGTATCTCTCGCATTAGCATTTCCATGCCATGCTCGATGGTCGCGAAGAAACGCTCCTCTTCCTGCCTGAGGATCTCCATCACGCGCACCTGCGCGGCGGCCAGTTCTGGAAACGCAACGCCCATTTCAGTAATCAAGTCGGGCACCATCCTGTAGAAAAATGCGGCGCGCGCGCCGAGCTTGTAGCCGTGGCGGATCGCGCGGCGGATGATGCGGCGCAGCACGTAGCCGCGCCCTTCGTTGCCGGGGATCACGCCGTCGGCGATCAGGAAGGAGCAGGCGCGGATGTGGTCGGCCAGCACCTTGAGCGAGTTGTTGGTGAGGTCGTTGCTTTTTGTTTCGCGCGCCGCAGCGCAGATGAGATTCTGGAACAGGTCGATCTCGTAATTGGAATGCACATGCTGCAACACCGCCGAAATGCGCTCCAGCCCCATGCCGGTATCCACCGACGGTTTGGGCAGCGGATGCATCACGCCGTGTTCGTCGCGGTTGAATTGCATAAACACGTTGTTCCAAATTTCGATGTAGCGGTCACCGTCCTGCTCCGCGCTGCCCGGTGGCCCGCCCCATATATCTGCGCCGTGGTCGTAAAAGATTTCCGTGCACGGGCCGCACGGGCCGGTATCGCCCATCATCCAGAAATTGTCCGAGGCGTAACGCGCGCCCTTGTTGTCGCCGATGCGGATCACCCGCTCGGCAGGTACACCGAACTCCTTCGTCCAGATGTCATAGGCCTCGTCGTCCTCGGCATACACCGTCACCCAGAGTTTCTCGCCGGGCAATTTGTAAACCTCGGTCAGCAGCTCCCAGGCATATTTGATCGCGTCGCGCTTGAAGTAATCGCCGAAGCTGAAGTTGCCGAGCATCTCGAAAAAGGTGTGGTGGCGCGCGGTGTAGCCGACGTTTTCGAGGTCGTTGTGCTTGCCGCCGGCGCGCACGCATTTCTGCGACGACGCGGCGCGCGTATAGGGCCGCTTGTCGAAGCCGAGGAACACATCCTTGAACTGGTTCATCCCGGCATTGGTGAACAGCAGCGTCGGATCGTCGTGCGGAACGAGCGAACTGGACGGAACTACGGCATGGCCTTTGGAGGCGAAGAAGTCCAGGAATTTCTGGCGGATTTCACTGCTTTTCATCTGTTCACCGATCACTGCGATTGTTCAAATGGGGAGCCGCCCCGAGAGCGGAATCAGGGCGAATCATACCATTTGACGGGCTTGTGCGGCGTATCCCCGCGCTGTTTACGGTATTGACCAGGCAAGCCTGGCTTCCCCAAAAAAAACACTTTGCCCGATCCGTGGCACGTTCTCACGCTGAAGCCTATCTGCTGGAATACCCGTACCGGCCCCGGCTATTCACCTCCGCGAAGTGCTACACACCCCTCCCGAAAACGAGTTCCTGCACAATCGGCGAACAGCAAAATAAAGAACTAATAGTATTTCCCCAGCATGTCCATTTCACGATGATAGCGCCATCAGCCAGTCGGGAAAGTTGCGTAGCGATCAGCTTCGTTTGTTGGCGATTGGCGAACCCGGAATGGACGAGCGACCGGTTAACAACGATCGTCTTATAGCAGACAGGGAGCCATATCGATAAAGACTAGGCCGATCCACATAGACAATCAACCCTTCAAGGAGGGCATACATCATGAGTGGAATGATAAGCGGTGTTGGCGGTGTTGGCGGTGTTAGCATGGGCGGCGGAATGGGCGGTGGCGCAAGCTCTCCGGCACAGGGCAATGCAACCGCTGCCAGTTCCGCAGCACAATCTGGTGGGAATGCTCCTGCCTCTTCACCGGATGCCACAGTAAATATTTCCGGCACAGCCAAGGCGGCATTGGCTGCCGACACCGGGCAGGCGTCCATCACTATCACTGTCCCGCATGGCATTTCCACTGTGGAATTGCAGAATCTTTTAGACCAGAACGAATGGGGTAATCTGATCGCCGACTTGCTGCTGGCGCTGTTGTTGCAGCAGTTGCAGAACAAATGACAGGCCTCCCCAAAAAACCTCATGCGGGGAATGTGGGTGCGCCGCCCGGAGCCGATCCGGCCTCGTTGGCACTAGCGCGCACTCAGTGGGCGGCTGCACAACTGGCAAAGCACCTGAAGATCGACTTAAGCGACGAAAATCAGCGCAATGCCGTTATTGCCCGGTTCAGAACAGCGGGTAGCCGCGCTTCAGAGACTTCCTTATGGGCGAAAATTGCAGCCCTTTACCCTGTAGCAAAGCCAAAGATTACCCCCCAATACGTACAGGAAGCCCTGAATGCCTACCGCGCAATAGACACTCTTCCGACGAACCCGGACTAGCCCGTCACAACTAGTCCTCGGCAGAATGTGGGGCCGACACCACCTTGAAGATCGTGTCCATCGAAAACCCGCGCGATTGCAGGAAGCGCACCTGCCTTGCTTTCTCTTTCTCGTCCTGCGGCAGCGCGCCGAACTTCTTCTGCCACACATTGCGCGCCGCATCCAGCTCGGTTTCCTTCAAGCCCGGCAGCACATCGCCGATCAGCTCTTCCGCAATGCCTTTCCGGCGCAATTCCTGGGCGATGCGCTGGGTGCCGAAGCGGCTGCGCTTGGCGTGCAGCAATTGCGTGGCGGCGCGGGCATCGGACAGCCAGCCGCACGCGGTGAGGTCATCCAGCAGCGCATCCAGGTTTTCGGGCCGAGGGCCTTCCGGTTGCGGCTGGCCGGACTCGCCATCCGTTCGGGCATAGGGCAACAACTTGCCGCGCAACTCGGCGCGGCTGTATTCGCGGCGCGCCAGATATTGCAGGGCGCGCGCTCGTAAACTTAACTCAGGCTTTTTCCTCATCGGACTTGGCATTCGCCTTGGCACCCGCTTTTGTGCCGGCCTTTTCGCCTGCCTTCGCAGCCGTTTTCCCACCGCCTTCCAGCAGCGCTACGCCCAATGCCCCGCGCACCTTGTTTTCGATTTCAAAAGCGATTTCCGGATGCTCGCGCAGATATTCGCGCGCGTTGTCCTTGCCCTGCCCGATCTTTTCGCCCTTGTAGCTGTACCAGGCGCCGGATTTTTCGACCAGTTTCTGCTGCACGCCGAGTTCGATGATCTCGCCTTCGCGCGAAATGCCTTCGCCATAGAGAATATCGAACAACGCTTCGCGGAACGGCGGCGCGACCTTGTTTTTCACCACCTTGACGCGCGTCTCGTTGCCGATCACCTCATCGCCCTTTTTGATGCTGCCGATGCGGCGGATGTCGAGGCGCACCGACGCGTAGAACTTTAGCGCGTTGCCGCCGGTGGTGGTTTCCGGGTTGCCGAACATCACGCCGATCTTCATGCGAATCTGGTTGATGAAAATCACCATGGTGTTGGAACGATTGATGTTGGCCGTAAGCTTGCGCAAGGCTTGAGACATCAGGCGCGCATGCAGGCCCATCTGCGCATCGCCCATCTCGCCTTCAATTTCCGCTTTGGGCGTCAGTGCCGCGACGGAATCCACCACCACGACATCCACAGAACCCGAACGCACCAGCATATCGGTGATCTCCAGCGCCTGCTCGCCGTTGTCCGGCTGCGAGATCAGCAGGTCTTCGACTTTCACGCCCAGTTTCTGCGCGTATTGCGGGTCGAGCGCGTGCTCCGCGTCGATGAAAGCCGCCGTGCCGCCCAGCTTCTGCATCTCGGCGATGACTTGCAGCGTCAGCGTTGTCTTGCCGGAGGATTCCGGCCCATAGATTTCCACCACCCTGCCGCGCGGCAGGCCGCCCACGCCCAGAGCGATGTCCAGGCCCAGCGAGCCGGTGGACACGACCTGAATATCCTTGGCCACATCATGCTCGCCAAGGCGCATGATCGAGCCCTTGCCGAACTGTTTCTCAATCTGGCTCAATGCTGCCGCGAGTGCCTTGCTTTTATTATCGTCCATTATGTTATCCCTTTCGAAATTGGTGCAGGATTGTGGCACAACAATCTGGATTTGTACAGAACGTTCGTTCTCTGCACTGATTCAGGCGATTTCTGATACTTGGCCCAACAAGTCCAGAACGCCTTGCAATGCGATATGCACTGCGCTATTGCGGATTTCCGGACGGTTACCGGCAAGGTGATGCACTTGAGCCAGCATCAAGCCGTGTTTGATCCCCCATGCGAACCATACCGTACCGACCGGTTTGTCCGGGGTGCCGCCGCCCGGCCCGGCAATCCCGCTAACCGCCAACGCGACTTGCGCCGCACTGTTGGCCAGCGCGCCCTCCACCATCTCGCGCACCGTCGCCTCGGACACCGCGCCATGCTGAATGAGCGTCGTTTCGCTTACCCTCAGCATCTGCTGCTTGGACAGATTGGAATAAGTGATAAAGCCGCGCTCGAACCACGCCGAACTGCCGGCCACGTCGGTAATGGCCTGCGCCACGCCGCCGCCGGTGCAGGATTCCGCCGTCGCCAGCATCAGGCCGTGCGACTTCAGCAGCCGGCCGATTTGTGCGGAGAGAATATCCATCTGTTAAACCCTTTTAGCCACATAACCAGCGACTTGGCTGATGTTTTTTGTCAGCTTAGTCGAATGGCTAGTAGTTACATCAGAGATCACAGAGCACACAGAGAAAACACTGTCACCCGCCTTACCTCTCTGTGTTCTCTGTGGCTATTCTTGTTTTTTGTTCCATATCATCTACCCAAGCCACGTGCGAGGTCATTCTGAATATCCACTACCGCTTCCAGCCCGACCGCGATGCGGATCAAGCCGTCCGTGATGCCCGCCGCGGCACGCGCCTCGGGTGCGATGCGCCCGTGTGTGGTGCTGGCCGGGTGGGTGATGGTAGTCTTGGTGTCGCCGAGGTTGGCGGTGATCGAAACCATCCGCGTGTTGTCGATCACGCGCCACGCCGCCTCTTTGCCGCCCTTAACCTCGAACGACACGATGCCGCCGCCGGTCTTCTGCTGCCTCATGGCGAGCGCATGCTGTGGATGCGACGGCAGGCCCGGATAGAACACGCGCGCAACATTGGGTTGCGCTTCCAGCCAGCGCGCCAGTTCCAGCGAATTGGCGCTGTGCGCGTCCATGCGGATCTTCAGCGTCTCCAGGCCCTTCAGAAATATCCACGCGTTGAATGCGCTCAGCGTCGGCCCGGCGGTGCGCAGGAAGCCGAAGATGGGTTCCATCAACTTTTTGCTGCCCAGCACCGCGCCGCCCAGCACGCGCCCCTGCCCGTCGATATATTTTGTTGCCGAGTGAATCACGATGTCCGCGCCCATGTCGAACGGGCGTTGCAGGATCGGCGTGCAGAAGCAGTTGTCCACCGCCAGCAGCGCACCGCTGCCTTTTGCAACAGATGCAATCGCGGCGATGTCGGAAACCTCGGTGAGCGGGTTGGACGGCGTTTCCAGGAAGAACAGCCTGGTATTGGGGCGCACCGCCGCCTGCCATTCGGACACGTCGGTGGCGGAAACATAGGTCGTTTCCACGCCGAACTTCTTGATGATGTTGTTGAACAGGTTGATCGTCGCGCCGAAAATGCTGCGCGAGGCGACGATGTGATCACCCGCTTTCAGCAGCCCCATCACGCACGCCAGGATTGCCGACATGCCAGATGCCGTGGCGACGCATTGCTCGGCACCTTCCAGCGCGGCGAGCCGCTCCTCGAACATGGTCACGGTCGGGTTTGTGAAGCGCGAATAGATGTTGCCCGGCTCTTCGCCGATGAAGCGCGCAGCGGCCTGCGCGGCGCTCTCGAACGTAAAGCTCGAAGTCAGAAACAGCGCCTCGCTGTTTTCGCCGAACTGGCTGTGCACCGCTCCCGCGCGCACCGCCAGGGTTTCCAGTTGATAATTTTGTTCGCTCATCTTGTCCTTAAATATCTCAAATGCAGCCAATCGTGGGGTTACGTCCGTCGGTGGTGAGCCTGTCGAAACATGAAGCCGCTAACCCGACCCACGCCTTCACATAGAACTCAAGCTCATCACCAGATCCAGCTCCATCTGGTCTTCATCCATCGGTATGTCGGCCTTCCCGTCGCCGCGCCGCGCTTCCACCAAATCCAGGTATTGCGGGGTGATGTCGCCGGTGATGTAGTTGCCGTCGAAACAGGATGCGTCAAACCCGGTGATGGCCCGGTTGGCCTTGCGCACCGCCGCCTTGAGGTCATCCAGATCCTGATAGATCAGCCGGTCCGCGCCGATCTCGCGGCAGATCGCCTCGTCGCTGCGCCCGGTGGCAATCAGTTCCATACGGCTCGGCATGTCGATGCCATACACGTTGGGGAAACACACTGGCGGAGCGGCGGAAGCAAAGTACACCTTGCGTGCACCGGCCTCGCGCGCCATCTGCACGATTTCGCGGCTGGTGGTGCCGCGCACGATGGAATCGTCCACCAGCAGCACGTTTTTACCCTTGAATTCCATGCCGATGGCATTCAGCTTTTGCCGCACCGATTTCTTGCGCAACGCCTGGCCGGGCATGATGAAGGTGCGCCCGATGTAGCGGTTCTTCACGAAGCCTTCGCGGAACGGGATACCGAGGCGGTTCGCCAATTGCAGGGCGCTGGGGCGGCTGGAATCGGGGATCGGGATAACCACGTCAATATCCACGCCGCCCCACTCGCGCCTGAGTTTGTCGGCAAGATACTCGCCCATGCTCAGGCGCGTCTCGTACACCGACACGCCGTCGATCACCGAATCGGGACGCGCCAGATAGACATATTCGAAGATGCACGGGTTGAGGCTGGAGTTATCGCAGCATTGGCGGCTGTGGAAATTGCCGTCGAAATCGACGAACACCGCCTCGCCGGGCGCGACGTCGCGCAGCAAGCGGAAACCGAGCGTATCCAACGCCACGCTTTCCGAAGCAATCAGGTATTCCGGCCCCTGCTCGGTTTCATGCACGCCCACCACCAGAGGGCGGATGCCATGGGTATCGCGGAACGCCAGCAGGCCATAGCCGGCAATCATCGCCACCACGGCATAGGCGCCACGACAGCGCCGGTGCACGCCGGACACCGCGGAAAAAATAGCCTGCACATCGAGGCGCAGCCCCTTGGAGCTGTCCTGCAGTTCGTGCGCCAGCACATTCAGCAATACTTCCGAATCGGAGTTGGTATTGACGTGGCGCAAGTCATCCACGAACAACTGCCGCTTCAGTTCATCGGCGTTAGTCAGGTTGCCGTTGTGCCCCAACACTATGCCGAACGGCGAATTCACATAGAACGGCTGCGCTTCGTTATGATCCACCGCCGAACCGGCGGTCGGGTAGCGCACATGTGCGATGCCCGCATTGCCCGTCAGCGCGCGCATGTTGCGCGTGCGGAACACGTCGCGCACCAGCCCGTTGCCTTTGTGCAGGTGAAAGGTGCGCCCATCCAGCGTGGCGATACCGGCCGCATCCTGCCCGCGATGCTGCAAGACCTGCAACCCGTCATACAGCAACTGGTTGGCCGGTATTTGCGAGACTACTCCAAGAATGCCGCACATGTTCTTTTCCTTAACTGCGATTCCCGTAACGGATACGTTGCGCGATGTTGTCCGGCAACCATGTCTTGGACAGCAAAGCAATATCCTCTGCCGTTTTGCTGGTCTGCGCGGTGCGCCAGAACGGTTGCTCCGGAACAGGAGTCAATCCAGAAAGCCACACCAGCCCGAGTATCACCAGCGCCCCGCGCAACGCCCCGAACAATCCGCCCAACAAGCCATCCATCCAACCCAGCCCGATCGCCTTTACCAGTTTGGCGAGCAGCCAGGCCAGCATGCTCCACAGGATCAACACGGCAACAAACACCACGGCATATGCCACCGCAAGACGGATGTCTTCCTGCGTCCCCGGCATCATCGACGTGATGCTGCCGGCGTACAGCTTGCTTAACACAAACGCGATCGGCCAACCCGCCAGCGACAACACCTCGTAAACCAAGCCGCGCCAGCAGCCGAGCAACAACGAAACCAGCAATATCGCCATGACGGCAATGTCGAATCCGTTCATCTCATTCAGCGCGCGCTCATGACGACCGGCTTCAAACCGTGCTTTTCCAGCATCTGGCGCACCTGCTCGGCCTTTTCGCGCTCGGGATACGGCCCGACGCGCACGCGTGTCATACCATCGACTTTTTCGGTATAGGCTTTGCGGAAGCCCAATTTTTTCAGTTTATCCAACTCCTGTTTCGCGGTATCGGCACCGGCATACGCCCCGACCTGCGCGACAAAACTTTCAGTGCTGGCCGGCTTGTCCGCAACTGTTGCTTGCGGCTGTTCGGCAACCACGGTTTGAGCCTTGGCCGGTATTTCCGTTCCAACCCCGCTTGCAGCGAGCGGCTTGGCCTGCGCCGCTGCGGATGCGGCGGCCGGACCCGCCTCGACTGCGGATGCGGCGAACGGCGAGGTTCCGGTCACTTCCGAAGCCGCCACACCCGGAACAAATTCGCCGACCTTGTCGGGAGCCGGAATGCTCAGTTCGATGTCCTGCCCGGCGGGTTTTGGCTCGCTGTCCAACACCATCGGCAGGATCACCACCACCGCCAACGAGAGGGCAACCGCCCCGATCAGGCGGCGGCGCGCCTTGCGCCTCAAGTTCTGTTCATCGTCTGTCAGCTGCTTTGCCATGCTTTAGGGAACCTCAACGAGCCTCTCAATATTTCAGTCCTTTTGCGGCCATCGCTTGCGCCACGGTGTAGAACGATCCGAAGGCCGCAATTCTACACTCTCGACACGGTGCGCGTAAGCGTCTGGTGCGGGAGGGAGTGTCAGGCGGCGGCTCCCGCAGGCGGCTGCTTCGCATAACCAGCGACTTGGCGGGCGTTGTTGGCTCGCCTAGTCGAAAGGCTAGTTGTTCCATCAGTAACGCACCCGCAAGGGGTAGGCCGACGGGTTCCCCGCCGCTTCGCAGCGACCCGTTCGCACTGTCGCAGCCGCCATTTTCGTCTGCCGCATTACAGGCATGACGTAATGCAGCTGCGACATTATCGAAGGTCTGGATTACGCCGCGCACACCGACGCTTTGCAGCACTTGCGCCAACTCCGCAGCGGACGCGCCGCGCGGCGCATCTATGCCCGCCA
The DNA here is from genome assembly GCA_001801215.1 of Gallionellales bacterium RIFCSPLOWO2_02_FULL_59_110. GTDB lineage: Bacteria > Pseudomonadota > Gammaproteobacteria > Burkholderiales > Gallionellaceae > Gallionella. Next base: position 1,419 of record MGXA01000006.1, on the reverse strand, counting down.
CCAGCCAGGTGTCGATATGCGCATCGAGCGCCCGCGCCACCCCCGCCATGTCCTTGTCTTTGAGCATCGCGAACACCGCAAAAGTGTGTGGGCAGGGCGGCATATCGGCGAGGTTCTGCGCCAGCGAGCGCGCCGCGTGCGGGTTGTGCGCCACATCGAGGATCAGCTGCGGTCGGCCCGGCACGACCTGGAAGCGTCCAGCCAGATGCACCTCGACCAGCCCGCGCCGCACCGCCGCCATGCTCACCGGCAATTTATCCTTGAGCGCATCCAGCGCCGCCAGTGCCGCGCTGGCGTTGTGCAACTGGAACGCGCCGCGCAGCGCCGGGTAGGGCAATGCGTTGCGCGCTCCGGTCAGGCTGCGGTAGTTCCACTGCCCCTTCGGAAGCCCCTCCCCCGCAGGCGAAAAGCCGAACTCGCTGCCGATGCACCACAACTCTGCGCCTATCTGCTGCGCATGTGTTCGAATCGCCTGCGGCACATCGCTATCCGCGCAGATCGCCACCTTGCCGCTGCGGAAAATCCCGGCTTTCTCGAACGCGATCTGTTCGCGCGTCTCGCCGAGGTAATCGACGTGGTCGATGTCCACGCTGGCCACCACCGCACAGTCGCTATCGAAGGCGTTCACCGCATCCAGCCTGCCGCCCAGCCCCACCTCGAGGATCGCGACCTCCACCTTGTGTTCGATGAAACACTGCATCGCCGCCAGCGTGCCAAATTCAAAATAAGTCAGGGGGATTTCGCCGCGCGCCTGTTCGATCTTCTCGAACGACGCACACAACTCCGCATCGCTCGCCTGCCGCTTGGCGATGTGCACGCGTTCGTTGTAATGCAGCAGATGCGGCGAGGTGTAGCAGCCGACGCGGTAACCGGCGGCGTGCAGCATGGACTCCAACATCGCGCACACCGAGCCCTTGCCGTTGGTGCCGCCGACCACAATGATGGGAAAATCAGGACCGAGATTCAGCCGCTGTTTGACCTGCGCCACGCGCTCTAGGCCGAGCGCAATGGTTTTGGGATGGAGGGATTCTAAATAGATTAGCCAGTCGGCTAAAGTAGATGGCATGATTTGTAGGGCGGAAAAGCGTAGCGCCTTCCGCCGTATGATGAACGAGAAACGAAAGTTGCATCCGGCGGATAACGCCTGCGGCTCATCCGCCCTACGCCGACTCACTCTTGGAGCTTTGCCTCGATAATATCCCAACGATTTCGGAACTCATCAATATCCCAACTGCTAAATGATGATTTGTGGGGCGGCAAATGAACGGTACGAACTTTGTTATCGTTATGCACCGCATCATTCTTACCTGGAGTGTTTAGCCAGAGTTGGTGGGCTTTTTTGACGTTTGATGCCATGACCTTTGATGGGATGATGAAAAACTCGAAATCTTTTTGTTGATCTGGAGTGGGGATACCTCC
>MGXA01000005.1 GCA_001801215.1 Gallionellales bacterium RIFCSPLOWO2_02_FULL_59_110 | reverse complement strand
CAGTCCAGATCGCACTCCGGATCCTGCTCGAAGACATTGATGGTCGGCGGTGCAATCTGATGATGCACTGCCAGCGCGCAGAATATCGACTCGATCCCGCCCGCGCCGCCCAGCAGATGGCCGGTCATCGACTTGGTGGAGCTCACCACCAGCTTCCCGGCGTAGTCGCCGAAGGCCAGCTTGATCGCGTCGGTCTCGTTCTTGTCGCCCAGCGGTGTCGAGGTGCCGTGCGCGTTGATGTATTGCACGTCCTGCGGGTTCAGTCCTGCATTGCGCAATGCATTCAACATGCTGCGCTTCGGGCCGTCGGTGTTCGGCGAGGTGATATGGTAAGCGTCGCCGCTCATGCCGTAACCGGCCAGTTCCGCGTAAATCTTTGCGCCGCGCGCCTTGGCGTGCTCGTATTCTTCCAGCACCATCACCCCCGCGCCTTCGCCGATCACGAAGCCGTCGCGATCCTTGTCCCACGGGCGGCTGGCGGTAGCCGGATCGTCGTTGCGCGTGCTGAGCGCGCGCGCGGCGGCAAATCCGCCTACCGCCAGCGGGCTGACCGTCGCCTCTGCTCCGCCGGCAATCATCACGTCCGCATCGCCGTACTCGATGATGCGCGCCGATTCGCCGATGCAATGCGTGCCGGTGGTGCAGGCGGAGACCATCGCCAGGTTCGGCCCCTTCAACCCGTACATCACGGACAGGTTGCCGGAAATCATGTTGATGATGGTGCCGGGAATGAAAAACGGCGAGATTTTGCGCGGCCCTGCTGCGAGAAAGTCGTTATGCGTCTCTTCGATCATCGGCAGGCCGCCGATTCCCGAGCCGATGTTCACGCCGATGCGTTCGGCGTTCTGTTCGGTGACCTCCAGCCCGGCATCCTTGAATGCCTCCATGCCGGCCACCAGACCGAAATGGATAAAGCGGTCCATGCGGCGCGCATCCTTGGCGGGGAGGTATTGCGTGACATCAAAATCTTTAACTTCCCCGGCAATTTGCGCGGCCATTGCGGATGCATCGAAGCGGGTGATTTTTGCAATACCTGATTTCCCCGCGACGATGTTCCGCCAGACCGTGGGAATCCCGATCCCGACTGGGGAGATGATCCCCAGCCCGGTAATGACAACTCTGCGTTTAGACAAACTGGCTCCGCCAAATAAGATTAATGGGGGAAAGCAGGAAAAAAGAGGGGGTTACTTTTGATGCGCCAGGACGTAGTCGATGGCTTGTTGTACGGTTGTGATTTTTTCTGCATCTTCATCGGGGATTTCACATTCGAATTCTTCTTCCAGAGCCATCACCAATTCAACTGTATCCAGAGAATCTGCTCCCAGATCGTTGACGAAAGAAGACTCATTCTTGACTTCCGATTCGTTCACGCCGAGTTGCTCGGCAACAATCTTTTTAACGCGTTGTTCAATAGACATCTTTATCTCCTACCCTGTTTAAGTTTCAAAAAACTGTGGCATTGTATCAAAGTTGCCAAAAATTCCAAATAACAACTTGTGCAATGCTATTGCGGATGCCTTGCGCGGGTTGAAAATCCTCCGCTAATCCACAGGTGGCGCGATTTTGATGATTTCCTCGGCGGTGGTCAGCCCGGCTGCCACCTTCTCCGCCCCGCTCAGGCGCAACGGTTTCATTCCCTCACGCATGGCTAAAGCCTTGATTTTTTGCAGCTCTGCATCGCTAACGATTAATTTCTTCATTTCCGCGCTGAGCGGCAGCATTTCATAGATGCCGGTGCGCCCACGATAGCCGGTCATGCGGCATTCGAGGCAACCGGTAGCGACATTCACTTGCGCCGGTTTGGCTGCCTTCCACGGGCTCACCAGTTCCCGCCAGGTTTCGTCGCTGATTTCCCCCTTGGCCTTGCAATGCTGGCACAGGGTGCGCGCCAGACGCTGCGCCATCACGCCCAGCAGCGTCGAATTGAGCAGATAGGCGGGCACGCCCAGTTCGAGCAGGCGCGTGATGGCGGAAGGCGCGTCGTTGGTATGCAGAGACGACAGCACCAGATGCCCGGTAAGCGCCGCCTGGATTGCCATTTCTGCGGTCTCGATATCGCGGATCTCGCCCACCATGATGATGTCCGGATCCTGGCGCAGCAGGGTGCGCACGCCGTCGGCGAAATTCAGGCCGATGTTGTGCTGCACCTGCATCTGGTTGAAAGCCGGTTCGATCATTTCGATCGGATCTTCCACGGTACAGACGTTCACTTCCGGCGTGGCGATGTGCTTCAGCGTGGAATAAAGCGTGGTGGTCTTGCCGGAGCCGGTCGGGCCGGTCACCAGGATGATGCCGTTGGGCTGGCGCGTCCAGCCGTCCCACAGGCAGATCTGTTCGCGCGAAAAGCCGAGGTCGGTAAAGTTTTTCACCAGGATTTCCGGATCGAAAATCCGCATCACCAGCTTTTCGCCAAAGGCCGTTGGCATGGTGGAAAGGCGCAGCTCGACTTCGTCGCCTTCCGCGCTGACCGTTTTGATGCGCCCGTCCTGCGGCCTGCGTTTCTCCACCATATCCATGCGCCCGAGCAGCTTGATGCGGCTGGTAATGGCGTTGGTTACGCTGGTGGGAAGCTGGTAAACCTGATGCAGCACGCCGTCGATACGGAAACGCACGATGCCGATGTCGCGGCGCGGCTCCAGATGGATGTCGCTGGCGCGCTGCTCGAAGGCATATTTGAACAGCCAGTCCACCAGCGTTACCACATGCTGCTCGTTGGCATCCAGATTCTTGTTCTTGCCCAGTTCGACCAGTTGTTCGAAGTTCTGCACTCCGATCGCCTGCCCAGCCTTGGCTTTGCTGGCGAGATGCACCGAGCTGGCCAGGCTGTATATCTCCGGCAGGTAGCGATTGATGTCGAGCGGGCTGGCCAGCACCAGCCTGACTTTCAGGTTGAGGATGCGTTCCAGGTCGGCCACCCAGTCGGTAAAGAAAGGCTCGGAGGTGGCGATAGTAATCTCGCGCTCGCCGATCCCGACCGGCATGATCTTCAGGCGTTCGGCGTAGGACTTGGAAATGATGCTGGCGATGCCGCCGAAATTCAGTTGCAGCGGATCGATGTGAAAATAAGGCATGCCGAGATGCGCCGCCAGCCATTCGGTGAGGAATTCGACGCTGAGCACCTTGTTGGGCGGCAACATGCTGCGCCATTTCTGCTCGCCGATCACCGCCAGCGGATGGGCGCGATCAGCGTTATGGCACCTGAGCAGCCTGTTCGCCTCATCATCAGCCACCATGTCGTCCCGCACCAGCCAGCGCAGGATGAATTCCAGCGTCAGTTTCTGTCCTTGCTGCGCGGCGATAAAACTCTCTTTACTCATGGCATGAGTCAGGCGTTTCGTCGGTTAGCGGTCGTGGGCCATCACGGGGCGGTCCGCCCTGCTGCACGGCTTTTTCCAACCGCTTTTCCACGGCTTCTTTCTTGCGATTTCTTCCTGGCGCTTCTCGCACGAACAGTTTGGCTTGGCCATTTGCGTTTCCGGTCACTGCCGTATCCCAAAGTCACGGTAAAGCATGATAGCAACTCGGCAAGAAAATGCAGAAATATTTCCCGTAACAGATATTTCTCGCGCTACCGGAGGCGCGCTTCTCAGATAAACGGCGGGATTTCCTTGCCGCAAATCAGGTTGCGGCCCTTTTCTTTAGACTGGTACAGCATTTCGTCCGCCACGCCGACCAGAAAATAAGATATCTGTTCTCTTGTCGGAGTGATGCTGGCGTGGCCCACGCTTATCGTCACATGATCCGCCACGCTGGAAACGCAATGGGGGATGCGCAATTTCGCCACTCCCTCGCGCCAGTTTTCCGCAAGTTGCGCGGCCCCTTTCATATCCGTCCCGGGAAGAATTGCGACAAATTCCTCACCGCCATAGCGCGCCACCATATCGGTGGGGCGTAGCAGCAGGGACGATAAACACTGCGCTACCGAATGCAGGCACTTGTCCCCCTCCACGTGCCCATAATGATCGTTGAATTTCTTGAAATAATCGATGTCCGCAACGAGGATGGAAAGCGGGGCGCTGTGGCGCATGGCGCGGCACCACTCGACCTCCAGCACTTTGTCGAAGTGCCGGCGGTTTGAAATACCGGTCAGGCTGTCGAGATTGACAATTTCTTCCAGCAGATCGGATTTGGCTTTCAGTTCCCGGTTTTGCTTTTCAAGTTTCCTCTTCGCTTCGCGAAGCTCCAGATGGGTGCCGACTCTCGCCCTGACAATAAACGGGTTAAAGGGTTTGGTAATGTAATCGACTGCGCCCAATTCGAAGCCCTTCAGCTCGCTTTCGATAGCGGAGATGGCCGTGACGAAAATGACCGGTATTTGACGGGTATCTTCGCCCGCCTGCAAACGGCGCATTACCTCATACCCGTCCATTTTCGGCATCATGATGTCCAGCAGGATCAGGTCGGGTTTCGGGTCGGTCGAGGCGATTTTCAGCGCCGTTGCCCCATCCAGTGCCGGGCGGACGATATAGTCCCGCTTGAGCGCATCTTTCAGGACATCGATGTTGTCCGGCGTATCGTCCACGACAAGAATGGAAGGTTTATGGAATGACGGGCTCAGGATTGGCCGTTGGTTTGTTGCGGCAGGATCGAGGCCATGCCCACGATGTTCCGGCACTCCGGATACGGGGCTATTCCTCATACGAAATTCCCAGGTTTTTTGCACAGGAGACCAATTCGGCCAAACCCTGTTCGTAGTTGTAACCATTTATGTGCTGCTCGATCGAAACGATAATCCTCTTCATGGATACATCGCCGCCCATTAGCCCGCGCATCCTGGCCACAGTCTCTTCCACTCCCGAGTCGAATTGCTCCAGTTGCGCCATTGCCTGGCGGATCAGACCGGTCAATTCGTTCATGTCGATCAGGCTGCCTGGCGCAGCCGCTTTATCGCCCGCGTCCTTTTTTTCTGCCCGCAAGCGGAGGGCGCAGTCAATAGATGCGAAAAGTTGCACGAGTTCCGTATCGACTTCCGGCAGCAACGATTCAACCCCGGCTTTTGCCTTGCTCTGGATAGCTGTCTCCAATTCTGCAACTTTATCCTTCAGTTTTTCTGCGCCCAGCGTCCCCAGCAAGCCCTTCAGCGTATGCGCCAGCCGTTCGGATGCCTCCCAGTCGTTTGCCGCAATGGCCGTGCTGATTCCGGCAAGGGTGCCCCGTTGGCCATTGCGGAATTTTTCCAGGATCGCACAATAAGCGGCAACGCTTCCGCCCACCCGGAACACACCTCCTGCTACCTGCACGCCGGGCAAATCCGGCAGCGCCTCCGGGTATTGCCCGGTTTTCTGATCCGGCGTCGAAGAGAGAACGGCCGGTTGGGCAGGCGTGATCCATTTTGCAAGAATCGCCACCATCTGGTTCGGATCGAAAGGTTTTGCGATGTAATCGTTCATGCCGGCCGCCAGGCTTTGCTCGCGGTCGCTCGCCATTACGTTGGCGGTCATGGCGATGATCGGCAGGTTGGCTAGCCCCGGTGCTTTGCGCATCTCGCGAGCCGCGCTGAGCCCATCCATCACCGGCATCTGGATATCCATCAGCACACCGTCAAATTTTTCTTCCAGCGCCCGCGCGACAGCCTCTTTCCCGTTTTCGGCAATCGCCACCGTTACCCCGGCTTTTTCCAGCAATTCCCGCGCTACCTGCTGGTTGATTTCGTTATCCTCCACCAGCAGGATATGGGCCCCGCTGATTTTTGCGATGAGATCGGTGCGTAACAGTGCGGACACTGCATTCCTTTTCCCCTTGACCTCCCCGTAGCCGAAGACTTCCATGGCCGCATCGAACAGATCGCCTTGCTGGAATGGCTTGGTCAACAGACCGTCGATCACGTTTCCTTCAGCCTGGCGCAACACCTCGTTCTGCCCGAAAGAAGCAAGCAGCAATATTCTGGGTTTCATGCCCGGCCCTGCCATTTCATGAATTTTCCGCGCAACTTCGAGGCCATCCATTTCCGGCATTTTCCAGTCGAGAACCACAAGCCGGTATGGCCTTCCTTCCCTGCCCGCCCGTTCGATGGTCCGCAATGCCTCGGGGCCGCTGACGGCCGTCGTCACATTGAAGGAGAATGATTCCAAGTAGGATTTCAGGATATGGCAGCAAGTCGCGTTATCGTCCACGGCCAGCACACGCATTCCGCGCATGCCGCCTTCCGGTATACCGAACCTGTCGGCGCGTCTTTCCGCCACCTTGCCGAAACGCGCGGTAAACACAAATTTCGATCCCTTGTCGGGTGTGCTTTCCACCCATATTTTTCCCTTCATCAAGCCGACCAACTGTTTGCTGATGGACAAACCTAGGCCGGTGCCGCCGAATTTGCGGGTGGTTGTGGTGTCTGCCTGGGTAAAAGCATGAAACAGCTTGCCGGCCTGTTCCTGGGTCAAGCCGATACCAGTATCGCGCACGGTAAAGCTCAGGACAACTTCGTCTGCCTCGTCCCGGTCGATTTCGGTCAATACCAGCACTTCGCCCTTGTCGGTGAACTTGACCGCATTTCCGACCAGATTGATCAGCACTTGCCCCAGGCGCAACGGGTCGCCGACCAGGCGCGGATAAACGTCCAACGACGTTTCGAACATAAACTCGAGCCCCTTCTCCTCCGCCTTGGTGGAAACGACCGTCGCCAGGTTGCTCAACACGTCCTCCAGTTCGAAAGGTACGCGCTCCACGTCCATCATGCCGGCCTCGATCTTGGAAAACTCCAGGATGTCGCTGATGATGCCGAGCAGAGACTTGGAGGAACCATGGATTTTTTGCAGGTAATCGTCCTGTTTGGGCGTAAGCTCCGTCTGCATGCACAAATGGCTCAAGCCGATGATGGCATTCATCGGAGTGCGGATTTCATGGCTCATGTTGGCGAGGAAATCGCTCTTGGCGCGGTTGGCTGCATCGGCGGCGGCCATGGCCTTTTGCAGTTCAAGCTCGGTCTGTTTGCGCCGGGTAATATCTTCCTTGACGGCCACGAAATGCGTGAGTATTCCATGATCGTTGTGGATCGGCGAAATGGAGACGGCTTCCAGAAAAATCTCGCCATTTTTTTTCCTGTTGTTTATCTCCCCTTGCCACGTTTTGCCCGCCAGTATGGTGTCCCACATCTCGCGGTAAAATTCCGGCGTGTGCAAGCCAGAATAGAGCACTCGCGGATTCTGGCCGATGGCCTCCTCTGCGGAATATCCGGTCACTTCGACGAATCTCCGGTTGACGTACTCGATCGCACCGCTCGTGTCGGTGATGATAACGCTGGCGGGACTGTTTTCCACGGCGCGGGACAGTTTGAGCAGTTTCTCTCCGGCTTGCAGGCGTTCGGTGATATCGGTGCTCTGGCTGCATACCGCCATGACCGAGCCGTTCTCGTCGTAGAGCGGATAGCAGATGAACGAAAGCCAATGCCGCCGGTCGCCGATGTCGACGCATTCCTCAGCTTCCACCAGCGCTTTCCTGTGCAGCACATCGAAGTGCAATTTCTCGAAGAGCGCCGACATGTGCTCGGGAAACACCTGCGTGTCGGTTTTGCCGACAACCTCCTCCTGCGGCAGGCCGAACATGCTTTCAAAAGCCCTGTTTGCGAACCGGTACTGGCCTGACGGATCCTTGATGCTGATATGCATGGGCGAGTTCTGCATCATCGCGATGGTGCGCTCGTGGATCGACTGTATTTCGTGCTGCGCGACGACCAGTTCGGTTTCGTCGAAAAACGAAATGATCACACCGCCCAGAGTTTGATCCTGCGCGATGTATGGGAAGCACATGACGTTGTAGTGTCTGCCGCCGAAGCTGGTTTGCTGGCGCCGTTTGATGCCGTCAGACATCGCCATTTTTGCGGCTTCCAGCACGGCCGTAACGGGAAGCGCGAGGCTGGTGATCTGCTTGCCTATCGTGTGTACGCTGAAGCTGAACAGGCTGGCGGCTTCCTTGTTGTAGCGCTGCAAATGCAGATCCTGATCCAGCAGCACCAGCGCAAAACCGGTGCTGTTTTGCAGGTTTTCCAGTTCGGTGTTCAGCAGGCCGAGTTCGCCTCCCTTGACGATCAGCTCCTGGTTGACGGTAGTCAGTTCCTCGTTGGTGGACTGAAGCTCTTCGTTCGAGGCTTCCAGCTCTTCGTTGGAGGATTGCAGCTCTTCGTTGGCCGCCTGCATTTCCTCGTTCAAGGCCTGCAATTCTTCATTGGAGGTTTCCAGTTCCTCGATGACGGTTTGCAGGTGTTCGCGGGTGGCGATCAGTTCGTCCTCGAGCTCGCTGTTATTGACCGGCTGCTGTTCCGGTGCATGTGTTTCGTCGGTTTGTGTGGCAAGCGCTATAAAACTGACCAGAAACAATTTCTGGTCGTCGCGCGACGAAACCGGATGCACTTCGATCTGGATGCTGTGGCCGACCCGGTTCTTGATGGGCCGTATCCTTCCCACCACGCTGGCGTGCTTCAGGTCGGCATGGTGTACCAGGGTTTGCACTTCGGTGCGCCATTCGCGGCGCAACAATTGCGCCAAATTCATTTCCAGCTTGCCGGAAGGGAAGTGCAAATAGCTCTGCATTTCGCCATGCACTTCGATGACATCCATATTCTTGTTGATGAGCACGCTGGGCGGCGCGTAAATTTCCGAGAGCGCTTTTTGCAGCCTGCTCTCGGGTTTTCGCTGGCTGCGTTCCACGATAGTAATTTGCGGCTTTTCCCTGGCATCCTGATTGGCGCTGGAATAGAGCGGGATCGGAATCATTTGATCCTTGGAGGCGACCCGTTTGAAGATGCGCGCCTCCTTGCTGACCGGAGTAAACAGGTGCTCCTGGTGCACGATGCTCTCGGATTTTCCCAGAAACAGATAGGCGGACGGCCTGAGCGCAAAGTGGAAAATGGAAAGCACCCGCGTTTGCAGCAGGGGCTGGAAATAAATCAGCAAGTTGCGGCAACTGATCAGGTCCAGGCGCAGGAACGGGGGATCCAGAACCAGGTCCTGGCGGGCAAACACCACCATGTCGCGGATCGGGCGTGCGATTTCATAAATATCCGCTTTTTTGCTGAAATAGCGTGCGATCGTTTCCTTGCTGACTTCGGCCAGCGAGGTTTCGGTATAAATGCCCTTGCGCGCGACCGCCATCGCTTCCATGTCGATGTCGGTGGCGAAGATTTGAATGCGGTAATCGCCTACCCTTCCGCCCAATATATCCTCGAGCAGGATGCCGATCGAATAGGCCTCTTCCCCTGTCGCGCAGGCCGGAACCCAGATACGGATTTCATCTCCCGGCTGTTTGTCGGCAACAATCTCCTCCAGTATTTTGCGCAGCCCCTCGAAGCTGTTCCGGTCGCGGAAAAAGGCCGTGACAGAAATCAGGATGTCCTTGCTGAGTTTGTTCAGCTCGTCCGGATTCTTGCTGCAATAGTCGAAATAGGCGGCGAGATTGTTCAGGCGGTTGGCCGCCATGCGGCGTTCGACGCGGCGCGACAGCGTGGCTTCCTTGTAGCCCGAGAAGTCGATCTTGGACTGCTTGTAAACCATTTGCAGCAGGCCCTTCATGGTCGCGGGCGAATTTTCCTGTTTGGGCGTGCGGTCGATCAAACCGTGCGCGCGCGCGATGGCGGTGATTTCTTCCGCTATCCCCTTGCAGGTCAGCACCCATTCTACACAACCCGTGCTGATCGCCGCCTGCGGCATGCCGCTGTACTTCGCGGCCTCGGGATCCTGGGCAAACGTGAAGCCGCCGACCGTCTTGATCGCGGAGATACCCGCCGCGCCATCCGAACCGGTGCCGGACAAAACCACGCCGATCGCATCTTCCCCCTTATCTTCCGCCATGGAAGTAAACAATACGGTGGCCGAAGGTTTGGGCAGCACGGTTTTGCCCGGAACCAGCAGCCTCATGACGCCATCTTTCAGGATGACGTTCCAGTTGGCCGGAGTGACATAAATAACGTTGGGCAAAGGAATTTCGCCGTCCTCGACATCCTTGACCAGCATGTCGGTCTCGCGGGCCAGCAACGGAACCATCATGCTGCGGTATGTGGGAGATAAATGCTGAACGACGATGTAGGGGACGCCCAGATCGTCCGGCAACGCGCGGATCAAATCGGAGAGCGCTTCCAGCCCGCCCGCCGAAGCGCCTATGCCGACAATGAAGTTGCGCTCTACGGCGGGTGCCGGAGCAGGTGCGAGCACTTTTTTGGACGCAACCTTGCCCGGCTTCCTGCCGATCTTTTTCGCGACAAAATTGCGTTCTTCGGCTGAAGAATCAGCAAACGGTTCGGACGTTTTTTCGAGTTCGCGCAAGACAGATCTGGCCGCTTTCAAATTGGCGGGAGCCTCTTGTGCCTTTTTTTTATCGGGGACGGATTTGGCCGTTTTGGGCTTGAGGACTGGCTCGGGCGCTTTTCTGCTTTTGCTCCCGGCAGGTTTGGCGACCTTCGTGGCGACAGGTGTTTTAAGTGTCTTCCCGGTTTTGCCTGCGGCAGGTTTGAGAATTTTTCCTAGGCTGGCTTTGACCATGACGACGTCCGGCTGAATAAGTGGCGGCATCCTAATTTCACTGTGTCACAAATTACGTTTAACCGAGCCGCAGCACGGACATCGCTGGAGTTGCCGGGCGATACGGGCGGCGATTATATAGC
>MGXA01000004.1 GCA_001801215.1 Gallionellales bacterium RIFCSPLOWO2_02_FULL_59_110 | reverse complement strand
GCCCGGAACCGGAATCGAACCGGTACGAGGGGTTAAGCCTCGACGGATTTTAAGTCCGTTGTGTCTACCAATTTCACCACCCGGGCTGGTGTCTGGAGGAATTCGCAGCAATCAAACCAATGTCTATAAATCGGCAATTAAAAAATAAGCCGCATAATATCAATTATTTAGTTGTTTCAACGTTACGATGCGGTTCATATTACCTCTTGCCTTCTCATTATATTTGATTAGCGAAAAGACTTTTGCACAAATTAAAGCGACCATACGCCGAAACATTGGAAAACAAGGCAATAGCCGATGCAGCCTGGATTACAGCCAGTAAAAATAAACAAATATCAGCAATCCGGGAATTACCACCACAAAATTCCAATACCAAATAACGAAATCCAGCCCCACGCGGCTTTTGGCCCTGAAGTGCCCGTGAAAAGTGCGCAGCTGCACGAACAGCATGATGTTTCCCGCCAGCAGGTGCGCGCCATGCACGCCGGTCAGTATATAAAAATTCGTGCCGTAAACTCCGCTGGCCAGGGTGACGCCAAGCCCTGCGGCGTGGCGGTATTCCAGCGCCTGCAGCAAAAGGAACGCCACGCCCAGAACGAGCGACAGCGCCAGCCCCGCAACCGCCCTTCCATGATTTGCGGTCAGGAATCCCTTGCGCGCCCATATCAGCGGCAAGGCTGATAACAGAATGAGGATGGAATTGATTGCCGGGAACCCCCATGGGCTCAAGGGAACAAATTTCTGCGACTCCGGCCCACCCGTCGGCCATTCGCCTTTGAAATCCGGCCACAGCGTGAAGTGTGGATCCATGGACGCCAATTCCGGCAGGGCAAAAACCCGCGCATACATCAGCGCCAGCAGAAAAGCGCCGAAGAATGCCACCTCGGAAAGAATGAAATAGGCCATGCCGATACGAAAGGAACGGTCTTCCCACGGATGGTAATGCCCGCTTTCCTCTTCGCAGATGATTTTTCCGACCCAGCCAAATGCGCCATAGAGCACCACGGCAATTCCCGCCAGAATGGGTAAGACGCCGGATGCGAGCGCATTGATTCTCAGCACGACCCCCAGCGCCAGGAGAAAGAGCCCGAGATTGATCGTCACCGGATAGTGGCTGGGGGGCGGCACATAATAATGGCTGTCGCTGCGTGTTTCGCTCATGCTGTCCTCATCATGCGCTCATCCGGAAACCGGGAACAGGGTGTAGGAAAGAGTGATCTCATGCACATCTGCGGGCAGTTCCGGGCTGACGAAGAAAACCAGCGGCATTTCCCTCGCCTCTCCCGGTTGCAGCACCTGTCGTTGGAAACAGAAGCATTCAATCTTGTTGAAATGCTCCGCTGTCCATCCCGGACTCACGCTTGGCACTGCCTGCCCGGACATCGTCCGGTTGGTCGGATTTTTGGCCAGATAGCTGGTTTTGGCGGTCTCGCCGGGGTGCACCCGCATCCTTGTCTGTGCAGGACGGAATTCCCAGCTCATGCCCGGCATTACGGCGCCGGTAAATTCCACCGTCACCCAGCGGGCGGTATCGATTTTTGCTGCTTGCGCAATTTGTACTGCTGCGCCGGTCTTGCCGTTCAGGCCGGTTACCTTGCACAGCAGGTCATAAAATGGAACCAAAGCGAAGGCAAACCCGGTTGCGGCTGCCACCATCAGCAGCAGTTTGATGGTTAACCGCCGGTTCGCCTGCCTGAGCGCTTCATCCATTGCAACCGCCTTTCATTTTAATGCCGGTAGCCATACTGGCAGTTTGATGAAGGTGGCGGCATAGATAACTGCCACAAGCAACATCAGAGCCACCACCAGCCACACTGTGCGCCGCTCGCGCTTTTCATGTTCATTCATCACTTGACCTCCGGCGGTGTTTCGAAGGTGTGGTACGGAGGCGGGGAAGGCAAGGTGAATTCCAGCCCCTGCGCGCCCTCCCACACCTGGCCGGTAGCCTTCGGGCCGCCGCGCACGCATCTGACCACGATGTAAACCAGCAGCAGTTGGGTAAGCCCGAGCAGGAAAGCGCCCACAGATGAAATAAAATTCATGGCGGAAAACCTGAGCGCATAGTCCGCGACATGGCGCGGCATTCCGTCCAGCCCGGCAAACCATTGCGGGATGAAGGTGATGTTGAAAGAAATTACCGTCAGCCAGAAATGCAGTCTGCCGAGTTTTTCGTCGAACATGTGGCCGGTAAACTTGGGCAACCAGTAGTAAAGCGCGGCCATCATGCCGAAGATGCCGCCGCCGAAAAAGGTGTAATGGAAATGCGCCACGAGCACATAGCTGTTGTGGTGCTGCGCATTGACCGCGACATCCGGCAGAACTAGTCCGGTCAACGCTCCCATGCCGAAATGGGCGACGAAGCCCAGCGCGAACAGCATCGGGGTCTCGAAGGTCATCGCTCCGCGCCAGATGGCGCCCAGCCAGCAGAACACCAGCACCGACGTGGGCACGGAAATCGCCATCGTGGCATACATGAAATACACCTCCGCAGCGAGCGGCAGGCCGGAAGTCAGCATATGGTGCGACCATACGATGAAGCTGAGGAAACAGATCGCACACAAGGCATAGACCTGCGCCCGGTAGCCATAGACCGGCTTGCGCGAAAAAGTCGCGAGGATATGCGGGATCAGCCCCCACGCCGGCAGCAGCACGATATACACCTCGGGGTGACCGAAGAACCAGATCAGGTGCTGCAACAGGATCGGGTCGCCGCCGTTGGCCGCATCGAAGAAATGCGTGCCGAAATGCCGGTCGGTCAGCAGCATGGTGGCCGCCGCGCTGAATACCGGCATCGCCAGGATCAGCATGAAAGCGGTAATCAGCCATGCCCACACGAACAGCGGCATCTTCATCAGCACCATGCCCGGCGCGCGCATGTTGAGCGCCGTCACCACCACGTTGATCGCGCCGGTAAGGGAGGAAACCCCCAGTAGGAGGATCGTGAAGATTGCAAAATCGATGCCGATTCCGCTCTGTATGTCCAGCGTGGTGTTATGCATCATCCAGCCCAGCCCGGTGGCGCCGCTGCCGGTGCCGAAGAATTGCAGGAAAAACGGGATCAGCAGCAAAACTGCGGCAAACGGCAGAATCCAAAACCCCCAGTTGTTGACGCGCGGCAACGCCATGTCGGGCGCGCCGATCATGAGCGGGATCAGGTAATTGTTGAGGCCGGTGGCGAACGGCATGATCGCGCCGAACACCATGATCAGCGCGTGCAGCGTGAACAGCTGGTTGTACATGCCCGGCGAGAGCAGTTGCAGGCCCGGATACAGCAATTCTGCGCGCACCGCCATGATGAAGAGACCGCCGACAAAAAACATGATACCGCCAAAGCTCATGTACAGGATGCCGAGATCCTTGTGATTAGTGGTAGTCAGCCAGCGCATGATTCCTGCGTGCGGATGGTCGTGCGCAACTGCTGCGGTGGCTTCGGTCATATCCTCTCCCTTAAAGATGCCACACCTGATAATGAAACGCGCCATGCCCGTTTCCCCCTATCCAACTTTCCCCCGCAAGCGGGAGAAAGGGCAAACGAATCGCTGCGCGAGTTTCATACATTAACGCAACGCCTTGACCTGCGCAGGTTGCACCATGTCGCCCATGCGGTTGCCGAACGAGTTGCGCTCATAGGTCACGACTGCGGCGATCTCGGCATCGGACAGGCTGTTCTTGAAAGCCTGCATGGCGGTGCCCGGTTTGCCGTTCATCACCCGGTCCAGATGCCCATCCTTGAACAGGTGGCCTTCTTTATCCAGCATCGGCCCATTGACGATACTGCTTCCCGACAGCGCCGGGAAAGCTCCGGGAAGGCCTTTGCCATCGGCCTGGTGGCAGGCGCTGCAAACTACTTTATAGACTTCATCTCCTTTTGCCATTAATTCTTCCCTGCTCCAGGCCTTGCCGGCAACGGCTTCCGCCTGCGAGCTTTGCGCTTTTTTCTGCGCAACCCATTCATTGAATTGGGGCTCTGCAACGGCTTCAACCACGATCGGCATGAAGGAATGCCCGTCGCCGCACAATTGTGCGCATTGGCCGCGGTAGATCCCTGGCTTCTCGATGTTCACCCACATCTCGCGCAGATAACCCGGAACGGCATCGCGTTTGACGCCGAAAGAAGGCACCCACCAGGAGTGAATTACATCGGTGGAAATTAGGAGAATGCGCACCTTCTTGTTGGTGGGCAAAATAAGCGGATTATCCACTTCCAGCAGATAATGCTCGCCCTTCGCCTCCCTGCCATGTATCTGGCCTTGCGAAGTCGCCATGGCGCTGACGAAACTGATGCCCTCATCCGGGTATTCGTACTGCCATTTCCACTGGCTGGCAGTCACTTTGACCGTCATATCTGCGGCAGTCCGGGTGTCTTCCATCCTGGAGATGGCATGGAAGGCGGGAATACCCATCCAGATGTAATCGATGTAGATCAGCAGCAGAAAAGGGGTGATTGCCAGAATCCATTGCCGTCTGGAGCCGGGCCCGGTAAAGGTTCCAGGCTGGGCGCCGGAGCTTTTGCGGTGCTTGAAGATGGAATAGGCGAAAACCGCAAAAACTGCGATGTAGATGCCCATGATGATGCGCATAAACTCCACGCTTGCCGCTAGCGAAGTGCGGGCAACGGGGGTGACGGGTTCCTGGAAATCCCAGATTGATTTAGCGTGTGCCGGTTCGGAAACAAAAAGGAAGAAAGCAATCCAGAACCATAGCGGCAGCTGTTTTTTTATTTGCCTGATGTGGAAATTTGCAGTTTCATGCCTGCTGCAAAAAGAAAACGGGAGGCGCCACACTCGAATGGCGGGGTCATCGTGAATTGATGCACCGGCTAATTCCATGGCATAGCCTCCACCGAGAATGCTTCTGTTTCTCCAGTTGCTTGTACCAGCAGCACCGGAAAACAACATACCCGCCGCGAATTTTTCAGTCAAGTGGGCCGTCGTGCATACCCCTCTTTCGCTTTCTGGCGCAACCTGCTAATTTGTTTGGAGGCGCGACCCAGAGTCGAACTGGGCTCATCGGATTTGCAATCCGGTGCATAACCGCTTTGCTATCGCGCCATGTTGCAGAACACTGGCTTTAAATGATCAAGGGAAAGCGAGGATGCTTTCCCTTGGGTTTGGAGCGGGAGAAGAGTCTCGAACTCTCGACCTCAACCTTGGCAAGGTTGCGCTCTACCAACTGAGCTACTCCCGCGAAACGAGTGCGCATTATATGGATATTCGAATCCCTGTCAACATTTGTACCGGCAAAAATTTACTTTACAAATTCTCACACTTTGAATAAGCGCTCAAAATTCTCCGTGGTACACCGCCCTACCTCATCGATGCCGATACCGCGCAACAAGGCGATCTCTTCGGCGACATGCTTCACGTACGCCGGCTGGTTGAGTTTGCCGCGATGCGGCGCAGGCGCCAGATAGGGCGCGTCGGTCTCGATCAGGATGCGCTCCAGCGGCGTGCGCTGTGCCACCTCCTTGATCTGTTTGGCGTTCTTGAACGTGACGATGCCGGAAAAAGAGATATGGAAACCCATCGCCAGCGCGGCTTCGGCGACTTCCCAGGTTTCGGTGAAGCAGTGCATCACGCCGCCCGCCCCGGCGGCATTTTCTTCCGCCATGATGCGCAACGTGTCCGCCGCCGCCTCGCGCGTGTGGACGATGAGCGGCTTGCCGGATTCGCGCGCGGCGCAGATGTGGTTGCGGAAGCGCGCGCGCTGCCATTCCAGATCGCCCTTCAGGCGGAAATAATCCAAACCGGTCTCGCCGATGGCGATGACCTTGGGATGCCGCGCCAGCTCGACTAGGCGCGCAACGCTCGGCTCTTCGACATCCTCATAATCGGGATGCACCCCCACCGAGGCGTAGAGGTTCGGGTGCTGTTCGGCCAGCGCCAGCATGTGCGGGAATTTTTCCAGATTGACCGAGACGCACAGCGCGGCTGCCACGTCGTTCTGGCGCATTTGCGCCAGCACGTCGGGAAGGTTCTCGGCCAGTTCGGGGAAATCGAGATGGCAATGCGAATCGACGAACGGCATGGTTATTGGAGCATGAGTTGGCGATAGGAAAACAGCAGCGATTCTAGGAACAGCTTGGGGTTTAGCGTATGTTGCGCTTCACGTTTCGCGCCTTGCAAATAACTTTGCAGCCGCGCCAGATCCAGCGGCGCGACGGGTTCGACCAGTTTCCGCATGACGGCTTCTTCGCCGGGATGGTAGCGCAGCCTGCCCGCCAGCTTCATCGCGCTCAGGTCGTAGCTCCACTGTTGCAGCCACTGCACGACCACGACCTGCTCTGTCTTCTGCAATGCCTCGGCCAGCGCGAACACGTCCAGCGCGGCGGGCTGGCGCACGCCGCGCAGCAACTTGTCGCGCTCCTCGCTGCCCAGTTGCTCGTCCAGTTGAATGGCTTGCAGCGGCGCAAAACCGGAGGCCGCGAGGGCTTCGGCGGGGTTTTTCACGCCCTGCTGTGTCAGCCAGCGCGCGGCGCTTGCGGCATCGGGCGCTGGCAAGGCAAACGACAGGCAGCGGCTCAGGATGGTTGGCAGCAACTGCTGCGTCCTGTGCGACACCAGGATGAACAGCAGGCCCGGCGAAGGCTCTTCGAGGCTCTTCAGCAAGGCATTCGCGGCATTGGTGTTCATCGCCTCGGCGGGGTGAATGACCACCACGCGCCTGCCGCCCTGATGGGCGGACATGCCGGAAAAATCGGCCAGCCCGCGTACCTGATCGACGGAAATCTGCTTGCTGGGCTTCTTGCCGGATGCGGACTTGGAATCATCGCTCTCATCGGCATCCAGGCTCAACGCATCCGGTTGCAGCAGGCAAAAATCCGGGTGCGAACCTTGGGAAAACCAGTGGCATGAAGGGCATTGCCCGCAGGCAAAACCTGCTTCATCGGGTTGCTGGCACAGCAGGCTCCGGGCGAAATTCATCGCCAGTTCAAACTTGCCGATCCCCTTGCTTCCCTTGAGTAGCATGCCATGCGGCGGGCGCTTGCGCAGTTCCTGCAATCGCCCCCAGTCGTTTTTTTGCCACGGATAAATATTATTCATATCAAATAGATATAATTATCTCTTCAAGTTTTTGTTTAACTAAATCCATGGGCTGCGCCGCATCGATGACGATATAGCGCTGCGGGTTTTGCCGCACGCGCTTGTGGTATCCGGCGCGCACCCGCTCGAAAAAATCGGCCTGTTCCTGCTCGAAGCGATCCAGCGAGGCATTGCTCGGTCTAGTGTTATCCGGCGACCTCAGGCGTTGTCTTGCCACCTCGACCGGCACGTCGAAAAACAGCGTCAGGTCGGGTTGCAGGTCGGGGTGTACCCATTGCTCGAGCTGGCTCAATTTATCCCAATCCAGCCCCCTGCCGCCGCCCTGGTAGGCGAAGCTGGCATCGCTAAAACGGTCGGAAATCACCCATTTTCCCGCGTGCAACGCCGGCTTGATGACCTGTTCGACATGCTCCAAGCGCGCCGCAAACATCAGCAGCGCCTCGGTGCCGATGCCCATCGGCTGGTTCAGCAGTATCTCGCGCAGTTGTTCCCCGAGCGGCGTGCCGCCCGGCTCGCGCGTGACCAGCACGTCAAAGCCACGCTGGCGCAACGCATCGGCGAACCATGCCAGATGGGTGCTTTTGCCAGCCCCGTCCATGCCTTCAAAGGTAATAAATTTTGCTTTGTTCATCATTTGTATTTATCTCGCATCTTCAAATTGAATGCGATTTATGCTCAAAATTCGCCACTGAACGTAGCGCTGAATCAATAGCTGCTTTGGTAAACGTGAGCTTCCGCTTACGACACACAGCAGATGCTGGGATTGTTCAAAAGCTGGAAATTAAATTCGACCACGGCCCCTTTAATTACACGGGTCGAATTCCCCGCCGCTTGCGGCGAATGATTTGACCGGATTCTGATTTGATACCTCGCGGCTTGCCGCGAGGTTCTTCATTTTTTTAAGCGATCACTGGTGATTCCTCGTCGTCATCAACAACTTCAATTTTTCCTTTCTTAGCTTCTAATAATGTAGACCCTACCTCACGCATAAGTTGATCGCGAAAAGGAGCAATTTTCTTACTTAGCATTGAACAGATTTCTTCGGCCTTCTTCTTTTCTGTTTCTAGAACCGGGCGTATGCGTGAAGTAAGAAAACAACCTAAATGGATAGCAGTGAGTAAGTAGCCATTAGTTAAGTTGCACTTATCAAGCACCCTCTCTGCTTCACATATATCCCCAGTTTCAATCAAGCTGACGACAAGCCAAAATTGCTTTCTATTATTTTCTTCATTATCAGAAAAAGACTCATTATTGACCCACTCTATGATTGATTCACAATTTGGTTTTATGTTGGATAGGGCTACAGAATCTCTCGCATAAAGGTAATAACTCACAAAATCCAACAGTGGCCTAGTATTGTCAGGATCAAAAGCTTTAATTGCTCCTTTTTCTAAGTTCGCTAGGCTGGAAA
The DNA here is from genome assembly GCA_001801215.1 of Gallionellales bacterium RIFCSPLOWO2_02_FULL_59_110. Taxonomy (GTDB): domain Bacteria; phylum Pseudomonadota; class Gammaproteobacteria; order Burkholderiales; family Gallionellaceae; genus Gallionella. The sequence continues at coordinate 2,050 of MGXA01000004.1, read as the reverse complement.
CTACCCATTTCCAAACGGCCAGTTTTTCATCCACAGGAGAAAGGTAACAAGCTTGCAATGCCAGTCCAATAGTTGTTGTAGCTTCAAGTTTGTGAGCGGTGTCTTCTTTCTCAAGCTCCTTAACAGCGGATGCCAATGTTTCTATATTTTCAGGATGTTCCCCAAAATAAAAAACCAGTGCCCGCTTCCACCACTCATCAGGCAAAACTTTGTAGACAAATTCCGGGCTATCAATGGCTCTCCCAGCAAAAAATTCTTGAAGCAAATGATGTTTAAATTCTATTTCATCACCCAACACTCTAAATAATCCCGAACGATCAAATATCTCTGTCAATAAAACACTGGTCACAGCTTCATGACCCACTTTAGTCATTTCCATCGTGGCAATTTTTTCAGCAAGCTTCCTTGATATTGATGTTTCTTTTCTAACATGAAGGTGTAAAGCAATTTTTGTTATGACAAAATCCTTTAATGGCGCTTGGTATTGATGCTTAAGCCCTTTTCTTTCATCCCATCTTCCCAGCATCAACTCAGTAAATTTCTTAAAAAGCTCTGTTATATTCGCAGGAATATCGTGCCTTGAAAAATCTGTTGAAGCCGCAAGAACAGTAACCATAAGCGGATTTAGTTCTATCCCATGGATTTTTTCAATCCGCCTAAGGAGCTCTTGCGATTGGGATCGGGGGACTTTACGATTTTTTGCTACGGTATTAAAAATCTTTGCTGTCTGTTTCCAGCCTATTGGTGATACGTGAAAAGCTTCAAAGCTTTTTAATTCCTCAAGCTCTTGGGTGAATCTATAAGGTCTCGAAGTGGCTATGATTTGGCATTTAGGGTATTGCGTAGAAAACTCACTCATAAGTTTCCCTAAGTAGCTCCTATTACCCTCCGTTACTTCATCAAGGGCATCAATCATTATCACCAAATTGCCATCTTTAAGATCATCAATAGTGAAAGTCGATTTGCTACTCCTACACAAATTTCTGGTGTGTGCATCACAAAATTCTATAAGGTCTTTCGGCTTTGCTCTTTGGAGCTCAACCGCCTTAATCAAGACGGGTATTTTACTTTTACCCGCAGCCTGCTCAGCGGAACGCGCTAGTTCCAGAGCGATGCGCAGCAATCCTGTACTTTTCCCGCTTCCGCCCTCTCCCAGAATTAATACTTTATTTATTTTCTTCGCTTTTATTGCAACCAGAGGAAATTCCTCAAACTCAGGAATTTCTTGTACCGCTCCCTGAACTTTTTTCAACTTTTTTATATTTCTATAAAGTCTCAAGCCGACAAATACGTTGTCATCGGCTGCTCCGGTTAACACGCCATCCTGGGTGCCGTCGTTTGTAGTTTGATCACCAAGGATTTCATTTTGCAAAACTCGTAAATAAGGAAGTAAATCTGTGTCAATTCCTAACCATAATTCAGGGATATGCTTATCAATTAAGGGGATTATGTCATCAGCGTCAAGGAATTGAATATTGGGATTTGCTACAGTAGTTAAAATGTGGGTGCGAGCATGATCATTGATGCCCCCGCTAGCGCATAAAATCGCTCGGTTAGGCGTAACTCTTGCTCTGTCCTTCAAGAGTACAACCGAAGACGTTAATGCCGTTTTAAGTTGTGTAATAGCTTCTTCAATATTTGCACTTGCCTTGGCAGCTAGATTAAGACTTCCCTTCTTTGTTTGAACTGCTAGCAGCAAGTCAAAGCCAAGGCGATCTGTTTCACCAAAAACCGTGTCTTTACCATGCTCATAAGGGCCACATAAATCCCTGCCATCGCTAAATCCCATCCTCAGAAATAATGGCCTAATTGCTTTATCTCTAAAGTCATCTTCTGAGAGAGTTTTAAGGTACTTTACTTTTCTGAAGCGAGATATGTTTTCAGGCTGCATGTGTTTTCACTTTCTTATCGAAATTTGTTAGTGCAACATTGTTCCTGTACGTTAATTAAAAGGGGTCTTCGTGAAATCGAGTGGGTAGAATTTAGCATGAAATCCTCTGCAAGCCTTGTGGCATCTGGCAAAATCCTGTCTGCACCCTTTGCAGAAAAC
>MGXA01000003.1 GCA_001801215.1 Gallionellales bacterium RIFCSPLOWO2_02_FULL_59_110 | reverse complement strand
AAAAGGCGCTGCTGTCGAAGCAGGCAAAACTCGAAACCGAGCTCAGCAATGCGCAAGCCGAACTGAGCGAAATCAACCGCCAGTTAGGCGATCCGACCACCTATGCCGAATGCAGCAGCGATTTCATCGCCGACCTGAATGTCCGGCGCGAACGTCTGGAAAGCAAAGTAGCAGAACTGGAAGAAAGCTGGCTGAAACTGGAGATGAATTTGGAGGAAGCGGTGTAGATACCGTCTATATTCCATACAAATTTACCATTGGCCGCATGAGCTAGGGCCGCGACAACACATAAGCCATGCGCACGCTATATTGCTTAAAATCCAGAAGCCTGCAGGACGATAAGGCAGCTTCTTAGAACCCTGCTTCCCGCCAGAAGATGCTCAGCGCGGTGCTCAGGAAGCGCCAGCCTGGTGCATACCAGCTGCCGGAAATGACCACTTTCCCCCGCCAAGTGTGCCCGACCAGGTTTCCCGACGATCCGGTCACCTTGAGCGTCACGCGGTATATCGCCTGCTCCGGATAGAGCAAGCCATTTTTTTCGCGTACCAGGATATTGCCGCCATAGAGGCTGGAAAGTTCGGCTTCCGGCAGTGTCCGGCTGGCGTCCGGGTCGATGCGGGCTACTTCCAGCGGCACGAACGGCCCTTCCAGCCCATCGGCGTAGAATCTGGCGCTGTTTCCCCTTGCCACCCACCCGACTTCTTCTTCGTTCAGGAATGCAACCACCTGTTGATTCTGCTCAACCACCAGACGCGCCAGCGGCTCTTGCTGGCTGATCCAGGCGCCGGGCTTCAGGTCCGGATCCATATCTCGCAAAATGCCGTCAAAGGGCGCGGTCGGCGCGTAGCGTATGGCATCGGCCTGGATACTGGCCAGTTCCGCGTTGGCATCGGCCAACTGTTCTTGCAGCACTTGCCATTGGGCTCGCTGCTCGTTGTCAAAGGCGCCAGCCGACGCCTGCCAGCGCATACGGTCAAATTTTGCACGGGCGGCACGTTCCCGGCTTTCGAGGTCAAACGATGCCAACTGGAGCAATGGAGCGCCCGCTTTGACTAGGCTTCCTTCGGAGACCGGCAGATCCACCACTTGCGCATGAGGCGGCGCATAAACGACAAATTGTTCGGACGGGCGCAACAGCCCGGTAGAGGCAATCCGGGTCGGCCAGGGAAGAACGAACAGCAGGAATACCGCCAGGGCGATAATGCCGCTACGCCGGGCGCGTGAACTGGCGCGCAAGGCGGGCCAGCGCAACCGCCAGGCTTGCAGCTCCCGATAGGGCGGAAGAAGGATGAACCAGCCGATTTCCACCAGAAAAAGAAAGATGCCCACTGCCTTGATGAAAAAGGTATAGACAAGGGCGGCAATGCCAAGAAAAATCACCAGGCGGTATGCCCAAGTGGCGTAGGCAAAAAGAACCAGACCCGCGTGGCGACGACGGGGAAAAACCTCCGGCACCGGTTCGCCCAAGGCGAATAATCTTTCCCGAAGATCCCAGCGGGCAAGCGCGAAGGCGCGGGCATGAAGGTTCGGCATTCCCAGCCAGTCGGACAGCAGAAAATAGCCGTCAAAGCGCATGAACGGGCTGGCGTTGATGACTATCGAGCTGATCCAGGTCGTCGTCGCGAGCAGGAAGGCAAGCGACTTGGGTGTACCGTCGGGCAGAAGCGCCCACGCCAGAGTTGACCAAGCGGCAATGGTCAGTTCGGTGAGTATCCCGGCTGCGGCAACCTGCATCCGCTGGCGCCGGCTGGTCAGTTTCCATGCTTCATTCGTGTCCGTGTACGCCATGGGCCAAAGCACGAGAAAGGCTATGCCCATGGCGGGTACCCGGCATCCGAAACGCTTGGCGGTGAAGGCGTGTCCCAATTCATGCAGGAATTTGACCGCAATCAGGGCAAGACCATAACTGACCATGCCGGACCAGCTGAGCATATCCACCAGCGTGGTGGCGAAACGATCCCAGTCGCGATAGACCTCGATCAAGCCCAGGAACAGCGCGGCGAGACTCAAAACCTGGAACGGCCGCGAATAAAAGAAGTCGGTTGATCCGACCCAACGGTCCAGCCATCGGTCCGGTTTCAGCAGGGGAATGCGGAAAAACAGGTAGTTGTGCAGCAGCCACACGCCTATCGTGCCTTTGCGTTTCTTCAGCAGTTGTGCAAGTGTGCCGGCACTGTCAGGGAGGGGCTGCAGCAACTGGTTGTCATGCAGGAAGCGGATGACGGATTCCACATCGTCGGTTTCCAGGTGCAAAGCCGTTTCCCGGCTGACAGCGGCGGCAATAGCGGCGGGATCGGCCAGATGCCAGCGGCGAAGAATCTCGAACGTGGGCCAGTCGATCTGGAAGAACATGTTGCGCACCGGATCATGCAGGGTATGCGATGGCTGTCCGTCCGCCAGCGCGGGGCCGGGAAGGAGTGCCAGCTCTTCACGCAGGGGCGGCAGCGCCATTACACACCCAGAGTTTGCCGGATGGTGGCCAGCGGCCGCCGCAGCATCCAGTAGACCAATGGAACCCATTCACCATAGAGCTTGGCAGTACCCTTCAGCCCGATCCGCTGGTCGGTGCGTTCTTCCAGCCTGGCTCGCACGCGATAGGCGTAGGTGGCGTTCGGGCGCGGAACCGCATCATGGGCTATGTAGCGCACCCGGGCCGAGATCGAAGAGAACGGGTTGGATGCCAGGTAAAGACTGACCGGCGTTCCTCCGGGCAAGGGGATGGCATCTCCCAGAGGTAGCCATGCCTCCACCTCCACCTCTCCAGGCACGGCGATGCGCATGACGCGCTCACCGGTCTGGACCGGTTTGCCAATCCATTCGGCAGGATCGTCGAATAGGGCGATGCCATCCTGGGGGGCAACGACCCGCGAGCGTTCCAGTTGCTCGCGCACATAGTTCGCCTCGACCCGTTTCTCTTCGATCTTGCCCAGAAGTATGGCCAGCTGGAACTTGGATTTACTATCTGAAAGTGCCTGTTGGGCAAACTGGCGGTATTCCGTTTCGGCAGTTGCCAGAACCTGGGTTGCCACATCCCGGCGCGCAACCAGCGAGGCCTCATCAAAACCGAACAGCAATTGCCCGGCCTTGACAGTCTGGTTGGGGCTGACGTGGAATTGCCCGATCACGCCGTCGATCGGGGCGCGAATTACGGCCGGATTGGTTGGCACCAGCTCGCCAGGCGCCAGCACGGTCAGCCGGACAGGGAACGCCAGTGTCACTACGATGGCAGCGGCCAGACGCAGCCGTGGCCTCTTCCAGTAAGGCAGATCGGAGCGGGTGGCCAGCCATCCGGCGATACGCTTTCCGATGTGCCGCCGGGACCAATGAGCCGGTTTGTGACAGGCGCGCCAGGCGTGATGCCAGATATCCCGCCATTCCTGCAAAAGCGCGAGTTCATCTTCCTGCCAAGGGTGATCCGCAGCGAATAGCAGCCCGCCTCCGCCCTCCTGCTCCGCATCGTCTACGAGAGGAAGCCAGAGGCCGAATTCAGGCAGCCATTCCGACCATTCCTCGGCCATGGCGGGCGGCAGTTCCAAGGCTGAAACCGGACGGATGGCACCCCCGCGCTCGTACAGGATTTTGCATACCCGATTGAGCCATTGCACATAAGGCGCATTGGCTTCCGGCTGGACGACACCGGAAAGAGTTTTGATTCCGCCGGCAGAAAACCACAGGGCTGCCTGCCGGTAGGAAGTCAGGGCATGAGTCTCGTTGACTGCCAGGAACGCCAGCTCCTCGACGCTTCCCGCCAAACGCGCCCGGCGTGCAAGGTCGAGGAGGATGAGGATCTGATCCTGACTTTGGGGAGCGTCCGGCACTTACACCTGCCTGCTTGTATGGATGCTGGAGGTGGGTTTAATGACCATCTGTTGCAGGTAAGGCGAACGATGCTGCGCACTCATGCGAATCTGATCCGTGAGGCCGGTGCGACCCGCCGGGCGCTGCTTGTCGTCGCCATGCAGCTTGATGCGGAAGATGGTCGATGCTTCGCGGCCATCGGTATCCCGCGCCGTGACCCGAATTTCCAGTACGCGCGGGCTTCCCGGTGGTGCATCTCCTTCGAACGTGCCGGTGGTGGCGTTGAACCGCAGCCAAGCAGGCAGGGGGCCGCCATCGGTACGTTCAGCGGTGATGCGAACGATGGCGTTTTCCTGGGTATGCATGAAGGCATCGGCTGGCAACTGGAAGCGGATATGAGTGCCAGTGTCGAAATCCTGGTCAGGTACGCCGTGAAAGCGGAAAAGCCCCGGTTCATCGGCCTTGACCACCACAATGCGGAACGCCTCTCTTTCCCCGCTGGTCATAAATCCTTCTGTGGGCGTCTTGCCACGGCCGGTTTCATCCGCTGACGGCCATATGACAATCGAGTTGGGAGAGGTCAGGTCAAGTACGGGGCCGCTGCCAATACTGCCTTTGTTTGCCGGCGGCAGTGCTATTTCGGCCGGCGGAGGCGTCACGATTACGGCGGGTAACGTGGCTTGCACAGGCGGCAGCGGGACAGGAATCACCGTCAATTCCATGGAACTTTTATCCGTGCTGGTATTGCCGGCCTTATCGGTAGCGGCTGCGACAATTTCATAGGATTTGACACTGAGCGTCTGCCCTGCTGCGGCCAGATCGAGCGTCCACGTATTATCATGGGCGGTCAACGCCGCATCCCTGCCCAGCGTATAAGTCATACTATCGACAGTGACCGTCAGGCCGCCAGCGGTAGCATCAAAAGTGCCGGTGAGAGTGGGTTGAGTCAGAACATTTGTCTGCGCAACGACAGTCGGAATACTCAGTGCTGTGGTGTCGATCACGAAAGTGCCGACCGTGCTGGTGTTGGCAGCCAGATCGGTGGCCTTGATCGTGTAGGTGCCATCGGTGACGGAAGCGGTATTGCCGGTGGCCACACCTCCAGAATAGGTGCCGTAAGGATCGGCGCTTCCGCCTGCGATGGCGTCGAGCAGCGTCACCGTGTAGGTGCCACCCGCGTAAGCGACCGTGTACTGCGTGCCTGCGATCAGCGGCGTCGTGCCATCCGCTCCAATCAGACTGATGGTCAGCCCTGCTTCACCGGTGAAGGTGATGACCGGGTTGCCGTGGCCGGTGGTGGTGTCGTTCGTGCCGGTATCGGTCGGCGCGGTGATGTCGATCGGGCCCAGACCTGTCGTGCCCGGCGCCGTGGTGTCGATGACCACTGCCTGAGTGGCGGAGGCGGTGTTGCCGGCGATGTCGGTGCTCGCGGTCAGGCTGTAGGTGCCGTTGGCCAGCGTGGTCGCGGTGTGGTTGTAGCTCCACACCCCGCTGCCGTTCGCGGTGGCGGTGCCCAGCGTGGCGCCGTCGAGCTTGACCGTGACCACTTCGTTCGCCCCGGCCGTGCCGTTGAACACCAGCGTCTGGTCGTTGGTGATGTAGTCGGTGCTGATGTTGCTGTCGTTGGTGATGCCGGTGATCGCCGGGGCCGTGCCGTCGCCGTTTTGTCCGGGCGCGTTGGTGTCGATGGTAATCGCCTGCGTCGCCGTCGCGGTGTTGCCCGCCACGTCGGTGGTGCTCGCGGTCAGGCTGTAGGTGCCGTTGGCCAGCGTGGTCGCGGTGTGGTTGTAGCTCCACACGCCGCTGCCGTTCGCGGTGGCGGTGCCCAGCGTGGCGCCGTCGAGCTTGACCGTGACCACTTCATTCGCCCCGGCCGTGCCGTTGAACACCAGCGTCTGGTCGTTGGTGATGTAGTCGGTGCTGATGTTGCTGTCGGTGGTGATGCCGGTGATCGCCGGGGCGGTGCCGTCGCCGTTTTGTCCGGGCGCGTTGGTGTCGATGGTGACGTTCTGCGTGTCGGCGCTGGAGTTGCCGGCAATGTCGTATGCGGTCGCAACGACCGCGTAGGTGCCGTCGGTCAGCGTCGTGCCCTGCACGTCCAGGCTCCAGGTGTTGCCGCTCGATGTCAGCGCGGCGCTGCTGCCCAGCGTGTAGGTGGTGCCGTTGAAGCTCACGGTCAGCACGTTGGTGTCGGCGGCGTTGAAGCTGCCGTTGATGACCAGCGTGCGGTCATTGGTGATGAAGTCGCTGGCCGATGCGCCCGCACTGTCGCTGGTGATGCTGGTGACGTTGATGTCGGTGGCACCGGTGCCGGTGCTCGGCGCGGTGCCGTCCACGGTGATGTTCTGCGTGTCGGACGCGCTGTTGCCGGCCACGTCGGTGGCCGTCGCAACCGCCGCGTAGGTGCCGTCGGAGAGTGTGGTGCCGGTGACGTCCAGGCTCCAGGTGTTGCCGCTGCTGGTCAGCGCCGGGCTGCTGCCCAGCGTGTAGGTGGTGCCGTTGAAGCTCACGGTCAGCACGTTGGTGTCGGCGGCGTTGAAGCTGCCGTTGATCACCAGCGTGCGGTCGCTGGTGATGAAGTCCGTGGCCGATGCGCCCGCGCTGTCGGTGGTGATGCTAGTGACGTTGATGTCGGTGGCACCGGTGCCGGTGGTCGGCGCCGTGCCGTCGATGGTGACGTTCTGCGTGTCGGCGCTGGAGTTGCCGGCAATGTCGTATGCGGTCGCAACGACCGCGTAGGTGCCGTCGGAGAGCGTGGTGCCGGTGACGTCCAGGCTCCAGGTGTCGCCGCTGCTGGTCAGTTTGGCGTTGGTGGCGCCGCCGCCATTCAGCGTGTAGGTGGTGCCGTTGAAACTCACCGTCAGCACGTTGGTGTCGGCGGCATTGAAGCTGCCGTTGATGATCAGCGTGCGGTCATTGGTGATGAAGTCGCTGGCCGATGCGCCCGCGCTGTCAGTGGTGATGCTAGTGACGTTGACGTCGGTCAGGCCGGTGCCCGTGCTCGGGGCGGTCGTGTCGATGATCACGTTCTGGGTGTCGGAGGCGGCGTTGCCGGCCAGGTCGGTGGCGGTGGCCACTACCGGATAGGTGCCCTCAGCCAGGGTGACGCCGGTGGCGTCCAGGGTCCACACGTTACCCGCAGCGGTGAGCGCTGCGTCTGTGCCCAGCGTGTAGGTGGTCCCGTTCAGGCTCACCGTCAGAATATTCGTGTCGGCGGCGTTGAAGCTGCCGGCGATCGAGAGCGTCTGGTCGTTGGTGCGGAAGTCCGCGGCCACGCCCGAGTCGGTCGTGATCGAGACCACGTTGAGGTCGGTCAGGCCAGCGCCGGTAGCCGGGGCGGCAGTATCGACGGTGTAGCCTTCGGTATCCGTGCCGGTGCCGGTGTTGCCGGCCGCGTCGGTCTTGCTGATGCTCGCATCAATGACCTTGTCGGAATCGGCAACGAGAGCCGACCCGGGAACGCTGATGCTGAAGGCGCCGCTGCTCACGGTGCCGGTATAGGTGCTGCTGTTGATCGTGAGCGTGACCGTGTCGCCATCGGCGGCATCGCCGCCGACGGTACCGGTGACGCTCACGTTGCCGCTGGCTTCTGCCGCATTGATCACGTCATCCGCGGTGATGCTGGCTGCGAGCGTGACAGTAGGCGCCGGGGCGGCAGTGTCGACGGTGAAGGTATTTGAATACCCGCTCTCGTTGCTGGAAGCATCGGTTAGGGTAACTTTATATACCCCATCTGCAAGGATATTAGTGCCAAAGTCAACCGTGTAGGTGCCGGAGGTTTCGCTTACCGAGTAGTTACTCTGGTTCACCAGAGCACCGGCATTGGTATAAACCTTGAGGGTTGCCCCGGTTTCTCCGGTGACTGTGAGCACCTGGGTATTGTCATTGGTGATAAGGTCAGTTGTGTTGGGATCGCCAGCAAGTTCGGTGACATTGGTGACAACCGGGTCTGCAGGCGGAGTGAAATCACCCACCACAACTGCTACGGTAGACGTTGCGGTTGCTGCAGTATTGCCGGCATCATCAACCGTACCGAAGGCGAAAGTTCTACTCCCCACGGCGCTGCTGCCGCCCGCAGTATTCTGGTACTGAATATTCCGAATAACGGCTTGTGCTTCGGCGGCGGTCAGATCGGTGTAGTTATACTTCTGGATGGTGAAAATATTACCGGTATGGGTGATATTTACCCGCACACCGCCGACGGTGATATCGGTCACATCCACGCTGCCGATGTCGCTGCCATTGGCAGCGACGGTGGTGCTACCGAAAATCAGTTTTTCGCTGACGCCATTCTGCAGCCCGCCAACTGTCAGCGTAATGTTGTTGAGCCGATCCGAAGCTTCGACGACGGTGACGGGATCGGCATTGTCGTCCAGGCTCACCGTGGCGCCGTTGGCGCTGGTGACGGAATAGTTGAGGGTTCCGGCGTTGGACGGATCGAGGTCGATGACGGGGACGGTAGTGTCGCTGATGGTCAGTTCGCCGCTGGTGGCATCGGATGTGGCATTGCCTGCCGTATCGGTAACCGTTGCGGTCACGGAATAGACCCCGTTGAAACTACCGCTGACCGCGGGAGACAGTGCGTTAGCGGTCGGAATATTGAGCGTCCAGTTCGTGCCGGAGAGGCTCAGGTTTCCGTCGCCTGCGGTGTAGGTGACGCCGTTGACGGCAATTCTCAGCGTCTCGCCGGCGCCGACGGTTGCGCTGCCGGTGATACTGGGAGTGGTATCGGCAGTGGATTGGCTCGTCACTGTCGGAGCTGTTGGCGCCGTGATATCGATGACGATGGCCTGGGTGGCGGTGGCGCCGCTGACGGCTTGCAAGGAATAGGTGCCGGCTGCCAGCGTGGTGCCCGTGTAGTTATAAGTCCACACACCACTGCTGTTGGCGGTTACGGTGGTGCTGAAACTGCCTGCACCGCTCAGGGTGAGGGCGACGCTGGCATCGGCAGAGGCAGAGCCGGTGAAGATCAGGGTCTGGTCGCTGGTGATGAAATCGCCGAGGACGCCGCTGTCGGTGCTGATGCTGTCGATGGATACGGTGCCGGCCTTGTCGTGGATAGCCGAAGCGGTGTCGCTGTAGCTGTTGCCGGTATCGTCAACATAGGTAGCCGTAGCGGTGATGGTGCCGTTAACCATGCCGCCTAGGTTGAGCGCGGCCAGTTGCCATGTGCCGCCGCTCTGCACGATGGCGGTATCGGTGATCGTGGTGGTGCCGTCGGTCAGGTTGATGACGAGCGAACTACCCACTGGAACATCGGTAGTGGTGCCCTTGATAACCACGCTGTCGTCCTCGGCGGCAATCATCGTGCCGTTGTTGTTGCCCGCCCAGTCGAGGGAGTCGGTGATGGTGATGGCCGGCGTGTTGGCGACGATGGCCACGTTTCCGGTCGCGGTGGCGCTGTTGCCGGCAGCATCGCTGCCCGTTGCAGTTACCGTATTGGTGCTGCCGGAAATATCACTGCGCGTGCCGCTTGATGGCGCCGTGCCGGTATCGACAGACCAGGTGCCGCCTTGCTGCACGACCACGTTGCTGTAGGTGAAAGCGTCTGCGGTGCTGCCGCCAAACGGGTTGATGGTGACGGTGGTGATGAAGCTTCCCGCCGGAAGATCAGTGGTACCGGTGATCAACGGCGACGCGTCGGAAGTTACGCTGTTGGAGGTGATGGCGATGACCGGCGGCGTGACGTCTACATTGAGCGTCTGCGTATCGCTGCCGGTATTACCGGCCGCATCGCTGGCCGTGGCCGAGATGGGTATCGATCCGCTCAAGCCGCTCGTCGGGAAGCTGCCGCTATAGGGTGTGGCCGAGCCGGTATTGACCGACCAGGCATTGCTGCTGATGGTGGCCTTGTACACCAGGTCGGTGGAGCCGCTGTTGTCGGTATCCAGGCTGAGGGTCAGCACGGTGCCGTCTGGCAGCCCTGCGGTGGTGCCGGCGATGACCGGGGTGGAATCGGTGACGCTGGCGTCACCGGTAATATCTACCGTGCCCAGCGTGTCGATGACCAGTTCGCTGCCGGTGATGTCGTCCCTGGTCGTGGCGCTGCGGGTAGCAGTGGCAGTGACACTGTAGGTGCCATCGAAAATACTGGAGGTCGGCGTCAGCGACCAGTTGTTTCCGGTTATGGTCAGGTTGCTGTTGGTCGTCGAATAAGTCACGCTATTGACCACGACAGACAGCGTGTCACCGGAGATATTGGCCCACTTGCCGCTGACGGTGGGCGTGTTGTCGTTGGTCGTCTGGCTGATGACCGTCGGCTTGTCGAGACCGGTGGCCGTCGTGCTGTTGCCGTAGGCGTTGGTCGCGGTGGCGGTGATCTTGGCGTAAGTGTACAAGCCATCTGCAGGCAGGCTGCCGGACGTCGGTGTCGCCGAGCCGACATCGAGGCTCCAGGCGCCGCCCAATTGCACCGTGGCGGAATAGGTAAGGTTGTTGCTGGTGCCGGTATCGTTGTCCGGATCGATGGTGATGACGATGGGTGCACCTGCCGACAGGCTGGTGGTGCCGCTGATCACGGGCGTGGTGTCGCTGGCCAGGTTGTCGACGTCGATGGTCACCGTCGGCGCGGCAGCCGCGCCGGTGGTGTTGAATGGCTGGGTGATGGAGTCGCCGACGTTGTTGCGACCGGTTGCCGTGGCAGTCGCCACACTGCTGGCGACGCTTAGTGCGATATTTCCGCTGCTGCTGCTGGGAGGCGAAACGACCAGGGTATACACCGCGCCGCTGCCAGAGAATATTCCCTTCGTCCCGATGCTACCGCCGAGGGTAACGTCGGTCGCATCGAAGCCGGTGACCGCCTCGCTGAACGTGAAGGTAAAAGTGACGTCGCCTGTGGCGGTGGTGGGTATATTATCGGTGATCACCAGTGTCGGGCTGGGCAGCGAGAGCTGCGGCAAGGCGATGTCCTTGATCGTGACCGTGCCATCGGGGGCTGTGGCGGTGACGGTCAACGGACCGTTTGCAAGGGTCTTGATGTCTACCAGGCTTAGTGTTGTCGACCAGGCGCCACTGCTGGCGTTGACCGCCGTCGGATGGACCGTGGTGGTACCGTCCGTCACAGTAAGTGTGATCAGTGGTGTACCGGTGAGTGTGGTGGTACCGGAAATCGTTACTCCGCTGGCAATTTCGTTGGCGCTGATGATGTTGTCTCCAGCGATCGCGCCGATGCTGATCGAATTGCCGGAGGCATTCGCGAGCACCGCCTGTGTCCATGTTAGGGACTGGACGATGTTGCCAGCGGCATCGGTTGCGGGGCTGGTCGTCGTCACAGTCACTACCGCACTGCTGGGGTTGCCGGTGAAAGTCGGCGTGACCGACCAGTCCCCGTTGGCGGCCGTGGTGACGCTGTATCCCGTGGGGTTGGCGGTGTCTACGGTGACCGTGAGGGCGGTGCTGGCGAGTTCGCTACCCCCGGTCATCGTAGGTGCGGCTTTCTTTATCTGGTCCGCAGTCGTGCTGAATATTTTTGGTGCTAGCTTGTCATGCGTCACCGCAGAATCCGTTGCGCTGATCGAAGTCCCCGAGAGGGTGGCGGTAACCGTCAGCAAACCACTGTCCAGATCAGAAATATCCAGGATGCCTGCGCCGGCATCATCCACGATGGTCTTTGTCCATCTGCCGCTACTGACCGCAATACCCGTATATTCAAGCGTATGCCCGTTCGCGTCGGTGATGGTCAGATCGACCGTGCTGGCGCCGCTGGCCGCCCCTGTGATGGTCACCGAGTTGTCTTCGGTCATGTTCAGGTAGAGCTTGCCGGTCGTGGTTGTGTTGTCGACGATGCCGTAGCCATCGGTCGTAGCGCCGCTGAAGATTCCGTGGTCGGAGCCATCCTTGCCGGCCGCGTCTATGGTGATGGTGGGCGTGGTGACGGTCAGCACCTGCGTGTCGGCCACCGCGTCCGTGGCATCGGTCGCGCGGATGCCGGTGGCGTCGACGAATCCGCCGCCCGGCACCGTCCCGGAAATCGGCGTGGCGCTGCCGGTATCGAGAGACCATGCACCGTCGCCGGTGGTGACCGAATAAGTCACGGCATCGGAAAGGTTGCCGTCGTTGTTGGGGTCTAACCGCACAATGACATAGCCGCCCGCGTTCGACGATGTGCCGGTGATCACGGGTGTGGTGTCGGTGCCGCTGGCCGTGGCGCCGCCGGTAATGTCGATGGCCACGACCGGCGTGCTGGTGATGGTCAGTTCGTTGGTGGTCGTATCCAGCACCGCGCCGGAGCGGGTCACGGTAGCGGTGACGTCATAGGTCTGAACCGATAGAGCAGCAGTGGGCGTGATGCTCCAGGTATTGCCGCTGACGATCAGCGCCGGGGTGCTGCCGGTGGAATAGGTGACGCTGTTGATCGTCACGGTGAGCGTGTCGCCGGAAATATTGGTCCAGGTTCCGGTTACCGTTGGTGTGGTGTCGTTGGTGCTCAGGCTTGTGACGGTCGGGTGGTTCTGCGCGGTGGCTGTGGCGGAATTTCCGCCGGCATCGGTGGCGGTCGCGGTGACCTTGCTGTAGCTGATGAGACCGCCGTTGGGCAGGGTACCGGATGTCGGCGTCGCCGTTGCCGTATTCAACGTCCATGCACCGCCGGAGCCGACTATCACCTGATAAACGATATTATTGCTAGTGCCGCTGTTGTTGTCGGGATCAATCGTGACGGTGATCGACGAGCCAACCGGAAGATTGGTCGTGCCGGTGAACGTCGGGGTGCCGGAAAGAGCCGATGCCTGCTGGTCGATGGTAATCGCCGGCGCGGCCTTGTCGTGTATGGCGCTGGCGGTGTCGGTCGGATCGGTGGTGCTGGCGTTGCCGTCGTTGTAGGTGGCGGTGACAGTGAGGGTGCCGTCGTTCAGTCCGGAAAGATCCAGGCCCGTCACCGACCAGGCATTGCTGCTGACCGTGCCGCTCCCGGTGACGGCGGTATGCACGCCATCGCTGACCGAAAGGCTGATGGTGGTAGCGTTCGCAAGGTTGATACTCGTGCCGTTGATGGTAACGCTGTTGTCTTCCGCGTCATTTATGATGCCATCGCCGCTGATCGGTTCGGCAATCGTCACCGTCGGGCCGGCCGACACCGGGTTGCTGGCCGACATCGGCCCGGCAAATGCACCGAGAGAGGCGAAGGTGGCATTTTTGTCGTAACTGGCGCCAACACCGTTCAGGTCGCCGTTGATCGGGCCAGGCTGGGTCTGGGTGAAGTTGACATAACTCACCATCGTGTCTTTGGTATAACCCTGGATGCCGGTGGCACCGCGAGGCCCGTAGGCGCCGTTGCGATCCACGCTGGAGGGTTTCGCCAACACGGTGGCGATGTCGGCGATGGGAACACGCCAACTGACAAAGACATCGGTTTTTCCGTCGCCGGTCAGATCGCTGGCACTGCCACCCAAGGTCGATGGTGACCAGTTTGGGTCAGTCGTGTCAGACACTGCCACCACGGAGTAGTTGCTGGAACTGAACGGGTACACACCGTTATTTGCCAGCCAGCCGGCAGGCAGTGGTGAAGTGGAGG
The DNA here is from genome assembly GCA_001801215.1 of Gallionellales bacterium RIFCSPLOWO2_02_FULL_59_110. Lineage (GTDB taxonomy): Bacteria > Pseudomonadota > Gammaproteobacteria > Burkholderiales > Gallionellaceae > Gallionella. The sequence continues at coordinate 4,427 of MGXA01000003.1, read as the reverse complement.
TGGTATTGGGCGAGATGTTGGCGCCCGTACCCGGATCGAGCAGTTTGACCGCCTGGGCATTGTTGCGGCCATCCACGGAAAAGAACAGGTCGACACGGCCATCGCCATTGGCGTCCATCCCCACAATGGCGACGCCGCCGAAGTAGGTAGAACTGGTGGGGTTGTCGATACGCATGCGGAACACCAGGCTATCGTCCGCAGCGCTGGCGGTGCCGTTATCATCGAAAGCGGTATAGAGCGAGCCATGGGTCGCATCGCCGATGATATCGGTATCCGCCGCGCCGGCCTGGCTGTCGCCGTCCGGATCCTTGTTGACGCCATACATGATGGCCGTCCAGTCGGTATTGCCGGACAGATCGACCGTGGATAGCAGGCCTTGATAAGCCTGAACACCTTGTGTATTGAGGAACGGATTAGTCTCAATGCTGCCCGTGGCGTATTCCAGTGCCCAGTTGCCACCGAGGGCGGAGGCACCGGTGGTATCGGTCGAGGCCGCAACGTCGGCGCCGGTGAGGCTGCTCAATCTGCTGATAAAGTCGATACCGGTCGATCCTTGCGCAATATCGCAGCCATACAGCAGGATGTCACCTTGGGGAGTGAGCGATGCGCCGATGGTCGCCATCTGACTACTCAGATTGGTCAGGTTGCTGCCGGAGAGAATGCTGTTGCCGATTTCGGCCATCCCTGGCGCACCGTGGCCGAACAGGTAAATGGCGGAAATATCGCGCTGTCCATGAAGCGTCGTCAGCACCCGGTCGATGCCGTTTTCATTCGGTTGCACCAGTACGATCTCGATGCCCGGGCGAATGCCGTCGGCCAATGTTTGCCAGTTGGCGAGCCTGGAATCGATGAAGGCGATTTCCTTGATTGACGGAGCACCCGCTTCGGTGGCGGATGGCTCAGGGCTTGCGAGAGAATCCGGGCTGTCCAATACGGCGGTATTGTGGAACGGATCATGCTGGATTGCGTCGGCGGCTGTCGCCACCGCCGCGCCGTCAAACATGAGACGCTGCTCCAGTGCGAGAGGAGATGGCCCGCGACGCTTCAGGCGGCGAGCCGGTTTTTTGTTGAATGAGTCGGAGCCTGGTGTCGGGTAGCAGGATGTCATGATTTGCCTCCGGAGTCTGCGTCGGTTACTTGTGGTTTTCGGGCGGGGCGAGCGTTACGCGTCCGCTCATGCCGGCAATCAGTTCAGGAAATTTGCCATCGATCACGGCGGAAAGCTTGACAGATTGGCTGACAGGATCGACCCGGGCGCCGATGCGCTGAATCCTGGCAGGATAACTTCTGCCGGTTTCATCAATCTTGACCTGGAAGTTATAACCGGGCCTGAGCCAGGCCAACCACCCGGATGGGACGATGAATTCCAGTTCCAGCATCGAATCGTCCAAAACTTCCAGCAGTGCCTGCCCGGGCTGGACATATTGCTGTTCGCGCACCTTCTGTTCGGCTATGCGTCCAGGAAAGGGAGCAGCGATGACACACTTGGCGATGATGGCCTCATTGAAAGCGACTTCTGCCTGAGCCTTGGTAACCTCTGCTTCAGAAATTTGCAGTTCGACCTTGCCGACGGAATTCATTTCGTTGAGGCGTTTATTGGCATTCCATGTCTGCTCGGTGGCGTAAAGTGCGGCCCTAGCCTTGCTAAGCTGCGCCTGCTGAAGCGAACAATCCAGGGTGACCAGGCTTTCCCCGCTCCGGAACTTGCCGCCTTCCCGAACCGGCAGGCGCTTCACCTTGGCTCCGATTTCGGCTGCCAGCGTAGTGTATTGGCGTGGCATAAGCTGGGCACGGATTTCCCGGTTTTCCAGCGCCAGGTTGGACGAAATGGTTGAGGCGGGTATTGAAGGGTGCGCGGGGGGCTGCGTTTTCGATGGCTCGGCGGCGCCTGCGGAACACGCCAGCACTGACAGGAACTGAGCGAGCAGCACCGCCCGCTGCCAGCGGCGAATACTGGTTACCGTCTCTGCTGTTATACGGCGATCAGTCCCGTTCACGGGCGTTGCTCTTGCTTGTCGCGCCGGGAGCGGGTTTTTCATCATTCAGCGCACGCGGCTTGTTTTCTTCCCATTTCTGCAAGGAAGCGCCAACCTCCTGGGTAAGCTGGGCAAGCGGCATGCCCTGGCTACCTTCGATCACCGGCTCCATGCCCAGGGTTGCCTGTAATTTGCTGGCTGCGGCATACACCTGAGCCATGGCCTGGTAACGGCGTAGTTGGCTCAGGATGGCGCTGGTCTGGTTAGCGATGCGGTCCAGCTTGCTCTGGGTCTGCGCTTCCTCCCGTTTGGCTATATGCACAGCGATGTCGGCGTCCACTTTCCAGATGGCATCCGCGCGTTCGAACTGGTGTACCGAGTTGCCTAACTGTTGGCGAGCAAGATGCACCTGGGTGAGAACTTTCATCAGAGTTGCCATACGTTGCTGGTCGGCCAAGGCCACGCCGGCATCGGCCAGGCGCATCTGGGCGGGGCCGGCAAGCAGGCCAAGCAGGTTCAAGGATATCTGCACACCCGTTTCGTTCCAGCGCTGGTTGATGAGATAGCTGTCATCGCTTTTTTTCACCCCATAGTTGAACGAAATGCCTGGAAACATGCGCAACATGACGCGTCGCGCCTCCTTGCTGGCAAGGCGCGCATTGTAGTGGGACTCACGGAGATCGGCGTTCTGGGCGATGGCCAGTTCTTCCAGTTGTTCCACCGGCGTGTCCAGCCATTTGTTGCCGTAGCCGCCGCTCGGTTCGGCGATGGCTACTTCCTGGGACAGCGGCAGATTGACGAGTGAGGACAACTCGATTTTCGCCGTGGAAAGCTCCTGATCAACCGCTTCCAGCAAGCGCAGATTCTCCAGCAACTGGCGCTGGTAGCGCAGGGCGTCGAGCGGGTTGCGCAGGCGTTCGGCTTCGGCCTTGCGCGAATCCGACAGCGCGTCATCGGCGGCCAGGATGGCGGCGCGCACGTCAGCTTTCAGCTTCTGGGCGCTTGCTGCCCGCCAGAATGCGATACGGACATCTTGTATCACTGTGTGGACCGCTTTGCGGCGGCGTTCCTGTGCGATCAGGGCACGGTCGGCATTTTGCTTGGCGGCGTAGTAGCTCTGGCCAAAGTCCAGCAGGCTCCAGGTGAAGCTGAGATCGCTGCTGTTGACTGCCCGGTCGCTAGAGATATAGGGGTTGGCTAGAGACGGCGCTCCCGTGACGGAATCCTTGCTGCGGGTAATCAAATCATTATTGCGTTCGTGATATCCAGCCGACGCGACCAACTTGGGCAGCATGTCGTAGCCACCCACATCCAACTGTCCTGCAGCCAGTGCTTCTTCCATCGAGCGGACGCGGCCTTCGAGGTTGTACTTGATAGCTCTGGCAATCGCTTCTTCGAGCGTGAGCGATCCTTTGAGCGGCTCGACTTCCTTCCGTATCTGCAACTGGTCGGCGGCGCTGGCGGAAACCACTTCCCGTGTCGTCAGCAGTTCGGGCTGGACAGAAGCGCAACCGCCGAGTATGAGCGCGGCCGCGAGAAGCGGAGCCAGGGAATGGAGGTTCAAGGCAGGGTAACGTGAAAAGGGCAAATGCTCATCACGTGAGAGATTACGCATAACAGTTCCTTGGTTACTGGGCTTCCCCGATGTATGACTGTTGAAGCATTTGCGGACTTGCAAATCATAAATTACGAAACATAGTTTGGAGCCTGCCCGCATCCTCGGGCGGATGAGCCGCAGGCGTTAACCAATGACTTGGTCGTCGTTTTTTGACGGCCTAGTCAGATGGCTATGCAAGGCTATCCGCCGAATGAAAATCATACGGCGGAAGGCGCTGCGCTTTTCCGCCCTACAGGTTTTGAACATGTTCCGTTAATTCCGTGGCGCATCACTAGAGAGGCTAATCATTTATAACTTATGATTCACTGTTTCTAATTATGCAGCTATCTATCGCTTTGGGTCAACAATGCGAATTGCCTCATCAGAAATCTGAGCAAAACCCATTCGTTGCCTCACATAAAAAATCTGAGCGGGAGGCAAAATGAGATTAACGATGAGCGACAGGAAAACGATAATCAAGGCGTGGGTCAGCCAATACCGGAAGGCGGCGATTGAAAGCCGAATACGCCGTACTGAATCCGGCGCAACTAAAACGAGAGATCGCCCGACTGCAAAAAAAATTGTTCAAAACTGCGGCAAACCGACGGCGCTCCAGAATATCAACTACAATTCATAAACAGACTAACCATGAAAATCGCGCAATTTGACTCAGCTTTTTACGTGAGGCAACACGCGGCAAGGCTGCCGGACAATTTTCCCCCTATCAAGAGTTGTCATTTCGCGCACCGTAGAAACTAACCTTTCCCGAACTTCATCACCCCGCCCACGCAGTCCACCTTGATGGTGTCCTTCGCGGCGAAGCGGCCTTCCAGTATCTGCTTGGCCAGCGGGTT
>MGXA01000002.1 GCA_001801215.1 Gallionellales bacterium RIFCSPLOWO2_02_FULL_59_110 | reverse complement strand
CGCGCTGCGCCTCGGCTTCATGCTTCTTTACCAGCCAAAACAGATGCTGCGTGGTATCGCGCTGAGCTTCCAGCGTGCGGTATTGCTTTGCCACTTCGGCCTGTTCGCCGAGATGCACCAGTTGTTTTTCCAGCTCCTGCAGAATATCGCTGACGCGCAGCAGGTTGTCGCGCGTGTCGCCGATACGCAGTTCGGTCTCGCGGCGCCGGTCACGGTATTTGGAAACGCCCGCAGCCTCTTCGAGGAATACGCGCAGCTCCTCCGGCTTGGCCTCGATGATGCGCGAAATCATGCCTTGCTCGATGATCGCGTAGGCGCGCGCGCCCAAGCCGGTGCCGAGGAAAATGTCGGTGACGTCCTTGCGCCGCACATGCTGGTTATTGATGTGGTAGCTGGATTCGCCGTCGCGCTGCAACACGCGCTTGATGGAAATTTCCGCATAGCTCGACCACTGCCCGGCGGCTTTGCCCAGCGAGTTGTCGAAAACCAGTTCCACGCTGGCGCGCGACACTGGCTTGCGCTTGGTCGTGCCGTTGAAAATCACGTCCTGCATGGTCTCGCCGCGCAATGCGGAAGCCTTCGATTCGCCCAGCACCCAGCGCAGCGCGTCGATCACATTCGACTTGCCGCAGCCGTTCGGCCCGACCACGCCCACGATCTGGCCCGGCAACGCGATGTGCGTGGGGTCGACGAAAGATTTGAAACCGGCTAACTTGATTTGGGAGAGACGCAATTGGAAACAGTCTTAACGTTATAATTGCGCCTATTCTAACCGAAGCGGAACCCGGCACAAAATGACGACACAACCCTCGAAAACCCTGGAAACTTTCCCCAACCCGAACCCCGGGCGGGATTACCGCATCCACATGGAAATCCCCGAGTTCACCTGCCTGTGCCCCAAGACCGGCCAGCCGGATTTCGCCACGCTGATCCTCGATTACATCCCCGATCAGGCCTGCGTCGAACTGAAGTGCCTCAAGCTGTATATCTGGTCGTTCCGCGACGAGGGGCATTTCCACGAGGATGTCACCAACCGCATCCTCGACGACCTGGTTGCCGCCGCCCGGCCGCGCTTCATGCGCCTCACCGCGAAGTTCTATGTGCGCGGCGGCATCTTCACCAACGTGGTCGCGGAACACCGTGAGCCAGGTTGGCAGCCGCAGCCGGTGGTGGATTTGGTGCAGTTCGAGGGACAATCGAATACGCGCGGATAATCCCGGCAAAATAATCGAATTACCCCCGGTCTGGGGCTTATTGGATGGGCTCCTCAAAGGGGCCGATAAAACCATGAGCCGCCGGAAGGCGGCGGGCTTTTACCCCTTCCCCTTGCAGGGGGAGGGAATGATGTTACTGAATTTTGTTATCGCTATTTTTAATGACCGCCGGAACGGTCAAACCTAAGGACGCGCTGATTTATTCGGTTTCGTCGTTCCCGCGAAGGCGGGAACCCAGTTAAGTAAAGGCACTGGATCCCCGCCTTCGCGGGGATGACGAATAAATCAGCGCCTCCCTAACTGAGTCCCCCGGCATAGCACGGAAGTTTACTCGACTGAATTACCCGCCAAACCAGCAGCCTGGCTGACGTGTTTGCCTGAACAGGTCGAGGGTAATCACTCCAGCATCTTGGCAAGCCGCCGGTTTTCGCGCAGCAGTTCATGGTGGACAATTGCCTGGGCGACAATGTTTCTCAGCGTATATTCGTGCCAGGGTTTGCCGATGTAGCCGAAAATTTTCGAGCCGTTGATTGCCTTGACCAGCACCTTCTTGTCGGCGTGTCCGGATAACAGGATGCGCGCAGCGTCCGGCTGGATCTCGCGGAATGCTTCGAGGAAGCTCAGACCGTCCATTTCCGGCATCAGGTAATCCGAAATCACCACGTCATAGCTCGTCTGCCTGGCGCGCTCCAGCGCTTGAAACGGGGAAGTGGCGGTGACGACGTTGAAACGGAAATCGCGTTGCGGCGCGGAAAAACCCGGATCGGTCTGGCGCAACAGCGCCATCTGAATATCCGCGTAACCGCCGCGCATGGTCAGGTCGCGCGCCAAGGCGCTCAAGATGTTCGCCTCGTCATCGACCACCAGCACCTGATAGAGCTTGTCAGGGTCGCGGGCGCCCACCCAGGGTTTCTGTTTGCGGCACGCCTCCGCCAGGCGGCGGCTTTCCAACAACTGCTCGCGGTGCACCAGCCCTTCGGCCAGCGTGGCCGCCAGCTCGGCGCTATCCCACGGCTTGCCGATGAAACTGTGGATATGCGCCTCGTTGATGGTGCCGGCGATTGCTCCGAAATCTGCTTCCCCACTGAGCATTACGGCTACAGCATCCGGCTGTAGCCCGACGAATTGCTTCAGAAATTCGACGCCGTTCATCACCGGCATCTGGTAATCGACGATGGCAAGGTCAAGGCCGGACTCCCGGCAGCGCTGCAAGGCCTGATGCGGGTCGTCGAACGCCTCGACGGCATAATCGCCTTGTAATTCGCGGCGCAACGCGCTGAGCACATTCAGGTCGTCGTCTATCAGCAGGATTCGATGCATGGCTTTTCCCTCAGTTTTTTTCCTTCAGCAAAAGCAGGTCGGCCAGAAAACGGTTTTCCAGCTCCATCTCGTGGTGCGATAAAGCGAGGTCGATCGCGGCGCGCAACTCGTAATCGTGCCACGGTTTGCCGACGAAGTGGCTGATTCCGCCTATGTTCACGGCGGCGATCAACACCTCCACATCTGCCGAGCCGCTGATCATCATGCGCACCGCGTCGGGCCGCACCTCCTTGATGCGCCGCAAAAATTCGACGCCATTCATCTCCGGCATGGCGTAATCGGCGATCACCACGTCAAACTGCCGCTCGCGCGCCGCTTGCAGGGCGGCATCGGCATGTTCGAAGGTATCCACCTCCAGCCGGTATGGGCCGAAAGTCCCCCGGGTGGTATACGACCTGCCCAGCTCGCGCTCCAGCGCATGGAGCGTGTACGGGTCATTGTCCACGACCATGAGAGGGTAAATCTCCTTGCGCCTGAACTGGTGGCGCAGGCCGAAGCGCTTGTGATATTGATCGGCCAGCCGCCGGTTTTCATAACGGATATCGTAGTACCTGATCGCTTCCAGCAGGGCTTTCTTCAAGTCGTACTCGGTCCACGGCTTGATTATGAAGAAATTGATATGCGCCTCGTTGATCGCCCTTATCAGCTCCTGCATGTCGGCATGCCCGCTCAATATGATGCTCGCCGCATCCGGGTGGATAATGCCGAACGCCTTGAGGAAATCGATGCCGTTCATTTCCGGCATACGGATATCGGAGATCACCACATCGAAATAGCCGTCATGCTCCTGCGCCCGCGCCAGTGCGGCGAAGGGCGAGTCGAAGGTTTCTATTTCCAGCCCCGCATGACCGATGTAGGGTTTGCGCAGCAATTCGCGGCGCAGCGCGGCCAATATATAATTATCGTCGTCCAGCAACAGGATGCGGTAGTTGTCCATGGTGCCCGTTCATATCGAGTGCGTAAGGATATGCAGTTGCTCGCCCGAGTTCTGCTCATATTCGCGAACCTCGCGGATCCGTTCCGCGTTCAGCGTCGTATCCTTCAGCAGCAACAGCATGCCCTCCCTGGTCACCACGTCCTGCGTGAGCAGCATTCCTTCATGCAATTGGGCGCTGGTCACCGTAAATTCTGACGAGGCCGGCGCATGGTTGCCGGCGTGCGGCACCACATCGCGGAACGCGTCCACCACGACCGGGTCATAGCGCGCATTGCGGCCGCTGACGATCATGTCGAGCGCCTGCCCCGGCGACAGCTTGTACGGGGCGATCAGCCCCTGCTGCATGGCATCGTAATCGCTCGCCACCAGCAGGATGCGCGCACCCAGCGGCAGATTCTCGCCGCGCAGGCCTGATGGATTGCCCACGCCATCGTGGTGATCGCGGTGGTGGCGGATCAGTTCGGCGACCTTGAGCAGGGGGTCTAGCGCCATCAGCGCCGCAGCGGCGCGCAACGGATGCTTGTCGAATTCGGTGCGTTCGGCGAGCGACAACTCCATGTAAGGCCTGTCCAGAAGGCGATCCGGCAGGCCAATCTTGCCGATGTTATGCAGCAGGGCCGCAGTCTCGATGTCCCTGACGACGGCTTCGGACAGCTGCATGCGCCGCGCGATGTCGCTGCTCAATTGCGCGACGCGGCGCGAATGCCCGGCCATCGTGCCTTTGCGCAGTTCCATCAGATTGGCAAAAACCTGGATGGTGGAGAAATAATCCTTTTGCAGAAGCTCGTGCGCCTGCTCCAGTGCGTCCAGCGCGTCGTGCAACTCTTCGGTGCGCTGGCGCACTTTATCTTCGAGGCTGGCGTTCAGCGTCTTCAATTCCTCGTTCTGGCGCAGGGCCAGCTCCTCCAGCCGCTGCTTCTCGGCCAGCAGATGCTTGCGCTCCAGCGCATCGCGCACCGTCATTATGATGGAGTTATCGTCCCATGGCTTGGAAATATAGCGGTAGATATGGCCGCGATTGATCGCCGCGATGGTGGAATTGAGATCCGCATATCCGGTCAGCAGGATGCGCACTACCTCCGGCCACCTGTCGCGCACCTGTTCCAGCAATTCGGCGCCGTTCATTACCGGCATACGCATGTCGCAGATCACCAGATCGACATTTTCCTTTTCCAGCAGGGCAAGCGCTTCAGCGCCGTTTTCCGCCGTCAGGGTGGTGTAACCCAGCGGCCGGAACAGGCGCTTCAATGCAGACAGGATGTTGGCTTCGTCGTCGATGAACAACAGCGTTGCCGGATTGCTTGCAGGTGGTGCCGCTTCCTGATTCATGCTTCCTCCTTGATGTCGCGTTGCCGCAGCGGAAACCTTACCCGAAAAACCGGTTCCGCGCCCGCTCCGCTTTGCGTTTACTGCGATATATACAACGTCAACGGGTGCCCGTCCGACGCTTCAAGCCGCGCCAATTGTCCTATTTCGGCAGCGGTAAGCACATGATCCCTGGCCAGCAGCAAGTAGCCTTCCTGGTGCACCAAATCGCGGGCCAGGCGCATCCCCGGCTGCAAGGAAACAGGCCGCAGCGGCATTTCCACGAATTCCTTCGATTCAGCCTCGGCCAGTACCGCACCGAGCGCATCCACCACGCTCGGGTCATAGCGCTTGCCGCGATTTTCGACCAGGTAATGCAGCGCATCGATGCGATTAAATCTGCGCGCGGTCATCATGCCTATTTGCAGCGCGTCGAAATCGTTGGCAGCCGCCAATATCCGCGCGCCCAGAGGAATTTCCATGCCGCTGATGCCGCCGGGATAGCCGTGCCCGTCGAATTGCTCGTGATGGTGGCGCACCAGCGCCGCAACCCCGGCAAGCTGCTGAATCGGCATCAGCAGCATTTCGCCGCGCGCCGGGTGTTTCATCACCTCGGCGCGCAACGCCGGCCCCAGCGCATTGAACGGTTGCTCGAAAGCCTCGTCGGAAAGCCCCAGCTTGCCGATGTCATGCAACAGCGCGGCAAGGAAAGTTTCCTGCACCCCCGCTTCATCCATGCCCGATTTCAGGGCAACCTTGCGCGCCAGATCGGCCACGCGGCGCGAATGTCCGGCCAGGACGCCACCGCGCATTTCCATCATGTTGGAAAAAACATTCACGGTATCGACGAAGCTCTGCCGCAGCGTCTTGAGCGTCTGCTGCAATTGCCGGGTACGCTCGTCCACCTTGGCTTCGAGACTGACGTTGAGCGACTTCAACTGCGCATTTTGCTCCTGTACGATAGCCAGTAGGCACGCATTCTCGTTCATCAGGTTGCGGTGCGCTGCCGCTTGCTGCACGGTGAGCAACAGGTCTTCATCGTCCCAGGGCTTGGCGATATAGCGCCAGATTTTCCCCTTGTTGACCGCGGCGATGGTCGAAGCCACATCGGCATAGCCGGTCAGCAGAATGCGCTTCACGTTCGGCCATCGCGAAAAAGTCTGCTCCAGAAATTCCGCGCCGGTCATCCCCGGCATACGCATATCGCTGATGACGACATCGATGGTTTCGCGCTCCAGAACCGCCAGGCCTGCCGTACCGGAATCTGCGGTGAGCACCTCGAAGCCGCTGTTGCGCAACAAACGCTGCAACGAGCTCAGGATGAAAGCTTCGTCATCCACCACCAGGATACGTGGCAATTTTTCTGCGCCCGCTGCCGGATCGAATTCACCTTCTGCGCTCATGCGCCCTCCCCGTCAACGTGCTGCTGCACCGGCAGCCATACCCGGAATGTCGTTCCCTTGCCCACTTCGCTATGCACCTCGATCCTGCCGTGATGCTTTGCCACGATATTGTAGGATACCGAAAGCCCCAGTCCGGTCCCCTGCCCAACCGGTTTGGTGGTGAAAAACGGCTCGAACAGGTGCGGGATATTCTCCGGCGAGATGCCCTTGCCGGTATCGCTCACCTCGAACCATACCTTGCCGTCCTCCTGCCCGGTGCGGATGGTGATTTTGCCACGCATTTCGATGGCCTGCGCGGCATTCACCAGCAAGTTCAGAAATACCTGGTCGAGTTGCGAAGGCAGGCAGTAAATCTCCGGCAACTGACCGTACTCCTTGACTACCTCGCACTTGTATTTCAGCTCGTTCCAGACCACGTTCAGCGTGGCGTCTATGCCTTCATGCAGGTCAGCATGTTCCCAATGCTCCTCGGTATCGGCACGGGAAAAGTTTTTCAGGTCGAGAACGATACGCTTCACCCGCTCCAGGCCCTGGTGCGATTCGGAGATCAGCGCCTTGATATCCTCGCGGATGTAGCCAATGTCGATTTTTTGCTTGAGCTGGCGTAATTCTTCAAGCTGCGGATGATCCTTGTCCAGCAGCTCTTCGGCAGCCTCGTATTTGTCCATCACGGCAAAAACGTCGGCCAGGTATTTCTCCAGGGTGCCGATGTTGGAATTCACATAGCCGACCGGGTTGTTGATCTCGTGCGCCACGCCTGCGGCCAGGTTGCCGATGGCCGCCATTTTCTCGGATTGCAGCAACTGGCTCTGCGCCTGTTGCAACTGTTGGTTGGCGGCCGCCAGACTGGTATTGATGTTCGCGACATGCTCGTAATGTTCGACGGCTTGTTTCTCCATTTTCTTGCGCTCGGTGATATCGCGGATAATGCCGATGCCTTGCCAGGCCCCGTCGATCTGGACCGCGCTGAGAGACAGTTCAATCGGAAACTCTGCGCCGTTTTTGTGCAAAGCCGCAAGCTCCCGCGTAGTTCCGACGACCGCCCCTTCGCCGCTGTGCATGAAACGGGAGAATCCCTCATGGGACGCTTCGCGATATTTGGGCGGCACAAGCAGTTGGTGCAGGTTCTTGCCCAATGCCTCATGCGCCGGATAGCCAAAAATCTTTTCTGCCGCAGCATTCCAGAATGAAATGTTCCCGGAATTATCGACCATGACGATGGCATCCTGTGCCGACTCGGTGATCTTGCGGAGTTTATTCTCGCTCTCATTCAGCGAAGCAGTGCGCTGCTGCACTTGTTCCTCCAGGATACGGTTGTGATCGGCAAGGAAATCGGCAAATTCCTTCAACCTGAGCAGGTTCTTCACCCGCAACTGCAATTCGGCGCGATTCACCGGTTTGGAAAGAAATTCCTCCGCTCCCGCCTCCAGCCCCTTGATGCGCGAATCACCATCCTCCAATGCCGTGATCAGAATGATGGGAATGGGGCGCGTGCGTGGATCCGCCTTGAACCGTCGCGTCACCTCTAAACCATCGATGCCTGGCATCATGACATCGAGCAGAACAAGATCGGGCAGTTGTTCCGCCACTGAGGCAAATGCTTCTTCCCCGCTGGCCGCGGTTCGCACCGCGTGACCGTCGAGGGCAAGCATTTTACTCAACAGTTTGAGGCTGAACCCATCATCATCGTCCACCACCAGGATAGTTGCTTGTTTGGTCTGTTGCATGATTGCTTTCCCCAATAATCAAAAAACAGCAGAAGGTGCATCGTGCCGTATCCATGTGGTATGCCGAGCGCGTTTTTCAATAGACGTCAAGAAAGCCTTCCACACTCGCCAGCTCCTGTTCGAATTGGGGCAAAAACATCGCCAGTGCTGCCGCGTCGCCGCCCTTGCCAGCCTTCTCCATTTCAGCGCACAACTCGCCCAGCGCCAGCGCGCCCACCGAGCGGGACGAGGACTTGAGCTTGTGCGCCAACGCACCGGCAACTGTTGCATTCCCTGCCGCGCAGGCAGCACGCAACTCCGCCGCTATCTTAGCCGCGCTGAGGCGGAAGTCGTGCAGGAGCTCGCGGATCACCGCTTCATCGTCGCCGATCAACGCCTTGAGTGCATTCACGTCCACCGGTAATGCGGGCTGTTGTAGGAGCACGCCCTGCGTGCGATTGTTTTTCTCTTCGCGAGCAGGGCTCGCTCCTACAATTTGCGAACGACCCAAAGCAGCGTAGCCCGGATGGAGCATCGCGGAATCCGGGAAAGGCGGATGAGTTCCGGGAGTATTCCCCGCATTGTCATGCGGGCTACGGGGCTGCGTGCGATTGTTTTTCTCTTCGCGAGCAGGGCTCGCTCCTACAATTTGCGAACGACCCAAAGCAGCGCCCGGATGGAGCATCGCGGAATCCGGGAAAGGCGGATGAGTTTCGGGAGCATTCCCCGCATTGTCATGCGGGCTACGGGGCTGTTCCCGCACACTCGGCTCTTTTGCATTGGAAGTTTCAGTCGCAACCGGCATCCATTTTTCCAGCATCGCTTTCAGGCTGGCCAGTTGCACAGGCTTGCTCAGGTAATCGTCCATGCCGACAGCAAGACAGTGTTCCGCCTCGCCCTTGAGCGCATTGGCGGTGAAGGCGATGATCGGCATGCGGGGTTTGCCGGTTTCGGCGGCACGGATAGCGGCGGTCAGTTCATAGCCGTCCATTTCCGGCATGTGCAGGTCGGTGAGCAGGATGGCGTAATCGCCGCTCCGCCACAGCACCAGCGCCGCCTGACCGTTGTCGGCGATGTCGGCAGTTTGTCCGAGCAGCGCGAACTGTTGCAGGATGACTTTCTGGTTGATCTCGTTGTCTTCGGCGACCAGGATCAGGCTGCCCCGCCGGCGCGCCTCCTCGCGGGACAGCGGCGAGAGTTTCACGTTGACATCGCTTGCCTTGGCATTATTGGACTCGCCTTCCCGGTCAGGCGTTTTAGCCCGGCCGGCGGCAATCGCCACCGCCGTCAGCAGAGACCTGCGGGTAAGTATATTGCCGTCCACCAACACCAGATCTGCATCCTCCAAGCGCGGCTCCCGGCGCTGCCCGCGCCGGATGACGACGAAGCGGGTTTCCTGTTCCGGGTGGGCGCGGGCCGCAGCGCGCAATTCATCCAGCGGCGGGTTGGCATCCGCAGTGTCGATGAGCACGATGCACAGGCCGGGTGGGCGGCTGGCGATCCATCCTTTTACAGCCGCCAGGTTCGCTGCCCGCTCGACCACTGCTCCATCATGCCCCAGATAGGCGGCAAGATCATCGGCCATTCCCCCCGTGCCGCCCACCACCAGACAAGTCAGCTCCGCAACCGTGGATGGTGTTTTGCCGACATCCGGCTGTTCCGGCAACAGCTTGAAAGGCAGGCGCACGCTGAACACCGAGCCTTTGCCCGGTTCGCTTTGCGCGGTAATCTTGCCGCCCATCATTTCCACTAAATGGCGGGCGATAGACAGCCCCAGCCCGGTGCCGCCGTAAGTCCGGGTAGTGGATGAATCAGCCTGGGCAAAGGCGGTGAACAGCCGCGCCTGGGTTGTTTTATCCATGCCGATGCCGTTGTCGGTCACGCGAAACTCCAGCAACACCTGTTCTGGCGTGCTATCAGTCAACATGGGGTGCACCGACACCTTGCCCTGCCGCACCTGTCCGCTGGAGAACTTGATGGCGTTATTGGTCAGGTTAATCAGTATCTGGCGCAACCGCCCCGGATCGCCCATGACTTGCGCAGGAATGCCCGGGTCGGTGAACAGCGTCAGCTCCACGCCTTTTTTCAAGGCTATGTGGTTTATGGTTTCGCATACCCCCTCCACCACATCGGTAACAGACATGGGCACGCTGTCAATCTGGAGCTTGCCGGCCTCGATCTTGGAGAAATCGAGAATGTCGTCGATGATGGCCAGCAGGGCAAACGCCGAGTCATGGATGACGTTCGCTATCTCCACCTGCTGGCCGGTAAGGCTGCTCTGTTGCAGCACTTCGAGCATGCCGATCACGCCGTTCATCGGCGTGCGGATCTCGTGGCTCATCGTAGCGAGAAAGGCCGACTTGGCCTGGTTGGCCTGCTCGGCATCAAGCTTGGCATGCTCCAGATCGGCGGTACGCGCCGCCACTTTGTTTTCCAGCTCTGCGTTGAGCTGGAGCAGCGCCGCCTCTGCCTGCTTGCGCCAGGTGATGTCGCGCATGATCCCCACGGCATGCCAGCGGCCTTTCTCTTTGAGCGCCGAGATGTATATTTCGACGGGGAACTCGCTGCCGTCTTTGCGGAGGGCAGTAACTTCCCGCATCTTCCCAACCAGAGGGCCCTCGCCAGTTTTTTGAAAATGGGCAAAGCCGCGCGCAACATCGGCGTGGTCGCGGGGCGGGGCAAGCAACTGGTGCACCTGCTGCCCAAGCGCCTCCTCCCGGCTGTATTGGAACATCCTTTGCGCTGCGGGGTTCCAGTCGGTAAGCCTGCCTTGTTCGTCGGCAATGACAATGGCATCCTGGGCGGAGGCGTTGATCTGCCGGAAGCGTTCCTCGCTCTGCAACTTCTGAAAGACCAGGGAATAGAGCGCAGGAGAAATGATCAGGGTAAGCAGGATGGCATCAAGAAAGTGCCAGTAAACATCCGGGATGTTCATGGTGCTGAGAGCAGCGCCGATCACCATCATGATAAAAAGCTCGGTCACCAGAATGAACAAGCCCAGGGCGATTACCAGCCCCAGAGGGGTATTGAACAACCTCGTCAGCTCCCGGTTTTTCATATTGTTTTCATCCAATTACCCATCGAGAAAATGTTCAACGCTCGCCAGCTCCTGCTCGAACTTGGGCAACAGCACCGCCAACCGGCCAGAACCATGCTGCCGACAACCACCGCCACAATCGCAGCCGAAGACGCGAGCCTGGTTGCCAGCACGGCAGGTTTGGGAGTGTGGTCAGTGGCCATACGCTAACTCCTTAAAAAATGCGGAGTGCTGAATGCGAAATAACTCGATTGCGGAACTCGGAATTCGGAATGGGGTACGATGAACTTTTCCACCGGTCACCCGAATGAGCACTCAACCTATAAACCGCAATTGACCGTTTGTACTTTTATGAAGAGCCGCGTAATGATTGACCCTCGTGCTTTTCATACGGCTCCCCCATTGGGAGAGCGATTCCGTAGGAGCGTGCCGTGCCCGCGACCAATATATTCGCGGGCATGGCACGCTCCAAATTCCAACTGCGTTTTATAGGCTCAATTCACACTCCCAATGGGACTCATTTGGAAGGCGCGCTCAAAAACCAAGTGCAACTTACCACTCTTCCTGATTAATTCATATATGCCAAAAGATATAGGAGCTTCATTAAATGTACTGTGAATTTTCTCCCAATCTCCGGTTACCTGCCTTTCAACCAGAAGGGCGCGGTAACCTTTCAGCGAGGCATAACACAAGTGTGCGGCACGCTCGCGCAGAATGACTGCAATGCGCATCTTCTGGAATGTGCAGGCCAATACGTTGCGCAACAAGTTGCGCCAGATTGTAGAGCGGCACGGTATCCTTCCCCGAATGAGTAACGGTTTATCGGCCAGAATTTTGTGCGGCTACGGCGTAGCTGGCGCGTGCAGATTACCGGTGCCACCCGGCAGCGGTTGGGCGATGCATTCCTGAGCAAGGAGCGCGGTGCTATCGAAATCAAAGGCATGGACAAGCCGCATACCAGGTTTCTAACCGGGCGCGGGCGTTTGTGATGCCACGGGTTGCCGCACCGGTAGCCATACCCGGAATGTCGTTCCCTTGCCCACTTCGCTATGCACCTCGATCTTGCCGTGATGTTTTTCCACGATGCTGTAGGACACCGATAGCCCCAGCCCGGTGCCCTGGCCGACCGGCTTGGTGGTGAAGAACGGG
>MGXA01000001.1 GCA_001801215.1 Gallionellales bacterium RIFCSPLOWO2_02_FULL_59_110 | reverse complement strand
ATTACGCAAGGCACCCCTGCCATGCAGCACTAAACAGTCCACATAATCGAGCGGTCTACATAATCGGCCTTATGTGGAGCGCTACATAAGGCCGATGAGCGGCTATTCGTGGCCAGACCCGCCAACGCAAACGTCAACCAAGCACCGCCGCCAGCCACAGGCGCAAGCGCAAACCGGCTCCAGTGGTGTAGCCGATCTCAACGAAACGTATCTGCCCCTGGCTATCGATGATAAAGTTTGCCGGCACGGCATGAACACCCCACGCAGCGGAAATACGGCCATCCGGATCGTTCAGCACAGGAAAATTTAAACCCTGTTCGCCAAGATATTTCGCCACTTCATCGCGGTTGCCGCTTTGCATCACCACGGTAATGACATTCGGATTGCCGTGAGCGATGGATTCGATGGCACTTTGCTCGGCGCGGCAAACCGCGCACCATGTCGCCCAGAAATACACCAGCACAGGCTGTGCCGGCTTGCCTGGCATGATATTTGGCCTTCCATCAAGCAATGTGCCGCGCAGCATCGGCGCTGCTCCACCGGCAATATCGCGTTGTTGCCAGGCGCGTATGCCCGTTATGAGTGCAACGACCAGCAGAACCTCAAGGGCGCGCCGCAGCCACAGCTTTGATTTTGCCTGCCGGTCGGCCACCCTTACCCGCCCTTATTAAAACGCTCAATTTCCCGCCGGTCGCGCTTGGTCGGTCTGCCCTTAAAATGAAAAGGCTGCGGCTGCGCCTTGAGCAGGGCAGCAATGTTCTCCCGCCGCTGGCTGCTCTCCTCGGTTTCGCGATACAGCTTCTGCGCCTCGGGCGCGGGCCCGCGCTTGTTCGACAGCGCCAGCACATCGACGACGAATTGAACCTGCCCGATGCGGATGTCCAGCCTGTCCCCCAACGTTACCGCCTTGGCCGGTTTGACGCGCGCATCGTTGACCAGCACCTTGCCGGACTCGACCGCATCGGAAGCCAGGGAGCGCGTTTTAAAAAAACGCGCCGCCCATAGCCACTTATCGATGCGGTGTTTTTCGGTGTCGTCGCTGGTGTTCATCTCAATGCGCGGAATGGGTTTGCGGAACGCTGGCCTAATTTTTGATTGGCGCGCCCAAAGTAATTAATTTGGGTCATAGCGAACGGCCATTACCTTGGTCGCCCGCTTTCGACACATCGCAGTCACACGGTATAGCCGCTCAGCTTTCATTGTTTTGGCCCTTCTCTGTCTTTCAAATCTTTTTGCGCCTGAAACCAAGAACCCTTTTTGCCTAGCAGCCTGTCTGACTTGAAGAATCGAAGCGAAGCGGGTCAATAGGCGTTCTATTGAGACTACAAATCACAAAAAAATATTTAATCTTGTCCATCGCGATGTCCTCTCTTAATCAAACTTTCCTGTCCCTTCAGACCGAGCTTTCAGGTGGGAGACTAGCAAAAAATAATTTTTTCCCCAAGCCCCATTCGTCCGTTGGGGATAAGTGTATAGAAAAAGATATGAGCGGTTTAATTGCAGGAACAGAAGGCCTTCAAAAGTTGTAGAAGAATCCCCGCCGCACTTCAACAGATTGCTGAACGTCTCCTTCTGGCATTTAGCGAAGGTTCACATTCCCCCAATGGAGGTGATTTTATATACCTATTTGTTATTTAGTTGTAACAAACAAGTATTTCACAGACATAAACAACATCCCTAGACTGCGCTCCAACAAGTTGTGATGAATTATTTATCCACCTATTGTGCGGAATACAGAAAGGAAGGCAGTCGATGTTTAAACTAATCAAAAATGGCCATTTCGTGACAGATGAATGGAAAACCCTGACCCTCGCGGAGGGCGATACGCCGCAGAACGTCAGGTTGCCTGTGGGGCCGGTGCTGGTGCCGCTGTCGGTTTGGCGGGCGCGCCGCGCAGAGCTGATCCACCGCGAATATGAGCACGGCTGGCCGCTCGGTGTCTGGCTGGCTGCCGAGGAAAGCCCGGAGGCGATCGGTCGTGACATCGACGATTTTACCGTGATTGCCGTCGAATTCGACAAGTTCAGCGATGGGAGGAGTTACTCGACGGCGCGCCTGTTGCGCGAGCGTTACGGTTACAAGGGCGAGCTGCGCGCTATCGGCGATGTGCCGCGCGATAAGCCGGCTTGGCAGCAACAGGTCGGGTTTGACGCCTTCGTGGTGCGCGCCAACCAGAAAGCGGGGGCTGTCCTGTCTGGTTTGTTCGGCTACAACGCGGCTAACCAATCGGATGCCGTGTTTCCTCTCGGTGCGGTGGCCGGTTAAATCGAGGCAAAGCGGCGCTTTCGGGGATGGCCGCTACGCCGCAGGCGAGCCGAAGTGATGTGTCCCGCTAAATAATCAGACCACCACCGGCCCGTGGTAGTCGTCGCCGGTGTCGGCCCGCGTAGCGTTGGCCGATATATTGGCCAGTTGCCGTTCATGGTCTGACTGAACTTGCAGCAGGGTCACAACACAATCCTCAAGATCGTCATACTCCTCGCGACCGGTGCCGAATTGCTCCGCGTCGGAATAGAAAAACTGGCTGCGATAGCGGCCATCCGCAACCTTGCATACGACAAACTGCGCGCCGCGCTCGCTCCAGTAAAGCGTGGGGCACAAGGTCAACTTTTTGGCGGGCACCTTGAGTTGCAGCTCGCTGTCCGCCAATTGCAGCGGAACCAGTTTGGCATAGCGCTTAAGCAACAGGCCCGAAACGAGCTTCTGTTCGGCATCGGTGAAGTCGGGGACGGGCATCGCAGTCTTTCTTCAGTGGTCAGGGTTCATTGCAGATTGGCTGGAGGCGGAAAATCCGCATCAGGTTTGCGCCCAGGGCAGGCCATCAAAGCGCCAGCCGTTGTGGGAGTTGCGGTGGTGCTGCTCATCCAGATCGCCTTCGAAACCGTGCAACACGTTGTACACATCCGTGAGCCCGGCTTTTTCCAGTGCCAGACCGGCATCCACCGAGCGGCGGCCCGAACGGCAGATCAGCACGACCGGGCGATTCAGGCTGGCCGCTTTTTTTACGTGCGCAACGAAGTGCGGATTGAGATCCCATTCCGGCCCATCGACCCATGGAATCAGGATGGAGCCTTTGGGATGGCCGACAAACATGTGCTCCATCTCGCTGCGCACGTCGAGGAACACCGCTTCCGGGTTGGATTGCAGGAAATCGTGGGTTTCCTTGGGGGTAAGGTGCTGCATGGCTGTATTCCTTCTTATCGATCTGTTCCGGATGACGGGATTATAGTGCGCCGTCCGGAGAAAGTGCCAGCCCCTTCTTGATCCCCGCGCTACGTTGCCAGAGTCGCCTCGATCTCGGCAAAGGTCTTGGCGACATCGAAAACCTCCAGCGTCATGCCGAGCTGGCGACCGATCTGGGTGATCGAAAAGATGCCGCGGATCAGCTCATCGCCGTTCGCGTCTGTGTCGATGACGATTGCGTGCTGGCGACCGGAATTTTTCAGCGTGGCGACGATGTGGCCGACCTCGGCATGCAGCACATCGTTAAGCGCAAGCGCTTCGATATTGTCGGACGGCGTCATGCAATCGCGCACCGTCAGGTCGCTGTGCTTTCCCCTGCTTTGCTGGAGAAGCTTGATCGGGCGTTCGCCCATAGTGTCACGCGCAGTGATCAGGCCGAGTATTTCGCCGACAAGATTGTTCACCAGCAGCAGCCGCACTCCGCGCGCCACCATTTTTTGCGTGGCCTGCGCCAGCGTCGCATCGACCGGTATGGTGGCTATCGAGACCTTCTGCAGGTCGGTCATCACCTCGATTGCCGGAGAGTCGGCCTGCACGGGCTTATAGGTGCTGCTTGGGCGATGGTAGCCAGTGCCCGCCTTGAGGCTGCGCAAAGGCAGCGGTTTGTAGTTAGTGCGTACCATTTGTATCCTCCTGTCGCAGTGGTTCAATGATTCCCTAGCCCGGATATTTCATCAGATTGCGGGATGATGGCGAGGCAGTTTGCGGACAGATTCGCGCATCACGCGCCAAGCCAATAGCACGGCCTATTGGCGCGAAGATGCCGCAAAATGTCCGCCAGCGCCCGCAAAGGCCTGCGGTACAAATTGGCTTTCTGCCTTCTGGGCCTGCATCCAAATATCCATGCGGTTCTCCATTAAGTGCGGGCCGGTCTGGTGAAATATCCGTGCTAGTGTGGTGTTGCGCTCTTGGCGATACTTATGGACAACCCATTGTAGGTCGGAGCAGAGACTATTTGCCCGCCAACTGCTCGAGTTTTCCGGCGCGGATCAACTGGCCGTCGAGGCCGGCATCCTTGGCCGACCCGCCGTAGGCCACCGTCATCAGTTGCGAGTAATACACTACCGGCATGGCCAGTTTGGTGCCCTGCTTTTTATTGATCTCGGACTGGTAAACTTCGACATTTGCCTGGCACAGCTGGCAGGGCGTAACGATCATGTCGGCACCGTGATCATAGGCCGATTCGACGATATCGCGAATCTGTTTCTGCGATTTATCCGGCTCGGAAAAGGCCAGCGCGCCGCCGCAGCAGGTCACTTTCTGCTCGTATCCGCCGATCGCTTCGGCCCCCACGGTTTCGATCATTTTGTCAAGGTATTGCGGGTTTTCGAAAGACTCTCCGGCAATGCCGAACGGGCGGTTGGTCTGGCAGCCGACGTAGCCGGCAATTTTCAATCCGTCCAGCGATTTGATCACCGGCGCCTTCATGCCCGCGAAACCGATGTCTTCGATCAGCACCTCGACGATATGGCGCGCCTTGACCGTGCCCTTGAAATTAAGGGCGACTTCCTTGAGCGCCTCATTAGTCTCGGCCATCAGGCTGCCGGATCCGTGCAGCTTCTCGGCCGTCTCGCGGGTGGACAACCAGCAGGCCGGGCAGCCGGAAACCAGATCCTGCCCAGGGAGATGCTGCTCGGTCAGCGCCAGATTGCGTGCGCTGATCGCCAGGCGCGGCAGCAGGCCACCCTCGCCGTAGCCGATCGAGGCGCCGCAGCAGTTCCAATCGGGAATCTCGTTGAGCTGGATGCCCAGCTTCTCGCACATCACTCCGATGGAGGTGGCGAAATTCGACGCCGAAGAACCCTTCTGCGAAGAGCATCCAGGGTAAAACGCATAATTTTTCTTGGCCATATCTGTGTCCTTCTCTCGCCCAATCAGGAAGCATTACCCAGTTTGCGTTCTTCGATTTCGCGGGCCTTGGCAATCATTTTGCGGAAGCCGGCCTTGTCCTTGCATTTGTGCCCGCCCAGAATCTCCATCGGGTTGAGACGCTTGGCCTTTATCAGCCCGATGCCAACGCCCTGCATCGCCAACGAATTCTTTATGCCCTGCACAAAACCATCCTTGAAATACATCGCCAAGGAAAACTTGAGTTCGTTGACCCGCCCGGTCTTCGCCAGATTGTTCCAGAACAGCCGGGCAATTTCGCGGGTCGGCTGGCCTTTCGGCGCCATGCCCTGCCGGTGGGCGTAATGCGCCAGGCCGTGCATGATGTGGGTGATCGGCAGTTTGCGCGGGCAGCGCACTATGCAGTTGTAGCAGGAGGTGCACATCCACATCGAATCGGAGCTCAGCACTTCCTCGCGCTTGCCGGCGCGGATCATCATGAACAGTTTTTGCGGGGTGTGCTGCCAGGCATTGCCCAGCGGGCACGAACCGGCGCACACGCCGCACTGCATGCACATCTTGACCCATTCGCCGTCCTCGACACGTTCCTCGACTTCCCTCAGGAAGTTGTTGTGGTAGGGCGCGACGGCCTGTTTGTTGAAATCGTTCATCGTTGTTTACTCCTTGCGTAGGGCGGGTTTTACCCGCCGTGCCGGGCAGGCTTTGCATAGCCACTCGACTGGGCCGCCAAAATACGGCAACCGGGTCGCTGGTTAAGCCCGGCCTACATGGTTGTCTTAACCAAATCCCTTCATCGGCGACGGCCCCATCTCTACCAGTTGCGCGACGTAGTCGTTGATAAACTTTGCCACGCGCTCGTTATCGGTGATCGCCACTTCAAAGCTGGACACGCGCTCCGGCTCCAGCCCCATCCCGGTCAGCGTGTCGCCGATCTTGCTCATGCGGTAGCCGGCCAGCTCCGACCCCTTGACGAAGTGGCACTGGTAGTCGCCGCCCTTCTTGCAGCCCATCATCATCACGCCGTCGTAGCCGGAATTGAGCGCGTCGGTGATCCAGATGGTATTCACCGAGCCGAGGCAACGCACCGGAATGACGCGCACGAAGGCCGAATAGACGGTGCGCGACAGGCCGGCCATGTCGAGCGCCGGGTAGGCATCGTTCTCGCATGCCAGGATCAGGATGCGCGGCTTTTCCGAGAATTCGTCCGGGATTTCCACAGCCTTGATCTGGTTGCCGACGGTGTCCACCGAATAATTTTCGAACGAGATCACGCGCACCGGGCATGCGCCCATGCAGGTGCCGCAGCGGCGGCAGCGCTGTTCGTTGAATACCGGGAAGCGTTTTTCGTCCTCGTCGATCGCGCCGAACGGGCATTCCACCGTACAGCGTTTACACTGGGTGCAGCCTTCCAGCCGCACGATCGGATAGGAAAGATCGCCGGAGCGCGGGTGGGCAGCACGTCCGAGGCTGGCGTTTTCGGCCGCCTGGATGGCCTTGAGCGCGGCACCGGTTGCATCCTCGGTCGCCTGCAACATATCCATCGGGCGGCGCACCGGCCCGGCGGCGTAGATGCCGGTGCGGCGCGTCTCGTAGGGGAAGCAGATAAAATGCGAATCGGCAAAGCCGTGCTTGAACTGCGGCATATCCGGCCCCTGCCGGTAGGACAGGTTCAGGATGGAAATTTTCTGCATGGCAGACTTTTTCTGCTTGCCCTCTTCCGAGCCGCCGTCGGCTTCGGCAACGACCTTGTCCCAGGCATCGAGATTCACTCCAGCATTAGGTACCTGGCCGGTCGCCAGCACCACCAGATCGGCATCCAACGATGCGTCTTCATCGAGAATCAGATCCCGGAAATTTACCTTGCAACCATCACCGGCTGCTTCGACTCTGTTGGTCTTGCCCTTGGTGAAGATGACGCCCTTCTCCTGCGCACTGCGATAGAAGTCCTCGCCCATACCCGGCACGCGCAGATCCGTGTACAGCACCACGGTGTCGGTATCGGGATTGGCGTCCTTGAAATACATCGCCTGCTTGATGCTGGTGGCGCAGCAGTGGCCGGAGCAATAAGGCAGATGCTGGCCGGTTTCATCGCGCTGCCCGGCGCATTGCAGGAATACCACGGATTTGATTTCCTTGCCGTCGGCGCGCTTGAGCATGCCGCCGTTGGCCGCTTGGGCCAGGGCTTCGAGACCCGCCTGATCGACGACGTTGGCCTGGCCGCCGCCCAGCTCGGGCAATCTGGCGATGTCGTAAGCGGCGAAGCCGGTCGCCTGAATAATGGCGCCTATCGTTTCTTCCGCGACCGCGCCGGACTCCTGCGCCACCTTGACCTTGAAGCGCCCGGGGGCGCCGGTCGTTTCGGCGACAGTCGAATTAAGGTGAACCTTGATGCGCGGATGCGCGCTCACCTTTGCTGCCAGTTCGGCAACGCCGGTATCCTGCGGTTCGGCATAAGGCGCCTTGAACGGCACGCGCTTCCACAATTTGTTTGCCCATCCGCCGAGCTGCGCCTGCTTCTCGACGACCACCACCTCGTAGCCTGCCTCGGCAGCTTCGAATGCGGCAGTGAGGCCGGACATGCCACCGCCGACGACGAGGATGTTTTTCTGCAACGTCGTGTTCGGATTGCCCTGCGGCAGCTTCATCTTTTTCAGTTCGGCGCAACCCATGCGCACATAGTCGTCGGCCATTTCCTGGCGCACTTCGTCATGCTCGCTGCCCTCGGCGACCACCCAGATCACGCCCTCGCGCAGGTTGGCGCGGGTCATCGCGGCGGTCGGGAAATGGAACGCATCGGTCTTGGCGCGGCGCGAGCAGGCGGCGATGCAGACATGCGTCACAGCTTCCTTCTCGATGTCGTCGCGGATCATCTGCACGCCTTCGCTGTTGCACAGGAAGGCATGTTCGCGCACCAGCGCCATCTTGCCTTCCTTCTGCGCGATTTTGCCCAGTTGCGCGATGTCCAGCTTGTCGCCCAGACCGCAGCCCGAGCAGATGTAGGCCGCTGTTTTCATTTCGCTCATGTTCTATCCTCCCCTTCGACAAGCTCAGGGCAGCCGTAGGATGCGGTGACGAAGGAACCGCATCGTTCGCGCAAATTAACCCATCCCCCTCCCAACCTCCCCCTTGAAAGGGGAGGAGCAATCGTTCCTTCCCCTTCAGGGGGAAGGTTGGGATGGGGGTGGGTGATGCGGTTCGCAAGCTCACCACATCCTACCTGCTTTATTTGAAATTCATCTGCCATCATTTCACTCCTTCGGCAGCAGAAGTCTTGTGCACCACCTGGATCGCGCGCAGCGCCGCCGCAGTGGCGCTTTGCACCGAGCGGTTCACGTCGAGCGGGCTGGTCGCGGCACCGGCCCCGCACATGCCCTCACTCAGCGAGCCTTCGATAAAGCCCGACGAATCGAGCAGCAGGTCGTCGGGCAGCTTGATGCCGTTAGTCTCCGGCTCCATGCCGACCGCCAGCACGACCAGGTCATGGGTGGTGGCGTAGCGGTGGTAGCCCTCGGTGTCCACGCCGTGCAACACCGGGTTGCCGTCCTTGTCTTCCGCGATTTTGGCTACTTTGGATTTGACGAAACTGACCGTCGCATCCTGCTGCGCCTTCTGGTAAAAATCCTCGAGGCGGTCTATGACACGGATGTCGATGTAGTAAATCGTCGATTTGCCGGAATCGCCATGCGCCTCGCGCACATAATGGGTCTGTTTCAGCGAAGCCATGCAGCATACGCGCGAGCAATGACGCAAATGGTTTTCGTCGCGCGATCCGGCGCACTGGATGAAGGCGATATCCTTCGCTTCATTGCCGTCGGAGGGGCGCAGCAGCTTGCCGCCGGTCGGGCCGTGCGGATCGGCGAGCCGCTCGAACTCCAGGCTGGTGATCACGTTGGCGAAGCGGCCATAACCGTAAGGCTGAATTTTGGCCGCGTCGTACGGCTTCCAGCCGGTCGCCCAGACGATCGCACCGACCTTCAACTCGACCGTCTCGGCCTGCATGTCGAGGTCGATCGCATCGTATTTGCACGCGGCTCTGGCCTTTTCCGCATCCGCCGTGCCGATGATCGATGGATCGAGCACATAGTGCATCGGATAGGCCATCGAATGCGGCAGATAGGCCGCGCGCGTTTTGCTCAGGCCGTATTCGTAGGGGTTTGGAATCTCCGCCTCGACCGCAGCGGCGCAGGCACCGCAAGCGGTGCAGTTTGTGTTGACATAGCGCGGCGTCAGTTTCAGCGTCACCGTATAGTCGCCGCGCTGTCCGGCCACATTGCTCACCTCGGCCAGGGTCATCACGCGCACGTTGCGGTTGCCCTTGAGGCGGCGCAGGTTGATCTCAAGCCCGCAAGTCGGGTGGCACATTTTGGGGAAATAGCGGCTCATCAGCGCGGTGCGCCCGCCCAGAGTGGCATTGCGCTCGACGAGAATCGCCTGCTTGCCGCATTCGGCGGCTTCCAGCGCCGCCGTCATGCCGCTGATGCCGCCGCCGACGACGAGGATGGTCTGATTGGTTGCGATGGATGGACTCACTCAAGCCTCCAGTGTAGAACGGGTTAACGTGCGAATCTCGAATTGCATCCGCTCCAAGTCGCCGAGGATCCAGGTCGGGACGGCATCCACGCCGGGCGCATCAATACCCGCGACCGAGCCTGGGTTGACCAGCCAGCATTGCCCGCCCTTGACATCGGCCTGCCTTCCGACATGGGCGGAGTGGCTGTGGCCGTGGCAGACCAGGTCGTAATCGCCGGTGCATGCGAACGCTTGCGCGTGATGCGGCATATGGGTCACGAATATGCTGCGCCCGCCGAGTTCCAGCACGGCTTCCTGGCCGTGGTAGGTGAACAGGCCGCCGGTTTTTTCCATCATGCGGTACAGCGCCGCGACATCGCCGATATTGTTGCCATGCACCGCATGGATCGGAATACCGAGCTTGAGGGAAGCGCGCAAGGTATTGACGCCGATCAGGTCGCCGCAGTGAATCACGGCTTGCGCCCCGGAAGCCTGTGCATCCTTGATTGCCGCAACAATTGGGGGGGAGCGGTCATGGCTGTCGGATACGATGCAGATCTTCATGTATTCAGTATGTTGTTATCGCGAGGTTTTTATCGCGAAGGTTCAGTCGCATTAGACAGAATTTGCGTGCATTGTGTCTATAATCATATCGGGTGAGCCCGCGCATAACCCTAATGGGTTGACATGGTAGAATCCGGGCTGGGTTAATATAAGAGAAACCTGATAAACTGATGCATGGCATTCGATTGCCGGATGCATGCTTCGCCAACCTGCCCGATGTGGTTTGCGGGCGTTTTTGCTGGATGCCATGAGTACAAAGATGAAGTTGGCTGAGGAATCGGACAATGCGGCATTCTTCTGGATGCGCGATCCTGAATTGGTGCTTCCCTGCGAGAACGGCGGTACGGACTGCTGCACGCCGCAGAAGCCCCACGTCGGCGATCTCGATGCATTGCTGAACATACATCTGGATACCGCCATCGGATTCACCAAGGCCAGGGCCGGGGTGGTGCGGGTGCTGCTGCCGGATGAGCAGACCCTGCAAATCATAAGCGCGGTCGGGCTGAGCAGGGAAGAGCTTGAGGCCGAGCGCATCGTGGAACTGGCCTGCGAAGACTGTACACGAGGGTCGTTCCGACTCGGCCTTTGCGTCGCCGACACCGAGTTCTGCGAAACTCGGCTCGGCAGCAAGCCGCACCGGCAATTTCACTCGGTGATCTCCATTCCGCTGAAAAGCAGCAATTCCACGGAAACTCTGCTCGGCGTTTTCACCCTGTTTTTCGATACGCCGCAATCCTCCTCCGGCAATGCGTCCAGCATGGCGGCCATTTTCGCCACCCTGCTGAGCGGCCTGCTCGAGCACATCAAGTTCAACCGCGAAGCAAAGCGCGCGGAACTGCTGATCGAGCGGCAGTCCATCGCCAACGAAATCCACGATTCGCTGGCGCAGACGCTGAACTATGCGCGCATGAGCACCACGCTGCTGATCGATGCGGTGCGCAACAGCGACGATTCGGCTAGCAAATATGCGCAAGATATCGACGTAACGCTCGAGATCGGCCAGAGGGCGGTGCGTGCGCTGATCACCGATTTTCGCAGCGAAATGGACCCGGCAGGACTGCTGCACGCATTGCATACGCTGGCCGGACAGTTCCGCCGCAGGCATGGCATCGTGCTCGATTGCTCGATCCGGATCGCCGATCTGGATCTGCCGCTGGAATACGAGATACAGGTTTACCATATCGTGCGCGAGGCGCTTTCCAACATCGCCAAACATTCCAGCGCGAGCCACGCGCGCCTGATCGTCGACCGCCGCTGCGGCTATTACGTGTTCGTGGTGGAAGACAACGGTGTCGGAACGTTCTCCCAGGTGGAGGGTCATTACGGCATCATCATCATGCGCGAGCGAGCCCAGCGCATCGGCGGCGAAATCATGCTGGAAAGCACGAAGGGATTGGGAACCTGCGTACAACTATTTTTCCGGGAACCGGGAACAAACTGGAGGACAGTGCATGGCTGACAAACTGAAAATCGTACTGGTGGACGACCAGAGCCTGTGTCGGCGCGGGCTGAGCGAATTGCTTACACACAGCTACGATTTCAACGTACTGGGCGCGGTCGGCACACTCGACGAACTGCGCCCCCTGCTCAACGAGAAACCCGATCTGCTGGCCATCGATCTGCGCATGAAACCCGTGGATGGACTGGCGATGCTGGAGCAACTCCGCAAGGAGGGCTGCACCACGCCCGCCGTGATGTTGACCATGAGCGATTCGGAAACGGATCTGGGGAATGCGATACGCGCCGGAGTGCGCGGATACCTGCTCAAAGATATGGCGCCGGAAGATGTCGTCGACGCGATCCGCCGCGTAGCCGCAGGCGAACTGGTCGTCGCACCGACCATGACGGTCAAAATGATCGAAATGCTGCGCGGCGATCAACCCGGACAGGAAGCGAAAAATTCGCTCAAACTGCTCACCGACCGCGAGCGCGAAATATTGCAACTGCTGTCGCGCGGCGAGAGCAACAAAGCCATCGCGCAAACCTTGCATATCAGCTACGACACGGTCAAGCAGCATGTCCGCCATATATTGAACAAACTCAACCTGTCCTCGCGGGTGAAGGCGGCTGTCCTGTTCGCCAAAGAACAGGGCACTGCCAGCGAAGATAGCAATTAGAAGCAGGTAAAAAATGCTGCGCAACTGGAATGGGGTGTCGTGCAGTGCTCGAAACCCTCATGTGTTTTTGCCTATGCCGCTTAGCTCCAACCTGTTGCTGCCTGCCGGGGCCGCCCGCTTGATTCCGGCCCAGGCAACCGGGCCATGTACTTCATAAAACCCACCGACCCGCACCCGATCACCCCCGGCAAGGCGGTGTTGCTCGGGCTGCTGTGCCTGATCTGGCTGGGCACGGGTCTGGTCGGGCACGATCCGTGGAAGCCGGACGAAGCGACCAGCTTCGGCTTGATTTACACGATGCTGCAAGGCGGCGGCTGGCTGGTTCCGCTGCTGGCCGGCGAGCCATTCATGGACAAGCCGCCGCTGTTCTACTGGACTGCCGCGCTGTCCGCCAAGCTGTTCGCCCCGCTGTTGCCGCTGCACGACGGCGCGCGCCTTGCCAGCGGCTTCTATGTCGCACTGACCCTACTATTCACCGGCCTTGCCGGGCGCAAGCTGTACGGCGAAAACCGCGGCTGGGCCGCCGCGATCATCCTGATCGGTTGCGTCGGCATGCTGGTACGCGCGCACCAGATGATCACCGACCTCGCGCTGCTTGCCGGTTGCGCGATGCTTCTGTTCGGTTTTGCGCTCAGCCAGGAGCGCGCGCTGCGCGCCGGGGTGCTGATCGGCACCGGCATGGGCATCGGCTTCATGTCCAAGGGTTTTATCGCGCCAATGCTGTTCATTTTCATTGCCGCGCTGCTGCCCACGTTGTTTATCCAGTGGCGGGCGCGCAACTATTTTTTCAGCCTTGGCGTAGCCGCGCTGTGCGCGCTGCCGTGGCTCACCGTATGGCCGCTGCTGCTCTACCTGCACTCGCCGCAACTGTTCGCCGACTGGGCTTGGACGCACAACATCGGCCGCTGGCTGGGTTACGCGATGGGCGGGCCGGGTTGGGAATCGTTTTATTACCTGAAAAACCTGCCGTGGCTGGCGTGGCCCGCTTTCCCGCTGGCGGCATGGACGGTGTGGCAATCGCGCAAACGCTTGGCACAACGCGACGATTTGCATTTGCCGCTAGTCAGTTTCGCGGTGATGCTCGTCGCGCTCAGCTTCGTGCCGCACATCAAGGAAGTGTTTGCGCTGCCGATGCTGCTGCCGATCACCTTGCTCGCCACCGCCTCGCTGTCGTCGCTGAAACGCGGCGCGGCCAACGCGCTGGATTGGTTCGGCCTGATGACTTTCGCGCTGGCCGCCATCGCGATGTGGTGGGGCTGGGCGGGTCTGCTACTCGACAACCGCGCCAAGATCACGAGCTGGCTGAAGGATTACCAGCCCGGCTTCGACCCGGATTTCCAGGCCACACCATTCGTCATCGCCATGGCCGCCACCCTGCTGTGGCTGGTGCTGGTATGGCGCGTCGGCCGCTCGATGCGCCGCGCCGTCACCAACTGGGCGGCAGGCATCACGCTGGTGTGGATTCTCGCGATGACGCTGTGGCTGCCGTGGCTGGATAGCGGCAAAAGCTACCGCAGCATGGTCGCCTCGCTGAAACGGGCCATGCCGCAACATTATCATTGCATCGGGCGCGATTACCTCGGAGAAGGGCAGCGCGCCATGCTGCATTATTTCGGCGACCTCGTCACCCAGCCCGACCGCAACGAGCGCTGCGAACTGCGCCTGATTCAGGGCGACCGGCTATCCAGGCCGCTGCTCGACGAAACGCGCTGGGAAAAAATCTGGGAAGGCAGCCGCAAGGGCGAGCATTACAGGATGTACCGGAGGGTTGCGAGCAGCGAAGGAAAAAAATCTGGGTGGTAGCCGTTGCGCGAGCTGGAATTTCTAGAGCGCCGCGACGGAAACATAACTGGTTACCGCTTGGCTTGCAGCATAGCTAACGGTATCGGCCCTTTGCGCCGAAGGCGTATATTGCTTGCCCGCCACCTGCGCAAAACGGTCGGCGACCTCGAACACTGCGGATAACGCGCCCGACCGATCGTTCTGGAAAATTTCCCCCAACTGCTTGTCGTTGACGGAAAACATGCCGTCGGCCTGGCGCGAAACCCCCACTTTCTGCAAGGCGGGAAGCGCATTCCCGCCGTCTCTGTCCACTGCCTTGCGCACACTGTCCACAGCCTGCCCAAGCTTGCTGTCGGCATTGGGAGCGCTCTGCTTCGACGCCAACCTGCTGACGCTCTCCTTGAGCGAATTGATGGATTGCACAAAGCCCTGCACGACGACCTGAAGATCTTGAAAATTGGGCGGCATGCTTAAATTCCTGAGCGACTGCGCCTTGCTTTGCAAATCGGAGAGGGAGGACTGAAATTGCCCGAATACGCTGAACTGCGCGATGACGCCGCTTTCCTTGGGTTGCAAATTAGCAGCCGGGCTCCGCGCGTCAATTTCAGCCTGAAACTGGCTGGCTTGAATGCCGATGAAACTAGGCGACAGACTGATGCTGGAGATAGCCATAACCCTTTCCTTGTTATGGTTTTCACCATACGCTTTTTTTCGATAAAAATCAATGGTGATAGAAGGTTAAGCAAAGGAGCATGGGTGCGGTGCGCGCCTTGCGAGTTGTATCGGAAGACAGAGAAGGGATAAGTGGGAAGGGCTGCGCGGCCCAAAAATGATGTGCGCGCAGCTCTGTAGCCTGGATGGAGCGAAGCGAAATCCGGGTTCAGGTTACAACCCGACCCCCCGGATTTCATTGCATTTCATCCGTGCTTTGCTGCACCAAAAGTCTCAGGCAGGGTGCAATAAGCGTAGCGCATTGCACCGGATGAAACGCATGCGGCGCAATGCCCGTTGGTAATTGCGCCCTACGGTTACTGCCGTTGCAGCAAATTGACGGTGAAGAAATAAATGCCGCCCGGATGCCAGGCGCAACGGTAATCAGGCATGGCGGCAGTATGCAGGAATTTTCATCCGGCGCATTGCGCCGGATGTTTATGTTGTGCGCCTTACGCGGGTTGCACCAGTTTACGCATTGAAGTGGTTTAAAGGCTCCATGCTCAAATTCTCCGAATCATTTCCCGCCGTGTTTTTTCAAGCGATCATTGTGGCGGGTCATGCGGCCAATAATTCCTTTGGCTTGACGCTTTTCTCGATCTCCTTGCCTACTGCCGCCTGTGCCACTTTTACGTCATAGCAGCTTTGCAGGCTCATCCAGAAATCCGGCGTGCTGCCAAAGAATCGAGCGAGGCGCAGAGCGGTATCGGCAGTGATGCCGCGCTGTTCATTGAGAATTGCGGTGATGCGATTAGCGGGCACACCCAGCGCCTTGGCAAAAGCATTGGCGGACAGGTTCAATTCCTCCAGCTCGCCCTTGAGTATTTCTCCTGGGTGGATTGCGCGCATCTGGTTGGCCATGTTTATTCTCCTTTAGTGGTAATCGACGATTTCCACATTGTAAGCATCCGCATCTTCCCACTCGAAGCATATGCGCCATTGTTGATTGACGCGGATGCTGTATTGCCCGGCTCGATCCCCGCCCAGCGCTTCAAAGCGGTTACTCGGCAAAGCCATCAAGTCGTTAATGCTCTTTGCGTTGTCCAGTATTTCGAGCCTTCTTTCTGCCTGAGCCGCACAGGATTCGAATTTCCGGACTCGCTTTCCGTGGTAAAGCGCTTCTGTATTTTTGCAGCGGAAGGATTTAATCACGTCTCAATGTAGAGCGTTTTATGTTGTACGTCAAGCGTAACGATTTGACGGGCTGCGTGCTCAATGCCATTGCGCCGAATATCTTTCACATCTCAACGTAACTTCGGCGTCCCGCAAAACCACATCCCCATTCTGCCCGCGATGCCTCAACTCTGTAGCATGGATGGAGCGAAGCGGAATCCGGGTTCAGGTTACAACCCGGCCCCGGATTTCATTGCATTTCATCCGGGCTACCTTGCTACACCAATCCTACAAAAATCGTGCGCGCAGTTGGTAGGGCGGAAAAGCATAGCGCCTTCCGCCGTATTGCTCAGATGCCGCTCACATCTGGTTTGCCAGATCGAATGCTTTGTACCAATCGACTATGGCTTTGAGTGGTGGCAACGACGATTCAGCCATTGTCGACGCAGATTTTTCACTCGAAATGTCTTCTTGGTCGTGCTCCTGATCATGCGACCCAAAATTTCCATGTAGCTGCAATACTGCAAGATGAGTTCCTATAGCTACAGGAAGCTGTTTTCTCCGCTTGAGTTCTTGAGTCATGTCTTCCAGAGAGGTAAAAGCCGAAGCAGGCTTTAGAACTTTTCCTTCGTCTTTTTTTCATATGTTTCATCAAGTATGTCCTTGCATATCGCTTCAACGGCCTTGCGCATATTGTTCAAAGATTCATTGGGATGGTCGGGTAACAATTCCATAACTTTTGAAAAGTAATGATCAACTTTCAATTGCCGTTTGTGCTTAACTGAAGTAACAACTTCCTTGCTCGATTCACGAAACTTTCGTTTATCCCTCTCCAGTTTGAATTGCGCCTCGGCAGCCTGTCGTGCAGCCAACTCCGCATGCAAGCGCGCCTCTTCCTCGCGCGCGGCCAAGTGTTTCTCATCCGCCACCTTGGAGGTTACGCCTTTGCCGGGCGCAACTTCTGCCGACGCAGCCGCGTCAACAGGAACAGCGACCGCCTCTGTACCCGCAACCGGAGCAACGACACGACGTTTGCGTACTTCCACCTGTAAGGTGCGCACCCGACCTGAGCTATCGCACTTTTTGATCTCCGTCGTTTCGCGACGGATCAGTGTAATTTTCTTGGCCGGTTTTTCAGCACCATACGTTTGGCGCAAATGCTCCAGCAGTTTCGCCTTGTCCTTTTCAGACATCGGATCAGATTCCTGCCTCTTTGCTATCCCCGCCGCATTCAACTGTTCAAGCAGCAAGGCAACCGGCAATCCCAGCTCAGATGCAAACTGCGCTATGTTCAATTTTCCCATGTACTCATGCCCGTGTTTCCATGCTCGTTGTAACTAACTAACGAATGAAATGTACCCCCGGCTGTTTTGGTTTTAATGTTGGGTTATGCGCTGTGCGCTAACCCAACCTACGCTGGCCCCACTGCTTGGTAAGAAAGTTGTAAGTTCGCATAGGCTCTTGAAAGCATGGCTTTACCAATGCATCAAGGCGCTCTTGGATTGAAGTGAGCTTCATACGAACTTCATCATCTTCGCTTCCATGATCCCAATATATTCGCTCGTGCTGCCGCATTTCCGCGAGGTGCTGTGCAAACTCATCTGGCTCCATTGACACTCGACCTTGGCGCTGCCAGTAGTGAGTGCCAAGCATCTGCGCAGAAACAAAAATGGAGTTCAGCACGGCACTGGTATCTACAAAAACTTGTTCCGCCTCTGCGCCGAACGAAGCCATAAACCGATACTTGAGCATCATGAAATCAGCAAAGACGGTTTCTTTTTTTGAGTAGCGTTCGAAAACGATATAACCCCGATCAAGAAGTTGTGAAACTTCCGGCAACTCGTAATCGCCCCTCTTCCGTGTTTTACCTTCGTCTAAATTTGAGAATGGACTGCGGATCATCGCGATTGCATCTTTTATTTCAAAGAACTTTGCTAATACCTGCTCCGCAAGTTCGATTTGGCGCTTGCCGATAAATTCACGCTTCCATGCACCGATTCCAGAAATAATTGCCCAGCACGCCATGATGACAGCGCCTGCTTGTGTCAACGGAATGATTTCACTCATATGGTTTGATGGCTAGCGCAACTTCGGCGTCCCGCACACCACATCCCCATTCTGCCCGCGATGCCTCAACGCATGGTCAATCAGCACCAGCGCCAGCATCGCTTCTGCAATCGGCGTGGCGCGGATACCGACGCAGGGGTCATGGCGGCCTTCGGTAGAGACATCCACCGCCTCGCCCGCCTTGTTAATCGAGTGGCGCGAGAGGCGGATGCTGGAAGTGGGTTTGACGGCGTAGTGCGCGACGATGTCCTGTCCGGTGGAGATGCCGCCGAGGATGCCACCCGCGTTGTTGGATAAAAATCCGTTCGGCGTGAGTTCGTCGCCGTGTTCGCTGCCCTTCTGCGTGACGCAAGCGAAGCCCGCGCCGATCTCGACGGCTTTGACCGCGTTGATGCTCATCAGCGCGTAGGCGATCTCGGCATCGAGGCGGTCGAACACCGGTTCGCCCCAGCCGACCGGGACGTTGTGCGCCACCACCGCGAGCCTCGCGCCGATGGAGTCGCCGGACTTGCGCAGCGCGTCCATGTAATCTTCCAGCGATTGCACCACGTCGGCGTTGGGCGCGAAGAACGGGTTGTGGCCCACGTCGTCCCAGCTCTTGAACGGTACCGCGATCTCGCCGAGCTGCGTGAGGTAGCCGCGCACCGTGACGCCGTATTTCTCCTTCAGCCATTTCTTGGCAACCGCGCCCGCCGCGACGCGCGCCGCAGTCTCGCGCGCCGAGGCGCGCCCGCCGCCGCGATGGTCGCGGATGCCGTATTTCTGCCAGTAGGTATAGTCGGCGTGGCCGGGGCGGAAGGTCTCGGCGATGCTGCCGTAGTCCTTGCTGCGCTGGTCTTCGTTGCGGATCAGCAGCGCGATCGGCGTGCCGGTGGTCTTGCCGTCGAACACGCCGGACAGGATTTCCACGGTGTCCGACTCGCGGCGCTGCGTGACGAAGCGATTCATGCCCGGCTTGCGCCGGTCGAGGTCATGCTGGATGTCGGCCTCGCCTAACGACATGCCCGGCGGGCAACCGTCGACGATGCAGCCGATTGCCGCGCCGTGCGATTCGCCGAACGAAGTCACCGTGAACAACGTGCCGAAGGTATTCCCAGACATAGCAGCCCCGCCGAAAAGATGCACAAATGAAGCGCGCAGTTTAACATAGCGTCCCTCGTGAAATGACTACCCCGAACTTGCAGAAACCATGAACATGCAGAAATTGACACCGGAGCAAATAGAACTCGGCCTGACGAATACAGACCTTTCGGTACGGAAGGAATTTGCCGAGCGCAGGGATTACACGCCGACACCCGCGCAGATCGAGCGCGGGCTGACCGATAAGAGCAACGAAATCAGGGCGCGGTTTGCCGACCGCCATGACTACCGGCCGACGCCCGAACAGATCGAGCGCGGCCTGACCGACCCGGAAGGCGCCGTTCGGATCGTCTTCGCCGGGCGAGAGGACTACACGCCAACACCCGAACAAACGGAGCGCGGCATGAAGGATCCGCACCGTTTCGTCAGGATGCTGTTCGCGCAGCGCATGAACGGGATGCATTGAATAGCGATGCACGATAGATAGACGACGTCATTCCCGCGCAGGCGGGAATCCAGTCAATAAAATAAGTTCTCCGCAACGCGGAGACAAAACCAAAAAAAGCATTTTGGATAGAGTCGCTGGATTCCCGCCTGCGCGGGAATGACGAGTTTGGAGATTTATTTGATGAAAGCCATCCTGATGACCGCCGCCGGCAATGCCGACGTGCTGCAACTGCGCGAGATCGCCAAACCGGAGCTGCCCTCGCCGCACCACCTGCGCGTGAAGCTCGCCGCCGCCGGGGTGAATCCGATCGATACCAAGCTGCGCGCCAACCCCGTCTATCACCCCGATAAACTGCCCGCGATCCTCGGCTGCGACGGCGCGGGCATCGTCGCGGAAACAGGCGGCGCGGTGACGCGCTTCAAGCCCGGCGACGCGGTGTATTTCTGCAACGGCGGGCTGGGCGGGAATCTGGGCGACGAGCCGGGCTGCTATGCCGAATACACTGTGCTGCACGAGGACTACTGCGCGGCCAAGCCCGCCAATCTCTCATTGGAGGACAGCGCCGCGCTGCCGCTGGCGCTGATCACTGCCTGGGAAGCGCTGGTCGAACGCGCCAACCTGCAAGCCGGGCAGACTGTCCTGATCCATGCCGCAGCCGGTGGCGTGGGACATGTCGCCGTGCAGCTCGCCCATCACCTCGGCGCAAATATCGCCGCAACCGTCGGCGACGAAAAGAAGCTCGGGCTGGCGCATGGCCTCGGCGCGGAAAAGATCATCGAATATCGCGAGCAGGACTTCGTGCAGGAAACGCTGGACTGGACGGGCGGCAAGGGCGCGGATGTGGTGTTCGACACGGTGGGCGGCGAGACTTTCCTGCGCTCGCTGAATGCGGTGCGCGTCGGCGGCAAACTGGTCACCCTGCTCTCCACCCCGCTGGCGCTGGCCGATACGCAACTCGCGCGGC
Source organism: Gallionellales bacterium RIFCSPLOWO2_02_FULL_59_110 (assembly GCA_001801215.1). Taxonomy (GTDB): domain Bacteria; phylum Pseudomonadota; class Gammaproteobacteria; order Burkholderiales; family Gallionellaceae; genus Gallionella. The sequence continues at coordinate 18,603 of MGXA01000001.1, read as the reverse complement.
TGCGCAACCTGTCGCTGTGCTACGAACTGATGCTCACCCCGCAGGTCATGAACCTGCATGACGAGCGCGTGCGCCAGCGCAAGATACTCGAAGCGGGCGCACGGCTGGTCGAAGCAGGCAGGCTAGGCGTGCTGGTGTCGCACAAACTGCCGCTGGGACAGGCCGCGCTGGCGCACCGCATGATCGAAGCGGGCGGCATGATCGGCAAGATCGTGCTGACCATAGACGACCGCGCGCTTGCTGCACCGTGCGAGGGATGTGGGACATGAACCGCTTATTGATCCGGCTATTCCCGTGTAGGATGGGTTGAGCGTAGCGATACCCATCATCTTCTCAATTTGATTGTTGGGTATCGCTGCGCTCAACCCAACCTACGACTGACTGCAAACAATAGCTTGGCTTTATGCAATTTATCGACACCCATTGCCATCTCGATGCCGCCGAATTCGGCGGCAACCAGGCCGCGCTGGTGCAGGCCGCGCAGACCGCCGGGGTCGGGCGCATCGTCGTGCCCGCGGTGGCGCGCGCCAATTTTGCAGCGGTGCGCCAATTGTGCGAACGATTCCCAAATTGCGCGCCCGCCTACGGCATCCACCCGATGTACGTGGAAAACGCGCAGCCGGAGGATCTGCTCGCGCTGCGCGCTTGTCTGGCGCAGCCTGCGACCGTCGCGGTCGGCGAAATCGGGTTGGATTTTTTCATCGAACCCCACGACCGCGCACGGCAGGAATTTTATTTTTCCATCCAACTGAAACTGGCGCGCGAATTCGAACTGCCGGTGCTGCTGCATATCCGCCGCGCGCAGGACATCGTCCTCAAGCATCTGCGCCAGAACAAAGTGCGCGGCGGCATCGCCCACGCCTTCAGCGGCAGCCGCCAGCAGGCGGAGGAATTCATCAAACTCGGCTTCAAGCTCGGTTTCGGCGGCGCGATGACCCACTCGCGCGCCACGCGCCTGCGCGAGCTCGCCGCGACGCTGCCGCTCGGCAGCATCGTGCTGGAGACCGACGCGCCGGACATCCCGCCAGATTTTCTGCAACGCGGCCAGCCCAACAAGCCGGAGTATTTGTCGCGTATCGCGCAGACGCTGGCGGAATTACGCGGCATTTCTCTGCAAGAAATCGCGCGCATCACCACGGAGAACGCACTGTCCGCGCTCCCCGGACTCAGACCAAAATGAACCAGAATCAAATTCAAGCCACAGAGAACACAGAGAATGCCAAGCCCTATCAGCCTTTCGTGGTTTCGCCCGAAAAAGACAAAATGAGCTTCTCTCCAAAGCCGTTTTTTCTCTGTGACCTCTGTGGCTAACTGCTTTTTCCAGAATAAACATGCCGCTTTCCCATCTCGATATCGATCATGAGCGCCGCTTCGGCGGCGTCGACCGCCTGTATGGCGAGGGCACGCGCATGGCGCTGCATCGCAGCCGCGTGGCGGTGGTGGGCGTCGGCGGCGTCGGCTCCTGGGCGGTCGAGGCGCTGGCGCGCAGCGGCATCGGACAGATCACGCTGATCGACTTTGATCATGTCGCCGCATCCAACATGAACCGGCAGATCCATGCGCTGGGCAGCACGCTCGGCGCGGCGAAAGTGGCGGTGCTGGAAGCGCGCATCCGCGACATCAATCCCGGCTGCAAGGTGAATGCCGTCGACGATTTCCTGACCGAAGAAAATATGCGCGACCTGATTCCGCAAGGCGCGTTCGACGCCGTCATCGACGCCTGCGACAGCGCCCGCACCAAGGCGGCCTTGATCGCGCATGCCCGGCACAACAAAACCCGGCTCGTGGTGTGCGGCGCGGCGGGTGGAAAAAACAATCCCCTCAATCTGCGCCAATCCGACCTCGGGTTGACCGTCCACGATGCGCTGCTGTCGCGCATCAGGAAGCGGCTAATCAAGGAATTCAATATCCGTCCGCGCAAGAACGGGAAGTTCAACGTGGCCTGCGTGTACCTGGACGAGCCGACCAAGAGGGGCGCCGCCTGCGCCGCAGGCAACCTGAACTGCTCCGGCTACGGGTCGGTGGTGACGGTCACCGCGTCCATGGGGTTCGCCGCAGCGGCATGGTGCATCGACCAGATCGTAGCGCAGCAAAATCCCGCAGATTGAGGCACGGCGCCATTACTCCTCCTTGACCGCTTCCCACGGCTCGACCCCGCCATCGACCGCCTCGAACAATGGGTGTGCCTGCGGCATATCGAGCGCGGCAACCCTTTGGCAAGCTTCCTTGTCGCGTGTTTTCAGCTTGATTTTGAGATGGGCGAGCTCATAGGAGAGCTGCCCGGCGGTAACACCGATACGCTGCGCCTTTCCGCCAGAGAGGATTTTGCTTGCGTCGAAGCGATAACCGCGTCGTGACGCTTCGCGTTGCACTTCGCGCAGATAGGCGCCAATGGCGGCCAGCGGGTCGGCCTGCCGTTTGAAGCGGTCGAGTTGCGGGTGGCTGCGATAACCCCTGGTGTTGCCGGACAAGACCTTTTGCGCGAGCAGGCCCTCGCGCCACAATGCGGTCAGCCCTTTGCCATCGAGATAAACGGGGTGCAGCGACCAGAGGCGCATCGGCTATTTCAGCCAGCCTTTGCGGTAAAAAATCGCGAATGGCACGGCAACCGACAGAACCATCAACAACAAGGCGAACAGATAGCCGTTCGGCCAATGAAGCTCCGGCATGTGCCGGAAGTTCATCCCGTAAATGGAAGCAATCAGGGTGGGCGGCAGCAATGCCACCGAAACCACCGAAAACAGGCGCACGATCTTGTTCTGGTTGACGTTGATGAAGCCGACCGTGGTATTCATCAGGAAGTTGATTTTGTCGAACAGGAACGCGGTATGCCCGTCCAGCGAGTCGATGTCCTGCATGATCTGGCGCGCTTCTTCAAACTGTTCCGGCGCGAGTAGCTTGCTGCGCATCAGGAACGAGACCGCGCGGCGCGTATCCATCAGGTTGCGGCGGATGCGCCCGTTCAAATGTTCCGCGTGGGCGATGTTGGCCAGCACCGCACCGGCCTGTTTATCGCTGAGCGTGTTGTTGAGCACCGTATCGCTGATTTCGCCGAGATCGGCGTAAGCCTCCTCCAGCGCATCGGCGGAAAACTCCACATCGGAACCGTACAGATCGACCAAGACATCGAGACTGTCCGCCACCAGGTCGGGCTGTCCGTGCGAGTGCAGGCGGAAGTGCTGGAATACCGGCGTGTCTTCGTCGTGCATGCTGAACAGCACGTTATCGGACAGCACGAAGGCGACGATGACGCTGCGCGAATCGCTTTCCTTGCCGAGCAGAAAATCCGAACGCAGATGCAGCCTGCCTTCCTCCTCGTAGAACCGCGCGCTCGCTTCGATGTCGCGCAAATGCTCCGGCTGCGGCAAGATCAGCGAAAAAGCCTTGCCCACCCATTCGCGTTCGCCATCGCCGGGCGCGATGACATCCACCCAGATCGGCTTGCGCACGGCAATCTCATCCGGCTGTATGCCGACCAGGCGGCCGTTTTCCAGCGTAAAAATATTGAGCATGCGGTTGTTTCCGGTTACTTGGTTTCGAGGATGGCGATTATCCGCCACCATAGTTCAAAGGGAAGCGCGCCAGCACCCGGTAATCCGTCAAGCCGTCGCGTGGCACGGAGCGCACCAGCGCAAAATCTTCGGCCTGCCAGCACACCGGCGGCAGCGCGGGCAACGGCGCATCGCTCCAGTGCGCATTGCGCAACAGCGTGACATGCGGCTGGTAAGCGCGCCGGTCGAACTGGAAGCGGTGCGCGTCCAGGCGCCGTCCCAGCGCATCGGCCAGATTCAACAGTTGCGGCGGCACATGGCGCGGCGCAGCATACACGATGTGGTTATGCCCCCAGTAGCGCGCCTCGTCGAAGCACAGCTCGAAACCTTCCACGCTGATCTCCTGCGCCGCCCGTTGCAAAACTTCAAGGCCATACACCGCAACGTCGCCGATGAACACCAGCGTGTTATGCAAAGTCTCGCCGCGCATCGCGCGCCCGCCGCACAGGCGCTCGAGCGGCGCCTGCCATGCGGCCAGCTGCCTGCGCTCGGCGGCCTCGGGCCACAAGGCGAAGAACACGCGCGCGTTCGGGTTGGCGGGAGGATGGTTCATACGACCGGCATTTTATCCGCATGAGCGGCGCGCTGCATAAGAGCCCATGCGCAACGCAGGCCCATGACGCGATTGGATTTCCCCGGCAAAGTGCGCCGGATGCGCCCCTCATGCAATAGGCGACCCGCTCAGCGCAGTTCCTCGATACTCCACAACGCATCGCGCGGGGTGCCGAAACGGGCAGCATGCTGGATCTCGATGCGCGCTTGGCCGTCGAGGCGGCGCGGAATGCCGAGCCGCAGCCTGCCGTTTTCAAGCTGCCACTCCATTACCCGGATCACGCGGCCCGCATTGAGGTCGGCAACAAACGTCGGGGCGATCTCACCTTCCTCGAAGGTGAATTCAGGCCTGCCGAAACGATCAAGCAGCGCCTTGCGCACGCGCTCGTACGTCTGCGCGATCGCCTGGGTATTGTTCGGATCGTCGATGTTGATTGAAAGCCCAACCAGGCTGACGCGCCCGGCCTCGCCCACGAGCGCGAAGCGCTGGCGCTGTTCGATCCCGTCGAGCAGGCGCTGCTCGAAAACGACCATATTTCCCTGGCGCACGCTGCCGCGGAAGCCGGACTCATCGAGGCGCTTGAGCGCGGCGTCGAACCCGGCGCCGGGTTCGACTGCGGCCAGCGCGCCGATGTCGCGCGGCAGCATACCCTGCGTGTCCGCAGCGGCAATTGCGGCGGGGCGCACCGCGCCACGAGCCGGCTTGTCGAATGCATGGGTCCAGAACAGCGACAGGCGATAGGTGTCGTTGAACTGGCCGATGGTCACGTCCCGGTCGTAGGCGGAAGCCTCGATACCGAAAATGTCGGCTCCGGCCGTATAGCGGTAATCGAGGCGCAAGGCGTTGACTTCGACGGTCGCGAGCGCGGCGAGGTCATGTTGCAACTTTTGATAGTTGTAGCTTGCGCTCACGCCATGCGCATTGCGATTCAGCGCGAAAGCAAGCGCGGGCGAGAACTCCTCGACCGCCGAGGCGCCGCCGCTCACGCGGCGCAGCGTGATGCCGGGCGTGAACGAACCGGCCCAGCCGCCCGCATTGAAAGCATGCGTGGCCCCCAGTTGCAACTGCGTGCTGCGCACTTCGTTCGCGCCCGCCACGCGTTCTTCCACCTGCTGCCGGAACAAGCCGAAGTTGCCTGCCCAGTTGCCGGGCAAAGGTTTGGCGAAATTCGCGTTGAGGTTCCAGATCGCACGATCGACGGTCGCATCTTGCTTCTTGAAATCCTGATGGAACATATCGACGCTGCCGCTCAGCCCCGAGATCGAGCCAGCAAAAAACGGCCCCGCCAGATTGGCGCCATAGGTGTTGTTCCTGAGTTGATTGCCGGATTCAAGCGCATCGATGAACTGCTGGGCGCGGGCGCGCAGCGCCAAACCGTCGGCGAAACGCCAGCCTAGATGCGCCTCCCCGGAGCGGCGATCGGGCGCGATCACCGCCCCGGCTGGGCGGAAGTCGCGGTCATAGCGCTCGAAGCGCAGGCGATAGTCGAGCGGATCGGTCGCGGCCTGGCCGGTGAATTGCAGGAATGCGCCGGCGCCGTTGCGATCCTGACCGCTTGCGGGCGTTATTGCGCCGCTGGCGCCGGCCGAACCGTCATGGTCGCCGCGCAGCCCGGCGAATTCGCCTTCGAGGCGCAGGCGTTGCGCGCTCCACTGCCAGGCGTGATCGCCGGTCACGCTGGCGACGGTCTGGTTGCGATCGGGCTTGCCGAGAACCGGATCGGCCTGGCGGGAATTGTGCAGCAGGTTTGCGCTGAAGCGCGTCTGCGCCCCGCTCTCGGCGAGCCATGAAATACCGTTGGTCCAGTCGTCGCCGGCCTGGGCATGGCGCCAGCTTGGCTGGTTGGCGCCGGAGACGAGCAGCACGGATGAGCCGGGCGCCGGCTGCAATTCGAGCTGTGCACCCTTGAGCGAACGCTGCAAGGTGCGGAAACTGAAGTAGGCGAAATAGTCGCCCGCCTCGAAGCGATAGGGAATGGCGCTATCGCCGTTCTCGCGCATCACATTCACCCGTTCCGGCACAAAGCCCAGATCGGGTGCGCGATAGTCCGAATTGTTGGCTACGCCGTAGAACTGGGCGCGCACCATGTCATAGGGCGATAAACGGCGCGACATGTTGACGTTGAACTCGTCGTAATGCTGGCCGCCGGTGAAGCGGTACGGGCCGGCCAGCGGATCGCCGTTCACCCGGTAGGTTTCCAGCCGCAGCGTGTTGCTGCCGTTTAGCTGCCAGTCGTCCAGAAGCCCGTCTGCCCAAGCCTGGCCGACACCGGCGGCCAGCACTGCGAGAGCGAGCGGAAAACGGTGAAGTGCAGGCACGCTCATGATGCCGGTTCGTATACAAGCAGAATGACTTCGTTGTCGCCTTCTAGCCGCCGAAAGCCGCTGCTCGGGTCGTTGAATTCGACTTGCGTGCGCAGCGTGGCCGAGACGCGGCTGACCAACTGTTCGCCCCGAGCGCCTGCCTGCACGTATTGATTGAGCGTCTGGACGCCCTGGATACCCAGCACGCGCAGCTTGGCGTCACGCGGCACGATTGTACCGAGCGAGTCCATCAAGCGCCGCTTGTCGTAGAAATTTTTGGCCAGCAGAGGTTCCAGTTGCTGCGTGTTCCATGCAGAGGCGATCTGCTTTACCGCCGCCTCGACCTTTGCACGCGATACCGGCCGGGCGCTTGCCGCAGCGCGCGCGCCGGGCGGCAGCGCCTGCGTCGCCTGCGGCGTGGAAAGTTGTGGGGTAGCGATACGTTTGAGCTGCCGCACTTCCTGTGCCTGGGCTGGAGGCAAGCATCCAAGCAGCACAGCGAACGCGACGCAGATGGAGTAACTAAGCCTCATGGACTCACCTCGAGCACGAACTGTTGCACGATCCGCCACCGCTGTTCTGGCACAGAATGCCGAACGCGGTCAGGATGCCGGTGCTGCCCAGCGTGCAGGTGTGGCCCGGGGCACCCAGGATGATCAGGTTCGAACTCTGCGAAGCGGCGCTCGAACCCGAGCAGGAGAACTGCGCGCTGCTGTTTGCGCCGAAGGGACTGGCCGTCATGGTATTGCTGCCCGGGGTGACCGACAATCCGACCGAGCCGATGCCGCACTCGCCGCCACAGGCGTAGTTGCCCGTGCTGAAGTTCGTTGCGCACCCGGTCGGCGCCGGCGTCGTGCAGGTGTTGCTCGTGGTCTGGTACGAGCCGGGCGTCCAGGCCGTGCCGACACAAGAATAGGCGCGTACCTGCGTGATGCTGCCGATCTGCCCTGCGGGGCAGGACAGCGTCTGGGTTTCGTTGGGCGGCTGCGAGCCCGGGCAACCGGCAGGCGCCGCGCAGGTGTTGCTCGTGGTCAGCCAGTCGCCCGGCGCCCATGCTGTGCCGACACAGGAATAGGTGCGTAACTGCGTGATGCTGCCGGTCTGCCCTGCGGGGCAGGACAGCGTCTGGGTTTCATTGGGCGGCTGCGAGCCCGGGCAGCCTGTAGCTGGCGGCGCGGCGCAAGTGTTGCTCGTGGTCTGGTATGAGCCGGGCGTCCAGGCCGTGCCGACACAGGAATAGGCGCGTACCTGCGTGATGCTGCCGTTCTGTCCCGCTGGACAGGACAGCGTCTGGGTGTCGCTGGGCGGCTGCGAGCCCGAACAGCCCGCAGGCTGCTGTTCCTGCCCACCCAGCGGATCCGTCGGGTTGAACGGGTTATTGCCGGTGATGTGAAAGACCTGCTCGATTTCGAATATGAATGTATCGCCGAAGGTTTGCTTGAAGTCTATGTAGGGCGGCAGTTTGCCTCCGCCGAACTCGAAAAAGATCGGTTCGATGATCTGCTGCAAGGCGAATCCGCCGCCGACCGTAAGCGCGGTCGCGCCCGCAGCGCCGGACAGGAGGCTGGCGCCCGGAGTGCGTACCGCTGCCGTATCCTCCGTGCCGGAATGGGTCATGGCACGGGGCGTGTCGGCTGGTACGGGTGTCGGTGCCACGGATGCTGCGTTGGTATCGGGCGCAGTCGGCGCCGACCGATCCACTGGCGGCACTCCGCCCGTCCGCACAGGTGCAGGAGCAGGGGTAGGCGCTGGAACCGGTGCATTGAGCGCCTCGGGTAACTCGGGATAGTCGAAGCCGTTACGCGGATTGAAAGGAAAGATTTCTTCCGAAAGCCACGGGATGCGTGACCTGGCGTTCCGGCCTAGCGAATTGTAAGGCTTGCCGGTGAGATTCTGGATCGCTTCCCAGTCGACCAGATCGTCGAAACGTGCAGCGAGATCCTCGTGGTGAAGTATCCGGCCGCTTTGCACACCACGACCGACCTCCCATTCGGGCGCTGCACGCGACGCTTCGGACGGCGTGTCTAGCGCGCGCTGAAGGGCACGGGCGGCGTCGGGATCGCGGCCCTTCATCGGCACGATGCCGCCGGGATCGACCACGACCAGCCGCCATTCATCGCCATCCGCGCCGGTCACCTTGCGAAAAGTGTAATTGTCGTTCTTGCTGTCCAGCCACACGAAGCCCTGATCGTTGAGCTTGTCCATCGCGCGGCGGTAGGCGCTGATCTGGCCGGGTGTCATACCGCCGCCGGGTCTCTGGATGTCGGTCGCGCGCTTGAAATCGGTTGGTGCCTTGTCGGTGACAGTGACGACACCGGTCTCGGCGCCATCGATGCTGCGAATGTCCGTGCCTTCGTACTGGCGATGGATGGTCGGTACTTCGATAACATCGCCGTGGGGGTCGAGGCCTTTGATGACCTTATAGCCGGCATCGTCCAGGGCATCTGCGCCGCCTGTGGTGACCTTGACCACGATGCCGTCGCGCCCCGGAACCTCGTAGACCGTTGTCGTCGAGCCACGTCCGACCTCCTTGCCGAGGGGAAACTGACGTCCGTCCTCCATCACCAACGTCGCCGAGCCATCGGGACGGACGAGGACGGCATCTGCCTGGAGGGGCGGGCCGCGCGCCGGCGGGGGCAGCCCGCTCGCAGGCCGCGGCTCCGCGGTGCCACGCTCCCCGTTCAGTGCGGTGGGACTTTCGTCCAGGTTGGTTCGCCCCGTACCGGTCGGCGCACCGTCGGGTCCGGTAAGAACAGTGGGCGCAGTGGCTTCGGGTCCGGTGCGGATGGTGGGCGCGGTGGCTTCCGGCCCCATGCGGACGGTAGGCGCGGTAGCTTCAGGCCCCATGCGGACAGTGGGCGCAGTGGCCTCTGGCCCGGTACGGATGGCGGGTGCGGCGCCTGCGGTTGCGCCGGTGCCGGTTGCAGCATCACCGGCGCGCGCGGCATCGGTCGCCGCACCGGTCGCGCGCGCCGCATCCGCTGCGGCATCGGCCTTGGCGACCCCGGTGACGACGCGCGCGCCGACGCCGGCCGCGCGCGTTACGGCGACCGCACCGCGCACGGCCAATTCTTCGGCGCCCAGCACCTGCGGGGCGGCCTGGCCAACGATGTTGATGGACTCGCGAATCCCTTTCTCGCCGGAACCCGCCATCTGCTCGGCCTTGCGCCGGAGCAGGGTCTGGATGGCATCAGCCGTGGCCAGGAGCTTGCGCGCCTCTTCGAGGCCCGCCTGATCGTCCGTGCCGTAAAGACGCGCGCCGGATTCGAGCATATCCCGCACGACCCGCATCTTCTCGTCACCGAAGACATCGAGTTCGGCGCCGGTCAGGCGCTCGAGCGCATCCTCGAGCGCTTCGCCGGTCAGGTCGCCGAGTCCGACCACGACGTCGAACAGTCCCTTGACCGCGTCCAGCGCGCCCTTGCCGACCCCGGCCACGTAGCCTTCGAGGACACGGCCCTTGAAGCCTTCCCAACTGCCGTAGGTCGTGCGCGCCTCGGCCGCATAATCGAGCGCGAAGTCGCGCAGCGATTCGCTGTTGATGTCGTTGAAGATGCTGACGTGCTCGGTGCTGGCCGGCGCGCCGCTCGCGGCGCGCGCGGCGCTCGCCGCAGTGCTGTCGACCGCAGCATGATCGACGAGATTGACGGCGCTGGCCGGATCGTTCCCGGTTGTAATCGCTGCACGCCGGATGGCCGATTCCAGGCCGACGGTGCTGGTCGGCCCGATGCCATCGGCGCGATTGGCGGCGTAGGCGCGGTCGAGATCGCGACGGGAGGCGCCGCGGGTCGCTTCCTGCCCTGCAAGAAAGGCCTGCTGGGCATCGACGGTCTTGCGGCGCGTCTGTTCGAGTTGTTCGGCGACCTCGTTGAGACCGTTGCTGCGCGCCTGATCGATGGCGGCGTCGATGGCCCCTATCCGTTCCTCGAAGGCAGCGTTGCCTGCCTCGATCTGCGCCTCCTGGGTGCGCAGTCGACTGGCGAGTTCGGTCGTTTCGGTTATCCTCCGCGCCTCCTCGGCGGCGCGCGGCTCGGCCTGTGCCTTGGTGATCTCGGTTTGCAGGCGCGCCTCGTAGCGCGCGACCTCGTTCTGCTTGGCCGCCAACGCGTCGTCGACCGCAGCCAACTGGCTCTTGAGCGTGCGTGCCCGATCCGCCGCACCGGCCCGTTCGGCCGATGCAAGCTCGGCCGCGAGACTCGCGCGCTGCTCGTCCAGCCCGCGCAGGATGGCGCCATGGTGGACACGCGAAGTTTCGAGCTGGTCGGCCAGCCGCGCGACCTTGCTATCCTCGGCGGCACGCTCGGCGGCGCGCCGCGCCGCTTCGCGATCGGCGACCTTGCGATCGGCTTCCTCGATGTGGGTCGGCGCGCGCGCCGCAGGTTGCGCATTCGGGATGACGCTGGTGTCGCGTGCGCCGCCGCTCTCGTAGAAGCCGCGCTCGGTCTGCGCGGCCTGCGCCGCGCGGCGCTCGAAATCGTCATCGGCCAGCGAACTGCCTTGTGCCATCGCGAAGGTAAAGACGACGGCACAGGCCTGAAGCAGTATCGGGAAGCGGCGCGGGCGCATCATGTCAGTATGGCCTCCCCATGATGGCGCTCGCCCGGGCTTTCATGGCGAGGAGATCCTGGATCTGCATCGCGCCGATCGCCTTGCCGTCCGGCAGCCACAGCCAGTCTTCGGGCGAATTGAAAATGTATGAGGGCAAAACCCGCTCGCGGAAGGCGCGCGCCAGTTCGCGCATCTCCGCCGTGCAGTCCTCGTCTTTCAACTGCGCCGGCGGCACCCCGATATTCCAGTAAACCTGGCATACGCCCGGGCTTGCGATCTTCTCCGGCCCACCATCACCCTCCGGCGGCGGCGGGCGGAAATGGATGTGGCCGCTGACGTTGTAGGTCTCGCGCCTGGGATTGCAGTCAGGAGGCGACCAAGGATGCCAGGCTACGACGCGGCCTTCGATCTTGACGAAGTTCGGCTGGTGCAGCTTCGGCGGCGGGAACGTAAACACGGGGTTCGGCCCGAGCGCCTTGCCGTAATCGACATGTCCCCAGCCGGGCTCGCCGGGCAGGCCGAGGCGCATTGGCGGCGGCGGCTCGGGCGGAAGCTTGACTTTGCCGATGACGGAGGTCGAGCCGGGCGGCACCGTCAGGTGCGACGGCAGGGTGAGAAAAGGCAGGTCAAAGATGAAGATGCTGACCGGCTGCCACGACTTGCAGTTGTTGGTGATGACCAGTGTCGCGTCGAACTGGGAGTCGTAATAACGCTCGCCCCATTCCCAATCGGCAGTGCTCGCGCTCACCCCCGGGCTCTGATCTGCTGGCCGTCTCACACCATCAGGCGTTCTATCCCAGCCCGGGCCGGGGTCGACATCCGGATTCTTGGTCGGATGCAGCGGATCGGCATTGGGGTCGTAGGCGTGGTTGATCCCGGCCGCCGGATCGACGTCCGGGGCGAAGTCGGGTTTGACCTTGTCAGGTGAATAGGCGTCGGCCGAATAGCCGGGCGGCGGGCGCGCGGGCGACCAGTCGGTGGGGGGGGGAGGGGGAATCCATTTGGCGCGCCCTCCCTCGTCAGCGAAGGCGGGGGGCAACAACAACGCGCAGATCACGAAAAACGCAATTCCGCGCGCGCGGCGACCGCAGGACAGCAGCAATTTATTCTGCGCGCCAATAAATGTTCGCCCGGCTCGCTCCCGTCTGCAGGGCTGCATGGGTTCATCGCGACAATGGCAGGCTTGCACAGCCAGCCAGCCCGGATGCACTTCTAAGGACTGGAGATTCGTGGCGCGATCATTCATCACGATTATCGGATGGGGCTGCGGCGTGCGATGGCGGAAAGCATATTGATCAACCTCCGTTTGTAGCTATGATTGGAAGCGTACCGCGCGTGTCGAAGGTGCGAAATACCCCTTAGGGTAGGTGGCCAGACAGCCGATCAGGCCTCGCTCCATGGCGATTGCGACGGCATGGTGCTTGTTCGCAGTGTTGAGTTTGCGGTGTATGTTTTTGATATGGAACTTGATGGTGTTCTGGCTGACGCGATGGATTTGCGCAATCTCCCAGTTCGTCTTGCCTTCCTTGAACCAGCGCAGCACCTCCGTCTCCCTGATGGTGAGCGAAGGGTCGCGGGTATCGACGGGGGTGGATACCGCTTTCAGTCGAGCGATCGCGGTATGCAAGCCGCCAGGCGGCATTTCGTGAAGCGCATGAAAGATGTACAGTGCATTATTCATGATGAGCCCCGTTCCTTCGCCACGGCGCATGCCGTTATGCCCTTGATGCAAGGCACGAAAAGCATAAACACCTTTGCCGCTCAAGTCAACGCGTTTATGCCGCCCGACTCCCGCTGCGCTTGAACGACAGGATTACGAAACGAGAGCTGGTGCATGAATCTGTGGGTGTCCTTATGACCGGCAACCGGATCCGATTCTTTCCGGCAGGTTGATGCAGAATATGGAACCTGCTGAAATTGACTCTAAGGTAAAATGCGCGTCTTGCTCCAAGGAACTCCATGACGGCACGTTTGCGCGAAATCCCCTATAACTACACCTCGTTCTCCGACCGCGAGGTGGTCTTACGCATTCTCGGCGACGAGGCATGGGAGATCATCAATACCTTGCGCGAAGAACGCCGCACCGGTCGTTCGGCGCAGATGTTGTATGAGGTGCTGGGCGATATCTGGGTGCTGGCGCGCAACCCGTATTTGCAGGACGATCTGCTCGCCAACCGCAAGCGCCGCGAGGCGCTGATCGGCGCGCTGCATCACCGCCTGAACGCCATCGAGGCGCGCCGCCGTGAGACCGAAGACGCGGCGGAAGCCGGCGCAGACAATGCCAATCAGGACAGCCGCAACCAGAAGGTAAAGCGCCTGCTCGGACTCGCCGCTGCTGCGATCGACCAGTTTGCCGCCGAATTCGAACAGACCCTGCAATTGCGCAAACGCGCCCTGCGCGTGCTGGGCCGCATCACGCGCCGCGACAACATTCAGTTCGACGGCCTGGCGCGCGTCTCGCATGTGACCGACGCGACCGACTGGCGCGTGGAATACCCGTTCGTGGTGCTGCACCCCGACACCGAAGCGGAGGTTGCGCCGCTGGTGCGCGCCTGCATTTCTCTCAAGCTGACCATCATCCCGCGCGGCGGCGGCACCGGCTACACCGGCGGCGCGGTGCCGCTGGACAAGTTCTCCGCAGTGATCAACACCGAGAAGCTGGATTCGCTCTCCGCGGTAGAGCATCTGGTGCTGCCCGGCCTCTCCGAGCCATACGCGACGATCCGCTGCGGCGCGGGCGCGGTGACGCGGCGCGTGATGGAGGCGGCGGAAGCCAACAAGCTGGTGTTCGCGGTCGATCCGACCTCGGCGGATGCGTCGTGCATCGGCGGCAACGTGTCGATGAACGCGGGCGGAAAAAAGGCGGTGCTGTGGGGCACCGCGCTGGACAACCTCGCCTCGTGGCGCATGGTCACGCCGGACGGCCTGTGGATGGAGGTCGAGCGCCTCAACCACAACCTCGGCAAGATCCACGACACGGAAACCGCCACGTTCCGCATCAGCCGCTACGAGGCGGACGGCAAAACGCCGCACGGCGCACCGGAGCTGCTCAACATCCCCGGCGGCGCGTTCCGCAAGGCCGGGCTGGGCAAGGACGTCACCGACAAATTCCTCTCCGGCCTGCCCGGCATTCAGAAGGAAGGCTGCGACGGCATCATCACCTCGGCGCGCTTCATCCTGCACCACGCCCACGCGCATGTCCGCACGGTATGCCTGGAATTCTTCGGCCAGGTGCGCGAGGCGGTGCCCGCCATCGTCGAGATTACCGCACTGTTCGACAAATGCAGCATCCCCCCTACTCCGTTTTCCGCCTGCCAGGTATTCCTGGCCGGGCTGGAACATCTCGACGAGCGCTATCTCAAGGCGGTGGGCTACGCCACCAAGGCCAGGCGCGGCACCCGTCCGAAGATGGTGCTGATCGCCGATGTGGTGAGCGACGACGCGGATGCCACAGCCGCCGCCTCCTCGGAAATCGTGCGCCTGGCCAACCTGCGCGACGGCGAGGACGTGGTGATCCCGCTGCCGCGCATGGGCGATTACTGCGACGGTATCGAGCGCATCAACATCGAGTTGTCGCTGAAAAACAAGCTCAAGCTGCTCGGCGCGCTGGACGAATTTTTCGCCGGCGAACTGCCGCTTTATTATCAGGATGACGCACAGCTCGGCGACGCCGAACTGCTCGGCAACCGCCCGCAGGCCGCGCAGCAGATGCTCGCCGAGGCGCGCACGCGCTGGCAGTGGCTGCTGGACAACCTCGATGCACCGCTCGGCGAGGGACTGTATGCTCCCGAGGATAAACAGGATGCGGTTACCGTGTTCGACGCGGTGCAACGCCATCTGCTGCGCGCCTCGTGGAAGCGCGAGGTGCGCGAACCGCTGCGCCAGATGTTCAGCGGCGCGACCTACCAGCCTATCCTCGAGCAGTGCAACGCGATCCACCAGAGCGTGCTGAAAAACCGCGTGTTCGTCGCGTTGCACATGCACGCTGGCGACGGCAACGTGCACACCAATATCCCGGTGAATTCGGACGACTACGAGATGCTGCAACAGGCCTATGCTGCGGTGGATCGCATCATGCGCCTGGCAAAAGACCTCGGCGGAGTGATTTCCGGCGAGCACGGCATCGGCATCACCAAGTTCGATTATCTCGAACCGCAGGAGATCGCCGCGTTCGCCGACTACAAGCAGCGCATCGATCCTGAGGGGCGCTTCAACAAGGGCAAGCTGCTCAAGGGCAGCAACCTGGAACGCGCCTATACGCCGAGCTTCAACTTGATGGAGCTGGAGAGCCTGATCCTGGAAAAGAGCGAGCTGGGCGAGATCGCCGATTCGTTCAAGGACTGCCTGCGCTGCGGCAAATGCAAGCCGGTGTGCAACACCCACGTGCCGCGCGCCAACCTGCTGTATTCGCCGCGCAACAAGATTCTCGCCGCCTCGCTGTTGATCGAAGCGTTCCTGTACGAAGAGCAAACGCGGCGCGGCGTCTCTATCCAGCATTTTGCCGAATTCTGCGATGTCGCCGACCACTGCACGATCTGCCACAAATGCAAGAGCCCCTGCCCGGTGGACATCGACTTCGGCGATGTGTCGGTCGCGATGCGCAACTTCCTGCGCAAACAGGGCAAGAAAAAATTCAACCCGGTGAGCGCAGCCTCGATGCTGTTCCTGACCGCCACCGATCCGACCGTCATCAAGCTGTTGCGCAAGGCGATGATCGAGCTGGGCTACAAGGTGCAGCGCGGCGGCCACCGGATCGCCAAGCGCCTCGGCCTGCTGGGCGGCCAGCTCAAACATCCGCCGGCCACCGTGGGCGGCGCGCCGCTGCTTTTCCCGCCCGGCCATGCGAAGGTGATCCACTTCATCAACAAGCCGATGCCGGGCAACCTGCCCAAGAAAACCTCGCGCGCGCTGCTCGACATCGAGGACCCCAGCATCGTGCCGGTCATCCGCAACCCGCACAAGCTGAACGAGGACTCCGAGGCGGTGTTTTACTTCCCCGGCTGCGGCTCGGAGCGGCTGTTCGGCCAGGTCGGCCTGGCGACGCAGGCGATGCTGTACGAGTTCGGCGCAATCACCGTGCTGCCTCCCGGCTACCTGTGCTGCGGCTATCCGCAAAACGCTTCCGGACAGGGCGACAAAGCCAGCCAGATCGCCACCGACAACCGCGTGCTGTTCCACCGCGTGGCGAACACGCTGAATTACCTCGAGATCAAGACGGTGATCGTGTCGTGCGGCACCTGTATGGATCAGTTGCTGAAGTACCAGTTCGAGAAAATTTTCCCCGGCTGCCGCCTGCTCGACATCCACGAATATTTGCTGGAGAAGGGGGTAAGACTTCAGGGAGTCGAGGGAGTGCGCTTCATGTACCACGACCCTTGCCACTCGCCGATGAAGACCCATGCGCCGCTCAAGGTCGCCTGCGAATTGATGGGGACCGACGTAAAGCTCAATGATCGCTGCTGCGGCGAAGCCGGCAGCTTCGGCGTATCGCTGCCGCAGATCGCGACCCAGGTGCGTTTCCGCAAGGAAGAGGAAATGCGCAAGGGCACCGCCGCGCTGCGCGCCGACGGCTTTGCCGGCGAAGTCAAAATCCTCACCTCCTGCCCGGCCTGCCATCAGGGCTTGTCGCGCTACAACGACGACAGCGGCACCACCTCGGACTACATCGTCATCGAAATGTCCCGCCACCTGCTCGGCCCGGATTGGCTGGAGGATTATGTCAACAAGGCCAATCATGGCGGCATCGAGCGCGTGCTGCTGTAGGGGCGCGATTTATCCCGGAGAGGCTCCCGCTCTCTGCGGGTATCGCGCCGCTGCTTCGCGCCCGGACAGGACGGGGCGCGACAAATCACGCTCCTACTTGACTGGCAAGCGCGCCTCGTGGAAAGTGTCGGCCTGCACCCATATACAACCATGCTGACACTTCCGCTCGAACCGACCGACGACCGCGCCAACCCGCTTTTCAAGGATGCGGCGGGTTGCGCAAAGTGGCTCGGGCAACTGCAATTGACCAATCTGCAACTGGCCCACAGCATGCTTTTCGCCCAGATCAGCGAATTCAACCGCTATCCGGTGCGCGGAATGGAACGGCTGAATACCATGGAGCAGCTGCGCGAAACTGTCGGTTATGTGCAGGACGATTACGCCAAAAAACTTATCGCCAAGCCATTGCCGCTGAACGAAAGCGAGCTGATGGTATTCGTCGCCATCGTGCAGCTCTGGCAGGCCATGGTGCTGGGCTACCAGCGCTGCCTGCAAGGCTACATGAGCGGCGACAAACAGCTCGCAAAACATGGCGCGTTTCTGTGCCAGCGCTGCCTGCTGTATAGCGGGCTGGAAATTTTCGAGCATCTGCGCACCGGCTACGAATTCGACGGCAAGCTGTGGCATCAACTGCATGAGCTGTACGCTTTCGCCGAAGAGCAGAATTTTCAGACGGACGAGGTAAGCGATCCGCTGAACCAGAAATATCCGCGCAGCAGTTGCCGCAGCGTTTATGTGAAAACCCAATTGGCCAGCTATGCGCGCCCCGCCGAGCTGACCCGCTCGCAGTTGCAGCTGCTGGACAACTGGCTGACGCAGTGGAGCAATACGGTGACCATAGAGAGCATCTATACCGTCAGCAAGGGAGAAGCGCCGCCGCTCTCGACGGACCTGGCCGGCACTTACGGCTTGCAGCCGGTCGGACGGGTCGCACATAGTGACACGATGCGCTACCTGGCGACGATGCCATTGAGCAAATTGCTGCGCGTCAAGACTATCCTCCTGCAGCAGGGCCAGACACCGCGGCAACTCAACCTGTGCGAGCACTGCAACAGCAGCGATTGCATCGAGTTCCTCACTTTTTTGCACCAGTGCTGGTGCGAAGACCGCAGCACACGCTTTGGCGAGCGGCGGCCTGTCGCGCAGCACGCGCAGCTCTGCTACAAACCGGAAGGCATTTACGCGCATCTGTCCGGAAAGCCCTTCAGGCAACCGGGGCGCGACACCGCTCCGGGCAATACGGCGCGTAAATCGGCCGAGGCCTTCGGCCAGGTGCTGCAGGACGCGCACAACAAGGAACTGCTGGAAATGGGCTACCCGCTGGAAACCTGGCAATTCCAGAACGAGAGCATATCGGGAGCGCGTCTGGTGCGCGAGGATACGTTCGGCGGGCGGCTAAGCTACAACCAGCTGGTTGCCTTGCATGCCAGCGACGCCGAGACCTTCATGCTGGGCGCCACGGCATGGACGAACGTGACGCGCAGCGGAAAATTGCAGATCGGGGTGCGCTACCTGCCCGGTTCTGCCGAAGCGGTCAGCATGCGCGCCACCGGCGTGAACATGACCGTGTCGGAAAAATACGTTCCGGCATTCCTGCTGCCGGTCGTTGCGGCGATAAACACTCCGGCCAGCCTGATCATTCCGCGCGACTGGTTCCAGACGGATCGCGTGGTAGAAATCCTGCATCAGAACGGCGAGAAAGAGTTTGTTAAATTGGGTTTCAGCGTCGAGCGCGGCATCGATTACGAGCGCGTCAGCTTCACGATAGCCTATTGATGATTCTTCGTTAGTTTCACTGTGTCACAAATTACGTTTAACCGAGCCGCAGCACGGACATCGCTGGAGTTGCCGGGCGATACGGGCGGCGATTATATAGCGAAGCGTG